>JAFUZM010000300.1 GCA_017476605.1 Clostridia bacterium
AAGTTTCTTTAATTCGGCCAGATGGTATTCAATTTTCTTTTTTCGTTCCTGTTCCGTAAGTTTCCTGATATCATCTGCCATCGACTGTTCTCCTCTCTCAAACTTGCCTAAGTCGCACATCATGCTCTTTGTTTATATATTATCATATCAAAACAGAAACATACATCTACTTACAAATTATAGCAAATTTTCTGATTAGACTCAATCGCTTTTGAAGTGAAATTCCGAATGAAAACTATTTTGTCAGACATCATTTTACATACTGTTACTTTAAAAATTCACGTTCCATTCTTGCTTTAGGAGTATGAAATCAATAATGGTAAACTCTCCATTGGCCACAACTGCATGTGTGTTCATCTTCTCTTTCTTTCCGAATTCAAATGTATTCCCATTCTTCTTTCGTTTTCTTTTCCCTTAACAGAATAACAGCATTCGAAATGCAATTCTCAGTTTCGCAAAACTCATTCTATGATGGATGTGTGTTTTTTACAAGCCAATGAGAGTCAAGCATTTACCGCGCCTGCTTACTCAAGAGTTTCGTATAGGTACTACGCTGTGATTGAGGAACGCTGATCAAATCCATAGCCTGCTTAGCTGTATAATTCAATTTCTTCATGATATCACTAATATGAGCCAAAGTGAGTTGCTGCTTCTCTTCCTTTACAGCTGAACTTACCTCTTCCTCCACTCTATCTTTCACAATCTCCATCAATACATCTCCCATTGCATTATCCCTCCTTACCGTTTCGATAAACTGTGGGTTCTTCTCTATCACGAGTTGGAGCAATACTCTGTAGTGCTCCCTGAGAACATCGTCCTTCTCATGTCCGACTCCCTCAATGATACGCTCAACCTCCGCTTTATTCGCCTCATGATGATCACCTTTTATTGGATGCAACACCGGCTGCCTCTTTTATCCATTCCATCAGTTCATCATCCACTTCTTTCGAAGCGCATATCATGACATGATGTGTCCAACGGTCTGGATACGGTTCAACAGCCGCATCAATACGAAGAGAATCAACCTTACGGCGTAGACCAAATGTCACCGTCAGGAATGGATCCGGGCGTTCCTTTGCTTTCCTCACCGGAGTGAAAGATACCGCAGCAAACATGTGACTCGTGTAAAATGATATCTGCGTCTTTTGGACTTTAACACGAACATCTGAAATATCCTCATAGATACGTTCTTTTAGCGCTTGATACAGATTCGCCACAGATACATGTTCAGAAAAGAACAATGTTTCTTTTAGTGTTAAGTCACCGGTGTCTACTGTAATCACTACATGAACAGTATCTCCGTCTCCTTTACCCAGTTTGCTTCGGATAGATTTCAGAATGCCGATCACATAACAAATACTCCCATCCGTGTTTTTTACGCCCATATTGACTATGCTCCCGTCATATGGGATTTGGTCAAACTCGGCGTGGACTTTCACCCGGCCCTTGCCAAACTCTTTGCGTATATCCCACGGAAAAGCGACATATGCTCCGCCACTCTCCGAATCAACATGGATCACAGCATCATACTGATAGCTATTCATCTATCTTTTCTCCAATCTCACATTGAAGAATTCCAGTGCATGCTTTACACGCATGAACCCTCTATTTTGATTTTTTCCTCCAGTTTTGCCTGGTTACTCGCCAAAGTACTTTTCTATGCCTTTGTGACACCATGCCTTTACTTTTTCGAGATCCTCTGGTGTCAGTTGTTTGTAGAGCTGTTTATAAAACTGCAGCGTACCCAATTGTTTAGCATGGTGCATCACGTGCATATCTTCAAAGCGTTTGAAAGGCATGCTCAGAATCAGCCGCTCCACCTCTCGCTGGGAATAACCACCTCGGGTAAAGATGCAAGCCTTCTTTTCTACCGGTAGGCCTTTTTCCCGACGCGCTTCATAAAACCTTGCAAATTCCCTGGCCACATCATCTAACCTTGCATTGCCTGTTTCATCCATGTTATTGACAAATGCAAGCATAAAGACAGGCTTGTAGGAGTAGCTCATGGTCATGGTTTCCACCATCCGCAGGAAAATGTCTTTCATATTCTCGCGGGTAATCAGCGTCCACCCGAATTCTTTTGCGCACCGTTCAACAGTTTCTTTTTCGAAAAATCTGAAGCTCCTGTGTTCGCTGACCGGAACTTCCATGTCCGGCACAATCTTTCCTTCCTTGATGTAACGATCAATGGTCTCTGATTGCACATTGACCATCTGGGTAAAAGCGATCTGAGAGATCATGTCCTTGGCTCTGTCCTGCCAGTTGAAGAGGTCGATGGTTTCAAGCCCTGTCATATGGACAGGATAATCAATGAGTACTTCCGGTTTAATTCCCTGCCGAAACATGTCCTGATCAAACCTGATCCCTGACTTTGTACCAAGGACAAGTCCACCGGCAATGTATTCTGATATTCCAAGCATTCGATGCAGAGAATACGGCATGTTAAAAAGGTTGGCATTATCGACAAAATCAAATACCATCAAGAAGTCTTTCCCCGGTGATTTGCGCATACCACGGCCAAGCTGTTGCATGTATATTGTCTTTGACATCGTAGGGCGCGCCATGAAAAGAACCTGTGTATGTGGGGAATCCCACCCCTCATTCAGGAGGTCACAAGCACACAGCACTGGCAGCATGCCTGACTCATAATCAGCCAGAATTCGTTTACGTTCTGCAGGCCTTGTGTTTCCAGAGATGCATGCTGCCTCAACCCCACTGGCTTTGAACCGATCCGCTATTTCTTCCGCATGATGAACGGAAGCACAGAAAACAACCGTTGGCTTTCCAATGACGTATTCACAATAGGTATCTACAAGTAACTGATTCCGCTCAGGCACACGGATGGTCGACTCCAAGTCCTGCGTGTTATATTTGAAACCGCTGATCCGAACATCGCGCATATCAATGTTTGTTTTGATACGGATGCAACGAACCGGGACCAGCGTATCAAGTTCAACAGCGGTTTTGAGATCAAGCTTGTGTGCGACATTTTGAAATACTTCAAGCAGATCTTCCCCGTCTGTCCGTTCTGGAGTTGCTGTAAGCCCCAGAGTGAATTCAGGCTCGAAATAGGACATGACCTTCCGATATGTTTCTGCCGTGCCATGATGACACTCATCAATAACAAGATATCCGAAGTCATGGGAGTCAAACACTTCAAGATTCTGGGCAATGCTCTGAATGGTTGCGCAGATCACATATTTGTCTGTTTCACGGATACCGCCTTCAAAACGTCCAACTGTTGCCTCTGGCCATATTCGTCCAAACGTGTTTACCGCCTGTTCGACCAGTTCATGCCGATGAACAAGAAACAGTGTACGCTTTCCGAATGCCTTCGCATCCGAGACAGCGGTGACTGTTTTACCGATTCCTGTCGCATGGAACAAAAGAGCAATACTCTTATGCTCCTGTCGCATCTGCTCAAGATTTTTAAGCGCTTCCTCCTGATGGTCCATGAGTTCAAGCGCCTGCCCTTGCTGCGAAGGAAGCGAATCCTCGATATACCGAAAGATTGGCGACTGTCCAAGGAATGTGATCAGCTCATCCTTGACGCGTTCCGGATTCTGATCAATCTGGGCGGATGTCCAGCGATATATGCGCCATCCTTCAAATACCATACTGTTCTGCTTCAGCAAATCATCATGATATTTGTCCTGTGAGATCTTCCCCGGCTGATGCCATGTGTTCCCATCAATTTCGATGGCAACACGGCCATCCGGAAGACAGACAGCAAAATCAATTGTTCGATGGCCTCCATAAATATCCACCATCGGGAACTGCAGATACACATACTGGCCTTTATCTGCTCCAAACGCATCACAGAAGAGCTCAATAAAGCGGTCTTCTGCGCTGCTATTGCCGCCTGCAGTCCTGACAATTCTCGTCATAGTGACACCTCACGGATTCCTTACTTCCAGTAGCCGTATGCCATTTTCAAAGCCACCGCGTTCGTTTCGCTTTTGCAACCGGGTAGCTTCCACATCATCCCACGAGATACCCATATGATATGCAATTCCGTGGAGAACCTCCAGCACATCCGCTATTTCCTCGATATCCCGGCTCTCCAGGTATTCTGTCACTTCTTCCTGCAATTTTCGTCCAAGTGTAGGCAGCATCTCTTCCTTCGAAAGAAGATCGCTAACTGGTTCTTTCCCGGATGCTCGAATAACATCAGGGATTTTATCTCGGACAAGTTTGTCATAGTGGATAGAGCTCATCGCCTGCATCCCTCCCGCACTGAATTCCTTTTCTTGATGCATGCATCGTATTGCTGTTATTCTAACACTGAAAGCCCCATCCAACAAGATGAATTTGTACACTGTCGCAATACGATGATGTATCCTCTGATCACTGCCAAACACAGGCCCAATACAAGAAGGCCAGGAAGCGCTTATTCAAGCGTTCCTGGCCTCACAGAGCCATATCATTTGATGGTTCTCAGGCTGGCTTTGAGAGCCCTTTTTGAGGATGATTATCCATTTTCTGCCAGCGCAGAATCATAAAGGATGTCCTCAATCGTACCATTCTCTACATTGGCCTTCACCGTATAAATGCCCGTTCCGCTCCCCTGATATCCATCCTCATCATATCCAAGCGTAAAATAAAACTCGTAGCAAGGAATCTCATTTGGTCCAAAAAGCAGATAGCGGCCATTCTCTTCTTCATTCTTAAGGCACTCAGATTGTTCCTCTGTAAAGCCATAGCGAACGCTTAATGCTTCCCTGGCAAGCTTCTCCATCTCAGGAATCGTGAGTATCGCCCTATCTTTCACGTTTTGTGCATCTTTTTGTTGCCTTTCCTCAATCGCTTTTGCGGTCTCATTATTCATAAGAGCACCATTGACGACGGAGACGCCATGCAGGGCAGCGATTTTCTCTGCCTCGATGAAATAGCCGGAGAAATCTAACGTGTCTCTGCTTACAAGGCAAAGCTCCCTCAACTGCTCAGTCCCCCATGCCTGGCTTTCGAATCCTTCGGAAGGATGGTCGCCAAGGAGAGACCCATGCTTGCCCTTCTAAGCACAAAATTATGAACTGGAAGTCATCGGCATGGTTGATCTTGCACCACTCGTGATCATGGTATTCTTCAAGAATCGGGTCGCCTTTCGACCATGCGCAGCATTCGTTCATTCCTTCTCTACCATCACATAATGCGTCGCATAAGCTTCTTCAATCTTCGGATTTCCAGTCTTGGAGAACCGTAGCGGTTTCCCCTTGTGCTTATAGCTTCTGACCGATGGCTTCAGCCCAGCCCTTGCTGCATAGCTTCTGATCTCTTTCATCATCTCCGTCAGCTTGTGAAGATTAGCAGTACACACAGCTTCCAGGAACGGAACCCGCCCGGCGCGCCAATCATCGTACTTTGCCTTATCCAGCACACCGATGTCCATAAGCACATCGACTGGGGCAGCATAGCTCCGGCTATGGATCTGGCGGTACATCGCATCTGCAACTTTTGATGGTATATCTTTCATCGTTGATTCTCTCCTGTGGTTGACCGGCGGCTATAGGCAAAGAACATCCTCCGCAACGACACCCGAATGGGAAACATGGGATGGGGATCGGAGGGTAAAAGCATCCGGTTTTTAAACCTTCTTCCAGTACTTATTCACTGACAGCTCAGCATCGTCCCGGCTTACATGGAATTCCTCAATAAAAGCAGCTATCGTTGTTGTAATGGTTTGTCCAAATTTTTGAGCTGCTTCTACAAACGTCCTTTTCTTCAGTTCCTGAATTCCGTAGCACACATCAACTCCTCCTTCGCAGTCCGATAATCCCTTTTATACTTTACAAGTTCTGATGAGTGCGTAATCTCAATCAAAGCATCAATAGTCTGATCATGTTCTTCTATGAAGTCTTCAAACTCATCCGTATGATCATAAACAAGGAAACCAAAAAAAGCGTACAATTCTGGAGTATATCCCACATAGTTTATTTAAGCGTACCCGATTTGAGCCGGAAAGTCAATAATCTCAACGCATCCAGCCGAAATTTTCTGTGCATCAGTTCCAAAGCCTCAAATAAAATTTAATCAGGTGTCTTTTTTCGTACAGCTGCGTTTGAAAGATGCCCGGAATCGCCTGCTTCGATAAGGTTGTGAACAGTAACCAAATATCAGATTATCACATCCAATGGAGCTTGTATTACATTGTGATTTTCCGACCATTTTCACACAACGAAGAACTGTGGATATCTCATGCATTTTCTCTCTGCCGGAAAAACGCGTTGATATCCGCTATGATCTCCCTTTCACCCTCCCGGCCTTCCTTTACAAAGGTAAATACCGGCCATGCGTGAAACATTCCCTCACGGATCTTGATCTTATAGTCCTTCACACCACAGCGGATAAAGGATTTCTCGTAGTCCGGCGCAATGCCGGCAAACACCTCATCCCCGGCAAAGTACATGATGACCTTCGGAAAACCGGTGTAATCATCCTCATCTGCCTTGCCGAGAATGTACTGCGGCAGATCTCCCTTCGGGTTGTAATACCTGACCATCGTTTCAAACATATCCCAGTGCAGAATGGGATCTCGCGGATCTATCTCCTTCATGCGCTCCTTTGCCTCGTCACTCATAAGCAAGCCGGAACAGGAGACCGGAATCATCATCCCTGGCATCGGCAGGTCCAAAGCCTTCTTTACGATATATCGTCCTGCCTGAAAGAGCACGTCCGCACCACCGGAAAAGCCCAGCCATACAATGTTTTCCGGGCGGAACCGCTTCAGCATCTTTTCATGTACCCGTATGGTGAATTCTGTTTCCTCCAGCAGATCATAATCCGGCAATAGCGGATAGAGCGGAATCCACAGTTCCGCTCCGGTTTCCCGTATGTAGTTTTTCATGGAGCGCTTATAAGGCAGCTGCCACCGCCGGGAACCGCCACCGGGAAAGTACACGACGGCTCTCTCGGGATTCGTTCCAGCTACCTTTCCAACGATAATGTGAAAGCCGTCCAGCTGCTCATCCCGAAATTCAAGACCCCTGATTTGTGGAAGTGCAAAACTGAACTTCCTTTGAATCGCATAGGAAGCCTCCTTGAATTCCTCATAGGATGCTTCCTGATGGACAGAGCTGCCCTTTACAGCTTTCCGTACAATGGGTTTCAGTATACTGTATAAAACGCTCATTCTGCACGTTCCTCTCCAGGTATATTGGTATTCGTTGACTCGCGAAGTTCATATGTCAGGTATCTGCTTCCTGACAAGGTCATCACTTACGAGATGGACATGGTCCTTACTCAAATCGACAATATGATCAGCAGTGCTGCGTAGTAGATCACCGAGATCAGATTTGTCCATCCGCCCGAAACAATGATGCGTATTCCTTTGGGCAACCTGCCGACGATGGGCTTTAACAGGAACAGAACTCCCGGGCTTATCAGGAACATCCATCGTGGCAGAAGGGTATTGCCTGTTACGATGAGGACAAGAAGCAGAAGGAATCCCGCTCCTTCCCCGGCATACAGAATCAGAGGAAGCTTCTGGAAATACTTCGAAACGATATGCAGTGCCTCTCTGTACTTGTCCTCTCCCAGGAGTCCCAGATAGGCACAATGGCTATGATAGGCTCCTCCCGTGATGATGCCAAAGCAGGAGAGCAGAAATGAGGCCATGGCAAGTGCATGTGACTGTTCATTGGAAATGCAAACGATGTGATAGAATCCCACACAGTAGAGAAAAGCAGCAATGGGACCAATCATTCCGGCAGCCATGACGCGTTTTGCAGGCAGGTGCTTCATGACGTCAATGATCGCTTCAATCTTTTCCGCTTTGGAGCTTTTGGGGCCGTATAAAAAATCCTCCGGGGTGTAATACAGCAGCATATCCCCGGCAAACATCAGCAGTGCTCCTGCAAGGCCTACCCATATCGCCGTCATTATCTCATCCACCTCTATTGGTTATTCCATGTTCCTGATCCGTTCGATTTGTCTGTTATAATCCCGCCTGCTCTCCGGAAATACTGGCGCACAGGCATAGCAATGCATCATGCCCGGTTCCCTGTGCATATGCAACCTGGCACCATCTCGCAGATAGGCCTTCTGTATCGCATCCGCAACACAGGCGCAGGCTTCCTCCGCGTAGAAGATATATGTCTCCGGGGCATGACGAAAATCCATTTTATCGGGATACAGCGCATAAGCAGGCGTTTGCGGATCAGTCCGCATGATGCCATCCATCATGAGTCTGAATGCTCCCTCCGATACCATGAGATCGTTTTTCTCAAGCTCCAGAGCCATCTTCCACTCTTCCTCTGTCTCCGGAAAGGCAAAGGGAGAATTCATGATCAGAAGAGATGGCATGTTCACGGCATTCCCGTTCCTGTTGATCCACGTGAGGAGCTGCATTGCAAGAAAGCCTCCATATGAGCCGCCAACCACAGCGATATTCCCTGCTCCATATCGAGCTGCAAGCCATTGATACATCTCATAGATCAGATCTGCCGTCTTCACCACGGATACCTCCGTGAAGGGCGGATAAATCGGATAAAAAACATCCGCACCGGTTTGTTTCCCGTAATTTCTGGCAAAGGAAATCTCTGGCTTCCAGGCATCCTTATTACCACCTCCGTGCAGAAACAGGATCGCCTTCTTATGAGCCAACCCATTCTGCTGAATCCTCAGGATGGGATACCCGCCAACTGTTTCTGTACTGTATAATGCCTTGTGATCTGAGGGCTCTTTGTATGGATGTGTTCTGTTGTACTCCCTTGCCCTCACGATTTCGCTGTCAATATCTTGATTTGCCCGAAACAAACCGAGCTTCTTTGCGAAGCACAGCATTGAAACCGCTGCTTTTGCGCCAACGCTCATTGAATCCCCCTTATGCCACAGCCGTATTCCAAGGCCCGGTGGTCATCTATGCAAGGCCATTCCTTCTGTGATTCTTTATCCTCGCATGAAGCGTCTTCATCATCGCTTTTTGGAATGCCGGATTTTCCACCAGTTGCCTTTCCGTTGTTGCAATGTCTTAAATACGTTCCTTTTTCCCGACCAGTCTCATTGCGCACACCAGATACAGCAGCAGCCAGCCAAAGGATTCCGTGCCGGAATCCAGCCCTTCCACAATCACATTCAGTAGTTGTCCCAGCAACAGGCAGATGATCGGGTTGCAAATGAGTGCAGCCTTTGGAACTGGCAGCCTTCCCTTGACCACCATGCCGATCCAGCCGACTGTGACGAAGCCGTCGCAGAAAATAAGGCTCAGCCCCATGGGAACGAGAATGCTTTTCAACACCCGGATGACCATGTCCATGGAAGCGACAGAATCCCCTGTCGCCGCCATTCCGGCGTTGAACATTACAGGCAGCATACAAATGCCAATGTGGATGAACGCAAAATACAGAATGCCGCTCCAATTGGCAATCTTAAACAGCAGGTAGAGCTTTGTTCCGGCAAGATGGAACTTCTTTTCCATCACCTTCATAAGTTCCAGCGCAGCGATGGCAAAAAGCGGAACAGAGAGAAAGCCAAGGATGGAAGAAACAGCATATCGCCAATCTGGGGCAACCGTTGTCATGATCCCCATATAGACATTTGGATCGTTTGACATGCTGAACGTACCAAAGCCCAGCAGATAATCGCCAATCATCGCAAGAGCCATCGCCAGGCAGCCAAGCAGAATCTTTCGTCTGGATGTACGCATATGTTCACACTCTCTCCTCGCCGCCTTCTGTCCCATGCGCATACTTGCCAAAGCCAATCAGCAGCGCAATAAACATGATGATCGCCCCAAGGCTCATGTTCGATGTTCCGATCCCGTTGATCAGTGCCGTATTGCCAAGTCGGCGAACCCCGTTAAATACGATCTTGCCAAGCAGCGGATTAAATATGCAGTACCACCGGGGAAACGGTGTGTTTCCCTTGAAAAACGCAATGAACTGGACGATGCTGGCGCCGATAAAGAACACTGCAAACAGTGCGGTGACCGGCAGCAGGAAATACAGGAGGTACCTCATCGCAATGTCATAACCGGCGTTCTGACCCGCCATTTCCGTGACAGCTTTGTAGAGCCACATGAATACACCGCAGGGCAAATGCACAGCTCCTCCGGCAACAGCAAGGTAGACGTACATCGCAAGTTTATAGAACTGACCACCGCGCGGCATCTTCACTTTGATCAGCGGGTAAATGGTCATCAGCCCGCAGAATTCCAGACTTATCCCGAGAAAGCCAATCAGCCCACCGAGAATCGGTCGCCAAGCTGGCATCGCCAGTGCAATGGCAAAATATCCCTCAAGCATATTCGCTCCCTCCGGAAATCTTGCTGCACCGATCAGGAGATCTCCAATCAGCGTCAGTACTGCCCCGAATAAGCCGATTTTTAAATCCCTTTCCGCTCTTCCTGTACTCATCCTCATGTCCCCCCATTTCCTTACCGTATCACCGCAATCAGTCCTCCCACCAATATGGCAGGAATCAATGCAAAGATAATGCCCGGAAACAGCATTCCCTTAGCATGGAACCACTTCTGGTGATACGCTTTGTCCATATGTTCGGTTCCCGGCAAGCGGAACATTGGCAGGTTGGCAAACAGCACCCAGTCAAGAAAACAGGTATCGTATACACCAATCCATGCCATGAGACCAAACGCCAGGAAAAAGCCCTGCCAGAAGGTTTTGGCTCCTGCAACCAACGCACAGATCAACAGAATGCCCGTAAAGAGGATCAGCCCGATTCCCTTTGTCAGGAGCACGTTTTTGGAGGTATAGCTCACATCAACTCGTTCATGTGTTTTAAAGTATTCCTCCTGAATATCGGGCGGATAATTATGGATGCTCGCAGGACTATATTTCCTGTCACCCTGGTAATACGTAAAGACGATGACCGTAAAGACTAAAGCAAAGATGACCATTTCCGCCAGAATAATCCATGGATTCATATCTGTATCCCCCATTCTTTCAAAAGCAACGGCTCAGTCGGCTGGTTGGTGTAGCTTTGGATTATTGTTAGTAATAGCTAACCATATTTCAAAACAAAAGCCCATCTCGCAGCCATTGACTGGAGACTGGGCTGTTCGCTTACGCTAACAATTATACTTCACCGTTGGGGATGATTCAAGCCGTTCCGTAGCGATTTTTGGTTAATCAAAACAATGACCCCACCGCCAAAAAGCGGAATTCGCGAGCCACATTTGGCATCACTCCGTTTTGAGGCCAATGTTTTCTGACGTCCTACTTTCCTTTAAGGCCTGGCGCATACAGGATCAATCCTTTTGCCACACAGATCAGCTGTGCTTCCATTGGCAGCATCCTGACATCGACAGGGGGTTATCTAAACATACCAAACCATATCAAAGGATTATTCTCGACGTCAGAATCCAGAATCCATTCGGAGTTGAAATAATCAATCTTCAGCATTTTCCTGATTTCGGTCGCCTTACCCCCGGCTGTTGATTTTTTGACTCCGAGCGGTTCGACAAGTTCCTCTGCTGTCATATGGATTGCCTTGCTCTTATCGAAAATGAAATTATTCTGCCCAATGGCATAAATGATCCCAGCCGCCCATGTATTGGCTCTCCCCGATGTCACCGGTGATGGACGTTTCCTGCACAACTTTTCGAGTGCATGGAGACATAGCTTTTTATACTCGTCATTCAGATGCTCATCACAATACTGCGTGAGAATAGCAGCAATCTCGTCATACTTTTCCTGCATCGCTTTGGGTACCGCCATACAAACACCTCCGTTACCTTGTTGTCTTTGTCATGCATTCAGATACCTGTAGGCCATCTGAATAATCCGGGTTTCGTCACAAAATCTCTTCCAGCGTTATCTTTTTGCTCCAGTTGCTTGAATAATCATAGACAAGAGTTAAGCTTTCGCCGATTTTCATCTCTCGATCTTTAATTTCGGTTTCGATCGACACATTTCCCATCCCATCGCTGATTGGTCCTAATGGGGATGCAGAGTCCGTCATATCCCCGTTTTCAAACTCGAAGCTGAACAGATGTTCCGGGGAAATACGGTATTCCTTGAGCACCTTGAGACCCAAGAGTTCAAAAGAATCCGTACCATTGACAATGACTTTCTTTCCACGTCCAAACTTAAACAGATATTTCATTTTATCCTCCTTCAGATCGTGTAACGATCCTTATTGTTCTCGTTTCTTTTTTAAGGCATCTCTTCAGGTACATCCGGCTTTATGATTTTAAAAGCCATTCTGTCAAGTATCTGCATCATGAGAAAACCATAGCGTATTTGGCACAATTTCTGGCATGCTTTTCTGATTCAGATCATCGTAAAGCATGTAACCTGAGCATTGCCTCATCTGTGGTTACTCTGCTGAACTGTTCAAAAACTCAAGGACCCGATCATTAAAATCCTTTGCTTCCTCATAAGCCGCATGGCCCAGCTCTTTGTATACATGCAGTTCACTATCGGCGATTCGCTTCTCAAGTTCATAGGAGCCCTGTATCCCCACGGTCTGATCCATGGCTCCGCCAAGGATAAGTGTCGAACAGGTGATTTTATCCAGTTCTCCGTAGGCATCGAATGTAAGAATTGCTCTCGCATTCGCAAGAAACCTGTCATAGTTTTTCGGTTTTCCAAATGTGCCGATCACCGGATACAGCTTTCTGTACTTCTTCAGATAGGTTTCCGAGTAGCCCTTCTCCGCCGTGTCGATCATCAGGCTTTTGTGATCGCCCTGCTCTGCGAAACGAATCCAGTCAGTTACACACCGGTTTATGATGTCGTTTACCCTGGGCGCGGTCACGGCAAGCACAAGTCGATCCACCAGTTCGGGATGATCAATGGCAAGAAACTGCGCGATCATTCCGCCCTGAGAGACGCCCATCACCGAGGCCTTCTTAATCCCAAGCTGCCGCAAGGCCGCTGCCTGATCTGCAGCCATATCCCGGATGGAATACCCGGAGGGCATTTCATCCTTCCGGCTGAACATATACACCGTGAAACGATCAAAGAAAGAGGTATACGGTTTTGCCAGCAGCAATGCCTTTCCTCTCACCGTCATAAGACCATCTGATAATCCAGGGAGAAGAATCAGGATGCGACTTCCATGGCCAAAGGAGACATAGGCCATTTTTGTATTGCCAATGGATACCACTCCATTTTTCGCATTCCAGAGCATCTGTGCCCTCCCTGTCGCTGTTCTCCTATAATGAGGAGCTGCCATCGCCCTCACTTATGGTCCGGATGTTCAGCTGCTCTGCCAGTGCCTTGCACCATCGCACCTGTTCGCTGTTTTCCTCACTCACTATGGTTCCTTCAAACCCCAGTGCCAATACGGGTGCCAGCATGGCAGGCTTCCGCCCAATGCACAAAAGGCCATGTGTCCCTGCTGCCGTGCCCTGTAAATCGTCACCATGGCACTTAGGGGTGACGTATTTCCACCTGCCGAGGTCCGTGTACCTCTGCATCCAGGAAAATCCGTTTCTTATCCATGTTGTGTCTTTTTAAAACTGATGAACGAGCCAGCGATACCCATGGCCAGGAACAGTCAGCCTGCCCGCATCCGCCTCTTCGCCATCCATCAGATCCGTGTAACTCTTCTCATCCCGAAGCCATACCGTCTTTTCCCAGTCGCCGAAATTGAACAGTGCCAGCATCTGTTCGCCCCGGAAATAGCGGCCAATGCCCAGCACCAGATCACTCCCCGTATCCAACAGCCATGTATCCGCATCTGTATCAAAGGCCGGGTGTGCAGCGCGAAGCTGCTCCATGCGTCCAATAGCGGTAAACACCTGTCCCTCCGTCGTGTCCTCCCGGCTGTGCAGGGCGGCCTTTTCCCAGTCCATATTTCCCCGATGCAGATAACGGCTGTCCTCGCATTTGAGAGGATCATCGTGGTAAGCATTGTCGTTTTCCTGGGCAATCTCGTCTCCGCTGTATAAAACCGGGACACCGCTCAGTGTGAACATGAAGGCGTGAAGCATTTCGTCAAGGCAAATCGCCTTTTCCAGTTTTTCTCTGTCTCCTGCTTTCCGGGCGCTTTCAATCCCACATAGGGACGCGGTCGTTCCGCAAAGCCGGGCATCGCCCAGTCTTGGATCATCGTTGTACAGTTCGCCCCTGGAAGGACTGCCGGGCCATTTGCCGGTCAGATAGTCGTTCAGGTATTTCTTATGCGGCACCTCTTCCTGGCCAAACTGCTGCAGGAACCCATAATCCAGCCCCCAGCCGATGTCATCATGACAGCGCAGATAGTTGAGGAAGACGTACTCCTTAGGCAGAGCAAATACCTGTCTCAGCTGATGAGACAGCAGTCGTACATCCCGGGTCGCTACAGTGTGCCAGATGGTCGCCATCGTCGTCACGTTATAGAGCAGGTGACACTCCGGCTTTTCCACCGTTCCAAAGTACGGAACCACCCGGCTGGGCTCCATCACGACCTCGCCCAGCAGAAGTGTGCCCGGGCACACGATTTCACATACCATGCGCATCATGCGAACGAGTGTATGAACCTGCAGCAGGTTCCGGCAATTTGTCCCCAGCGCTTTCCAGATGTACGGCACGGCATCGAGACGAATAATGTCCACTCCATGATTGCACAGATTGAGCATATTATCCGTCATGTCATTAAACACCGTGGGGTTTGCATAGTTCAAGTCCCACTGATACGGATAGAACGTCGTCATGACCACCTTTTGGGCTTCCTCACACCAGGTAAAGTTTCCAGGAGCGGTGGTCGGAAACACCTGAGGGACCGTCTGCTCAAATGCATTGGGGATCGTCCAGTCGTCATAGAAAAAATAGCGATTCTGATACTCCTTTTCCCCCGCACGGGCCCGGCGAGCCCATTCGTGATCCTCGCTGGTATGGTTCATCACAAAGTCAAGACAAACGGCAATGCCCCGGTCATGACAGTCATCCGCCAGTACAGAGAGATCCTTCATGGTGCCAAGTTCCGGTTGCACACGTCTGAAATCGCTGACAGCGTATCCCCCGTCACTGCGTCCCTTAGGGCTTTCGAGAAGCGGCATCAGGTGAAGATAGTTGACTCCGCATTCCTCGATATAGTCAAGCTTCAGTCTGACGCCCTGCAGATTGCCTGCAAAGGCATTGACATACATCAGCATCCCCACCAGCTCGTGACCCTTATACCAGTCAGGATTCTCCTCCCGCGCCCGATCCATCACTTTGAGCTTTTCCGGCCGTTCCTCCCAAAGCCGGTACAGCATATCCTCAAAATAATCATACGCTTTCCTGTCATTGTGATACAGTTCGCAGTATAGCCATTTCAGTTCGTCCTCATGCTTCTGATACCGGGAAGCAAATTCGCTCTTCCAGTGTTCCTTCATCATTGTCCCTCCTGAACCAGCTTTCGCTTTATAGAACGGCTCTATGGTTGCGACGTCAGCGGTTGTCCTATGCCCGCATCCATTCCCTTCATGTTGCACTCTATCATGGTTCCCAAATTCCCGATCAATTCAGACACAACATGATGGATCCGTCCTGTCGATTCATCCCTTTTAATCACGAAAATAGACTTTTTTTCTTGTTCTTATACTATACCATACTTCTTCCTTTTTTCACAATGCAGTACTGCATTTCTTTGCGTGCAATTTCAAAAACAACCGGCACCAGCCTCATTGTCAGTCAATGTCCACCATACCTCCATATGCTTTCGCGTTACTCCCATACCCGGAGCTCTACAGGACTGCAAAACTCGAGCTGCAGTTTCCGGGGGCAGTGCCAAACAGGCACATGCCATAAAAGCGCCTCGCCAAAAGGCGAAGCGCTCTTCCTGATATGAATACCTGTTTCAGTCAAAACTCAGCGTGACTGTGACATCATGCTTTCCCAGCAACTCCCGCATCTCGGCAGGAGTTTTGTCCGTGATATGGCCAAGCCGGGTATAGGCCCAGGAATTTGAGCCATAGAAAACAACAATCTGATTGCCTGCATACAATACGATATCACCGGCGGAAGTGGTGGTTTCCTGATCTTCTCTGGGCAGGCTGGTCCCGAGAGAGCCAACCTGTTCAAAGCCGCCATACATAGACATCTGCACCGTGAGCGGAGCGTCCTTGATTCGTTCGCTCAGCGCCAGTATCGCATCATTCTTCTCCCACTCCACCGTCACGAAAGTCCCGTCAATTTTCAGCGTTAATGCTTTCCCTTTCATATTCTCCTCCACATATGGAATGATTTCCGTGTCCACCCAGGCTTTTACGTTTTCTACGGATGCATCCCCGGGGAAACGCCGGCTGTTCAGCCAGATCACAGTCCCCGGGACCAGGGAATGCAGGTTTTGGGCACTGGAGCCCAGAGGACTTGAATGAGAGGTACAGAAGGTCACCAGTGTCTTTCCGCTGAAATCATAGCTTTCCAGAAAAGTAGAAATGATCCGCGGTGCCTGCCCGTGCCATATGGGATGGCCGATCACAACAAGCTCGTACTGATCCATGTTCTCAATTCCTCCGGCAATCCCCGGACGCACACTCGGGTCATCCTGCTCCTGGTCACAGCGTCCTCCGGTATAGTAGGCCAGGTCGGCTTCTGTATAGGGATCTTCCGGTACGATTTCATAAAGATCTGCACCCAACTCATTTGCCACGGTTTGTGCAATCGCTTTTGTGTTCCCGGTAGCAGAGAAATACGCCACAAGAATGCGGGAATCTGTCCCTTCTGCGGCAACGGATAAAAGCGGCAAGGTGCAAAGAATCATCATGAGCAGCGTGATTACTATTCGTTTCATTCCTGTTTCTCCTTTTCAAAACCATTCGGGGATTTGTGGGGCAACTGCTTCCGGCCAAGGCATCGTTATGCCACAGCAAGTTCCCTGGCTGTTTTTACCTGAGAGACATCCCGAACTCATATGCTTCCTGTTGCTCTTCTGTCTTTCCGGCGGCTTCTCCGGCTCCGCCAATGCCGCCGCCGAAAAGAGAGCCTGCAAGCTCTGCCTTTTCAAAGCAGTCTACCCAGCCCTGCAGGCCACTGACCGCTTTTTCGGGGACAAACGCCTCGTCCTCAGCAGCGACAGAAACCATATACACCTTTCGGAATTTGTAGTCTGTGGTGTACAGCGGGTTCATACGATCCAGCAGCGTCTTCATCTGACCGCTCATCTCATAGTAATAGATCGGTGTGATGAAGACGAGCGTATCCGCATTCCTCACCTTCTCAGCAATCACGACAGCATCGTCATTGAGCACACACTTCTGCGTCTTCTGACAGGCGAGACAGCCCCTGCAAAAACCAATGTTCCTGCCCTTCAGGCTGATCTTTTCCACCTGATGTCCGGCCTCTTTTGCTCCTGCAACCAGTCTCTCCGCCAGAAGATCCGAATTGCTCCTTGCCCGAAGGCTTGTCGAAATCACCAGTACATTGCTCATTTCCCATACTCCTTATTCTCAATACCAGTCGTGTTTCTCTCCGCGATCCAAGGCGTTTATTTCTGCCATTTCTTCATCGGTCAGTGTAAAGCTGAACAGATCGAGGTTTTCCCTGATATGATCCGGGTTCCCGGAGCCGGGAATCACGACAATACCTCTCTGCAGATCCCATCGGAGGATGACCTGTACCGGGGAAACGCCGTGAGTGCCCGCAATTGCCGTTATGGTCTTATCCGCCAACAATTCCGCAGTGAATCCTCTCCCACCCAGCGGATACCAGCACTGGACAACGATCCCGCGTTTCTGAATAAACGGAACGACCTCCTGTTCCTGATAATACGGATGGATCTCGTTCTGCACCAAAGCAGGCGTGATAGATACCTGAGGCAGGAAAGACTCGAGCTCCTCCACATACCAGTTGGAAAGGCCAAGTGAACGGATCTCCCCGGATTCCACATACTTCTCCATGGCCTGATAGGCCTTCACATCGTTCGTGCCGGGGTGATGCAGCAGCATCATGTCGATATACCCGATGTTAAGCTTCTCAAGCGCCAACTCAATAGCTGCCTCCGGATCACTGAACTGACTGGGATAGATTTTCGTAATGATGAAGATGTCCTCCCGCGGGATGCCATATTCCTTCATTGCCTGACGAACACCTTCTCCAACTGCCTCTTCATTTCCGTACATATAGGCCGTATCAATCAGCCTGCCGCCGTTTGCCAGCAGCGCTTTTACGGAGGCAACACAGGTATCGTATTCAAGCGCATATGTTCCAAGACCCAGGATCGGCATCCGGTACCCGCTGTTCAGCAAAACTGTTCGCGTATCGAAATCAAATCTGCCAGTTTCTGATTCTGCCTCTTTGCTTTGCTTCCTCTCTCCAAGCACAGGAAAGCAGATCATTACAGCCATCATCATTGCTAAAAGAAGTGCCCCGGTTTTCATGATTTACTTTCCTCCGCTATTCCTTATTTCAGATTCGCCTCAAAGAAGCTCTGGAGCTTATCAAAGGGAATTGCATCCTTGGCACCGCCATCATACAGATCGGTATGAACCGCATCCGGGATGATCATCAGTTCCTTATTGTCCCTGTAATGGCTGTCCTTCACCATATTTGCATAGGCATCCCGGCTGAAATAGCAGGAGTGCGCTTTCTCCCCATGGATGATCAGAACAGCGCTGCGGATTTCGTTCGAGTATTGCAGAATAGGCTGATTCATAAAGGACTCGCAGCCAATGACGTTCCAGCCACCGTTAGAATTCAAAGAACGGGGATGATATCCGCGTTCGGTCTTGTAATAATCGTGATAGTCCTTCACA
>JAFUZM010000301.1 GCA_017476605.1 Clostridia bacterium
CTCTTTGAGGCGTTCATAAACCTCATCGCTGATGCTGGTTTCAAGCGAACGCTCAAGCTGCTTCTGTTTTCTGGCCTTTTCAAGGCACTCCTCAGAGCGACAGATATATGCTCCGCGTCCCGGAACCTTTCCGCCCGGATCAAAGACAATCCCTTTTTCCGCATGCTTTACCACGCGCAAAAGCGATTTCTTTTCCTTCATCTCTCTGCACCCGACGCACATCCGCATCGGTATTTTTCTTGTTTTCACAAAGTCTCACCTTACTCGATCTCACCCGGAATATCCAGGTCATCAAGGCTGAGATCCTCCAGTTCAATGCCCGAAAGGTCTACCCCAAGGTCGTCCTCTGTGCGCTCCGTTCCAGCCTTCCTGGCCTCCGCCTCAAGGCGCTCTTCCTCAACCTGGCTCTCACTCTTGATGTCGATCTTCCATCCGGTCAGGCGTGCAGCCAGGCGTGCATTCTGTCCTTCCTTGCCGATGGCAAGAGAAAGCTGATTGTCCGGCACGATGACGCTGCACATCTTGTCCTTTTCATTGACCGTCACGCTGCTGACGCTGGCAGGGTTGAGGGCGTTGGCCACAAATTCGGCGGTATCCGAGGACCACTTGATGATGTCGATCTTCTCATTCTTCAGTTCGGCCACCACACGGTCCACGCGCTGTCCCCTCGGTCCCACGCAGGAGCCGACCGGGTCAATCAGCGGATTCGTCGAATCCACCGCAATCTTCGTTCTGGCAGTTGCCTCTCTTGCGATGGAGCGGATCTGCACAACGCCGCTCTGAATCTCCGGCACTTCCATTTCAAACAGGCGCTTCACCAGTCCGGGGTGAATTCTTGACACACTGACCTGCGGATTTCCGCCAGATTTGCTGCGGCCGGAATTGACCTCAAGCACATAGACCTTGAGTCTCTCCCCCGGCTTATAGACATCCGTCGACATCTGCTGGGATGCTTCAAGGATTCCGGCGGTTTTGCCAAGCTCGACATTGACGTCATGCGTTTCCGGTTCCACACTGTAGACAATGGCGGTCAGGATCTCGTTTTCCTTCTCAATGAAATCCTCATAAATCTTGCCGTGCTCCGCCTCGCGGATCTTCTGGACGATCACCTGCTTGGCCGTCTGTGCCGCCATCCGGCGGAAATTGGAGGGCGTCACCTCGGTTTCGACGATGTCCTCCTCCTCATAGTACGGCTGGATCTTCCTCGCCTCTTCAAGGGAAATCTCGGTTGCATCATCCTCGACCTCAAGGACAACCGTCTTCCTTGCATACAGATGCACGGCGCCGCTTACCCGGTTGAGTTCCACCCGCACATTGGTGTTGGCCGGCATCATCCCGTACTGCTTATTGAAGTTGTTCTTGTATGCACTTTTGAGCGCCTCTTCAATCGCGGTAAACAGAACTTCCTTGCTAATATTCTTTTCCTTTGCCAACATGGCAACGGCTTCAATCATTTCCTTATTTCCGTTTTTATCAAGCATATCCGTTCCCTGCCTTTCTAAACATATGCCATTTGAACGGCTCACTCAAGCTCGGCGCCCTCCAGGTCCTCCTCGGTAACGACGATCACCGGCTTGCAAAGTGATACCTCTTTGAGTGAAAACACACGTTCCTCCGTCCCTGTCCGAAGTTTGATTCCATCCTCGCCGTATCCGGCAAGCGTTCCTTCAAACACCTTGGTGCCATCCTGAGGCTTATACAGATGAACCTCCACCAGATCGCCCATATGGCGCTCAAAGTCCTTTTCCTTTTTTAAGGGACGATCAATACCCGGTGAACATACCTCAAGAAAGTCATACTCAACGCTTTCGACTACAGAAATAACACGGCGATGGTATGTCTCACAATCGTTCAAGGTAATTCCACCGGGTTTGTCGATATAGATTCTGAGGTAATAGCTCTGGCCTTCCTTGACAAGTTCCACGTCCACCAGTTCAAAGGACATGGACTCTGCCAGTTTGCTGAGCTCATTCTCAATGGTTTTTACTGTGTTTCGTGCCATTCGCACTCTCCTTCGCATGCGTGGCCCATCTCCGATGTGGGCCTATTAGAATAGAAAGAGTGAGATCAGCTCTCACTCTTTCCAACAAATTCAAATCATCACAAACAGGAGCATTATACACCCGATATTTTGAAAAGACAATACTGTCCGGGCCTGAAACTGTCGATTTTTTTGGGTTTTCACAAAAAAATCTCGACTTTTTCGCCTTCTCTCGGCGCTTACCGCCATATTCTCATCCTCTTTGGCAGGCATGCCCTCCGTCCCGCTTCCGGATCCGACCGTTTCGCTTTCCCTCAATTATCCTCACGCCGGAGAAATGTCGCCAGATCATCGACGGATGTGAAGCAGTAATCCGCCTTGTCCCTCATGAATCCAAGGATTCCCGGAACATGATAGGCCCACTGTGCCGCCGCAAACCGGACCCCGGCATCCCTTGCCATATCATATCCTGGCTTCAGGTCATCCACCACCAGGATATCCGCCCTCTGCACATGCAGCCTCGCCATAATGTCCTCAATGGCAAACACGGAGGGCTTTCTCTGCTCTCTGGGCAGTTCCCAACCATAAATGAGGTCCGGCTCCGGCAGATGGTTTTTCTCGTAATCCCTCAGAATCTTGTCACGGACCGAGTGCGATATAACGCAGACATATCCGCCCAGTGCCTTTTGCCTTTCTATGATTTCCCGAATCCCCGGGTAAGCCGTAGGAACCCGCTTTTCCACAAAGCTCTGCCAGATGCCATATTCCCTGTCCAGTTCCTGACTGGTGAACCCCAGCACGTGTTCACAGTATGCCAGAAACCCGGGATCGAAATTGAGCTCAAAATACTCCTGCAGCGTCACAAAGTGATCCGGCCGCATCTGCCTCAGCGCTTCAAGAAACGCAGGATAATGAATGGTCTTTGTGCTGTCCACCACCGTATCGTCATGGTCAAGAATCAGACATTTGAATCTCATTTAAATCTTCCTCCCGGAAATTTTGAACCGCTCCCCATGTTCCTCCCAGTTCATGGTATAATTTCAAAAACGCAGGAGCCATGCCAATTGTCATAAAGCAGGTACTTGACAAAACAGCCTCGCAAACGGGCGACTCCAACTATACCCGCAAAGGCGTTGCCCATATGCGGAGCAAAAACAGCATGTCAGAGGATGAACACCGACAAGTCGCCAAAGACCAGGATGCTCATCGCGTATGCGATGGTATTATCAGGAAACAGGTACCTGACAAAATTGCTTAGCAAATCAACTGCACCAAACGTACCTGAAGAGGAGGCAGAGACCTTGAAAAAGCGCACAATCACAGACTGGACACTGCAGGTTCTCGGGGAGAATTGTTTTGACATTCCCAAGGGCCCGATACAAACTACAGTGCCATCCACAGTGTACAGCACGCTGCTGGACCATCACCTGATCCCGGACCCATTTTACCGCGATAACGAGCTTCTCGCAACCCGTCTTCTTGAAAACGACTTTCTCTACGAGACCACCATCTCCTTTACCCCGGAGGAGCAGGGAGCCGAACGCCTCCTGCTCCGCTTTAGCGGCATTGACACCATCGCAGAGCTTTTCCTGGACGAGCATCCCCTGGGCACGGCCGACAACATGCACCGGACATTTGAGTATCCCATTCCGAAAGCATTGCAGGGCTCGGGCGAGCACCACCTTTCCGTTCTTTTACGCTCGCCCATCCGATATATAAAGGAAGAAAACGACAAATGCCCCGTCGGTTATTCCCCGGATGCCATGCCCGGTTTCCCCCATATTCGAAAGGCGGCCTGTATGTTCGGCTGGGACTGGGGTCCGCGTCTTCCCGACGCGGGACTCTTCCGTCCCGTCGAAATCCTCAGCTTCTCCGATGCCCGTCTTGAGTCTGTCTTTATTCGCCAGACACATGCTCAGGATGAAGCAGCCCGCGTCCTCCTCACGGCTGAGGCTGACGCCGAGTTCACATCTGATATTCCCAAAGCAGAGCCCACCCTGCTCTTTACAGTCATCTCCCCAGATGGCAGCAAGGTATGGACATCCGGAGAGATCACCGGCGAATGCACATGGACCATTCGTCCCTCCCTCTTTGATCCCACCAGGTCCGCCCGGTTTATGCATCTCGGCGTGCACCTGTCTATTGACCATCCGGAGCTTTGGTGGCCGAACGGCTACGGCGACCAGCCCCTCTACCAGGTCCGGGTCGATCTCCTTGACGGTGACAGGTGCATGGACACATTTGAAAGCCGGATTGGCCTTCGCACGGTGACTGTGAACACGGACAAACTGCCCGGGGAAACCTGGGACCCGCACCTTACCAGGCAGACGCCCGACTACGACGACGGCAAAAACACCCTGACCTTCCAGGGCGGCAGCAAGCAACTCACGCTTTCGCGCCATGATGCTCCCCTTGAGGGGCAGAACTTTGCCATCCAGGTGAACGGCCTTCAAGTCTTTGCCATGGGTGCCGATTATATTCCCGAGGATAATCTGCTGACGCGTCAAAACCGGGAACGGACGAATCTCCTTCTGACTACCGCCAGGGAATCCGGATTCAACTGCATCCGCATCTGGGGTGGTGGCTATTTCCCGGATGATGCCTTTTATGACCTCTGCGATGAGAAGGGCATCCTGATCTGGCAGGACATGATGTTTACCTGCGCCAGCTATGAGCTCTCCCCTGCCTTCGCAAAGAATCTTGACAATGAATTCCGCCAGAACATCCGGCGTCTTCGCAACCATCCCTGTCTCGCCCTCTGGTGCGGGAATAATGAGCTTGAAATGCAGTACGAATCCGGGGAATGGGCACAGACCCCGAAGCAGCATTACGATTACATCCGCCTGTTTGAAGCCATGATTCCCGGCATCGTCCACGAGGAACACCCGGAGGCCTTCTACTGGCCCTCTTCCCCAAGCTCCGGCGGCAACTTCCAGAACAGTGCCGCCGAGAACCGTGGCGATACCCATTACTGGGGTGTCTGGCATGGCAATGAGCCCTTTACCGCCTATCGTCAGCATCATTTCCGGTTCCTCTCCGAATTCGGGTTCCAGTCCTTCCCCGCCATGCCGACGATCCGCCGATTTGCTGCACCCGAGGACCTCAACGTCTTTTCCCGCGTCATGGAGATGCATCAGCGGAATTCCGCTGCAAACGGCAAGATTCTCAACTACCTCTCTGCCTCATTCCTCTATCCGAAAAGCTTTGATGCCCTCGTCTACTGCTCCCAGCTTCTGCAGGCAGAGGCCATCCGCTACGGTGTCGAGCATTTCCGACGTCATCGTGGAACCTGCATGGGCACCATCGTCTGGCAGCTGAACGACTGCTGGCCCGTCGCCTCCTGGTCAAGCGTTGACTACTACGGCAACTGGAAGGCCCTCCAGTATGCAGAGAAGCGCATGTTCACCCCCGTCCTCCTCTCCTGCGAGGAGCATGGCGAACTGGATCAGAAGCCCTTTCCCAATTCCATGCCTGTTCCCATTGACGTGAGCGCGGATCTTCATGTTGCCAACGAAACCAGGGAAACCATCCATGCCCTTGTCCGCTGGTCACTGCGCCTGCCGGATTCCAGCATCGTGCGGCAGGGCGAGTTCCCCGTCACGGTGGCACCGTTTTCCGGCACCTGGCTGCCCCATCTTGACTTTAACGACCAGGATCCCCTTGAGGTCCATCTCGATTATGAACTCTTTATGAATGGCCGCCTCATTTCAAGCGGCGTATCCCTTTTCTGTGCGCCCAAGCACTATCATTTCAGGGATCCTAAGCTCACCCTGACAGTCTCAGACGATACCTGCATCGTCACCGCGGATGCCTTTGCCCGATTTGTCTCTGTGGAATCCGATCTTACGATTCTCCGCTTTGAGGACAACTTTGTCGATATGGAAAAGGGCACTCACATCTTCCATCTGCTCCCCTCCCGCGATTTTACCCATCCAGGAGCGGCAGCGCTTCCGGAGACCCTCCGGGTTCGCAGCCTTTACGATGCTGCCGAGCATCCCGATTCCTGAAAAAACGGTCCGCCTTCCTCCTGGAAGGCGGACCGTTTTGTTTACCGGATGACGGCACGGACATGAATAACGTTGCCCGTTCCTTCAATATGCGAGATGACCTGACCTTCAATTGGCTGTCCGTCCACAGACACCGTGACGGCTCCCTTTTCGCCGCCAGCCTCATTGATCAGCTCAATTTCATATGTATTGCCGCGATGCTCACGGTGCACCTTGACATCCTTAAGCTCCGCCGGCAGACACGGATCAATCATGAGTCCGTCAAACTGCGGCTTGATGCCCAGGATGCTCTGGCTGATGGCGTGGAAATTCCAGGCCGCCGTTCCGGTCAGCCAGCTGTTCCTCGCCTCACCCGGCGTGAAGCTGTCCCGGCCGTTGATGGTCTGGCTGTAGACATACGGCTCAGTCCTGTGCAGCTTCTGATCCTTAATGTATGCCGGTGCAATGCGCTTATACAGATCAAATGCGGTATCGCCATGTCCCAGTACCGTTTCGCCGATGATGATCCAGGGATTGTTGTGACAGAATACCGATCCATTCTCCTTGTAACCAGGTACGTACGAGGAAATCTCACCGAGATTCAGATAGTACTTTGAATAGCTGGGCCAGTTCAGCATGATGCCGTGTTCAAAGAGCAGATGCTTCATGGTGGATCCAAGAGCCTTTTCGGCGAGGCCGTTGTCCTTGCCGATTCCGGCCATGGTGCACATGCCCTGCGGCTCAATGAAGATCTTTCCTTCCTCGCACGTATCCGATCCGACCTTATCCCCGTTGGCGTCATAGGCGCGGACGAACCATTCGCCATCCCAGCCTGCCGTCTCCACGCATTCGATCATGCGGGCCTTTTCTTTCCGTACAAAGGCCGCCTCCTCCGTTTCGCCGACCAGCTCGGAGATTTTCGCATAGTCATCTGCCACATAGACATACATACCGGCGACAAAGACGCTCTCTGCAATGCCAGTATCATTGTTGGTGACAGTCTGGAAGCTCTCCCCCGGTGTATCCGAGAAGCAGTTGAGGTTGAGGCAATCGTTCCAGTCCGCACGTCCGATGAGTGGCAGGCCATGAGGGCCGCAGTGCGTCGCAGTATAATGGAAGGAACGGCGCAGGTGCTCGTAAAGCGGAGCAGCCAGGCTCGGATCGTTGTCAAAATCCACCTGTTCACTAAGGATGCTCATATCTCCCGTTTCCTTTATATAGGCACTCACCGAGCAGATGAGCCAGAGAGGATCATCATTGAATCCGGAGCCGACACCCATATTTCCCCGTTTGGTCAGCGGCTGATACTGATGGTATGCACTGCCATCCGGGAACTGCGTGGCTGCCACATCCAGAATGCGCTGCCGTGCACGGTCCGGGACGAGATGGACAAAGCCGAGAAGATCCTGGGAGCAGTCACGGAAGCCCATGCCGCGTCCGATACCACTTTCAAAATACGACGCTGAGCGGCTCATGTTGAATGTGATCATGCACTGGTACTGATTCCAGATGTTGACCTGGCGGTTCAGCTTCTCGTCCCCGCTCTCAATACTGAAATGGCTGAGCAGACGGCACCAGTGCTCGCGGAGCGCACTGAGTCCTTTTTCGAACTGATCCTCCGTCTGATACAGCGAAAGAACATGATGGGCATCTTCCTTATTGATCACGCCCGGTGCCACAAACTTGTTGTCTTTCGGGCTTTCACAGTAGGCCAGCGTGAAGATGAAGGAGACCGACTCGCCGGGCTGAAGTGTCCGTACGATATAGTGACTTCCGATGGGGGCCCAGCCATGGGCCACGCTGTTGCCAGCCTTACCCGCCTCAACCGTCTGAGGATGATCAAAGCCGTTATAAAGGCCGATGAAGGATTCCCGGTCGGTATCATATCCGTCCACCTCCGTATTGACGGCAAACACGGCATAATGATTCCGGCGCTCGCGGTACTCCGTCTTGTGGTAAATGACGGCACCCTCGCGTTCAAATTCCATCTCCGCCAGTGCATAGTTTCTCTGGAAATTGGTGCAGTCATCCCACGCGTTCCACAGACAGAATTCGACAAAGGAGAACAGACGAACTTCCTTTGTTTCCTCGCTTTCATTGGTGAGTGTCAGCCTCGTAATTTCCGCCCGGGCATCCAGTGGGACCATGACGGTCTCCTCTGCCCTCAGTCCGTTTTTCGCGCCGGTGATTTTCGTATATCCAAGGCCATGGCGACACTCATAGGCATCCAGTGCGGTCTTGACCGGCTGCCAGCCGGGAGTCCACACGGTATCCCCGTCTTTAATATAGAAATACTTCCCACCGGCATCCGTCGGTACGTTGTTGTAACGATACCGGGTCAGGCGAAGCATCAGGGCGTCCCGGTAAAAGGAATATCCGCCCGAGGTATTGCTGACCAGAGAGAAAAAGTCGTTGCTGCCAAGATAGTTAATCCAGGGATAGGGCGTATCCGGTCTTGTGATCACATACTCCTTGTTTGCGTCATCAAAGAAACCGTAATTCATGAGAAAGTGCCTCCTCTTCAAGTTCAATTCTGTTTGTTGCCTTGTCAAGTCTCTGCTTTCTGAAAAAGCCACCGCAAATATGGCTCCTCCAGTCTTCACATCCAAAAGCGAAATCGTTTTCGAAACGATAGAAAACGATCTTTTCGGCAAAATTCTATCATGCTCATATGGCCATGTCAATTCAAAACCATCCGATTTTCGGAAGATTTTATTGCTTTTCATCCCCGAAAACGGTATACTTTATAAAAAACGAAAACGTTTTCTTTCTTCCCGCAGAATCGAGGTGCATATGGGCGTAACGATCAAGGATGTCGCCGCCAAAGCCGGTCTGTCCATCTCCACGGTCAGCAAAGCCTTCAACGACTACAGTGACATCAGCAGCGAAACCAAAGAGTATGTCCGCAAGGTGGCCAAGGAGATCGGATACTATCCGAATGCCATAGCGCGAACGCTCAAGACCAACCATTCCTTCAATCTGGGATTCATCTTTGATGAAAACGCCTCAAGCGGCCTTCTGCATCCGTTTTTCGCCGAGGTCATCAATGCATTTAAAAAGGAAGCGGAATCCCTCGGATACGATATTACGTTCATCAACCGTAATATCGGCACCACCGCCATGACCTATCTTGACCACTGCCATTACCGGAATATTGACGGAATCTGTCTTGCTGGTGTCGATTTTACCTCCCCCGAAATCCATGAGCTCATTTACAGCAGCGTCCCCTGTGTGACCATTGATCACGTCTTCGACTGCCAGCCCTGTGTCATCTCACGAAACCTCGAGGACATCCAGCTTCTGGTCAGTCACGGAATCTCCCTCGGGCATCGGCGCATCGCCTTCATTCACGGTGAAAACAACTCCTCCGTCACCAAGCACCGCATCCGGGGCTATTACCGCTGCATGAGTGACCACGGTCTCACGGTTCCGGACCACTTTGTCCTTGAAAGCAAATACCTGGATACGGTCAAAACCCGTGAGCTCGTCGATACACTGCTTGAGCTCCCTCAGCCCCCCACCCTGATCCTCCTTCCGGATGACTATTCCTATATCGGTGCCATGGAAAGCGCCGCCAACCACAACCTTACCATTGGAAAGGACATCTCCTTTGCCGGATATGACGGGTCCCGTCCCATCCAGCTCCTGCGTCCCCGCCTCACTACCATTCGTCAAAACACCGAGCTCATGGGAAAGACCGCTGCAAAGCAGCTGATTTCAACCGTAGAGACACCCAACGTTGCCGGATGTGAATCCTTCTATGTTCCGGGTGAACTTCTTGAGGGCGAATCCATCGCGGACCTTCGGTCCCCTGTCTGACCTCAGGCAGAGAAAACGTTTTCGCTCTTCTCCACTGTCCTTCCTTCATCTTATCAAAGCTGCCGTTCTTTTTGGTAAAAAACGGCAGCTTTCTTTTTGTTTTTTAAACATTTCACACAATTTGTGTTGATTCGGACCCATTCATCGGCTTTCGAGCCCCGATTTTCCGAAAACGTTTTCCTGATTTTCTCAAAAATTGTGCCTTCTGGTGAAATTTTTGCATTTTATATGCGATTTATTGGAACTTTTTGTCTAAAACCTCTTGAAACCCCCCTTCACTTGTGGTATCCTACACTCGAATTTGGTGAGCTCATGAACCTATTAGATGGGCCCACCGAAAAAAAATGGGATTTTCCCATACAATTTTTAAGGAGGACTTTGTTATGAAGAAACTTCTGGCACTGGCTATCGTAGCTGTTCTGGCCCTGACGCTGGCAACTGCAGTAGCCGAGGAAATCACTCTGAACGTTTGGTCTTTCACCAACGAGTTCCAGGGCATGATTGAAAAGTATTATGCTCCCTCCCATCCGGAAATCAAGTTCAACTTCACGATTTATCCGACAGATGGCGGCGAGTACACCTCTCACGTTGACACCCTGATGGCTGCCGATGCCACGAGCGCTGATGCTCCTGACATCTTCACCCTCGAGGCTGCCTTCGTTAAGAAGTACACCAACAGCGACTGGACCGCTGATCTGACCACCATCGGCTTCACCGAGGAAGACTTCGCGGTTGCACTTCCTGCAATGCGTGAAATCGGTCAGGACACCCGCACTGGCGTTCAGAAGGGCCTTTCCTGGCAGTCCACTCCTGGCTCCCTCATGTATCGTGCTGACCTGGCCGAAAAGTATCTCGGCGTCACCACTCCTGAGGAAATGGCCGAGAAGGTTGCCGACTGGGATACCTTCCTTGAGACTGCTGAGGAGCTGAAGGAAGCTTCCAACGGCGCCTGCAAGATGTTCGTTTCCCCTGGCGATGTTTACAATGCTTACAAGTACAACCGTGAGAACGGCTGGGTTGTTGACAACAAGCTCGTGATCGACGACGCTCTCCTCGACGAGCTCGATCTCCTCAAGACCTCCTATGAAGAGGATCTGGATGCCAAGGGCGCTGCCTGGACCGAGACCTGGTTCGCCGGCATGAACGGAACCAACGAAGTAATGTGCTACCTCCTCCCGACCTGGGGTCTCCATTACACTCTCAAGCCGAACTGCGTACCTGGCGCTGATGGCTCCATGAGCGACGACGAGCTCAAGGCTCTCTCCGATGCCAACAATGGTACCTTCGGTCTCTGGCGCATGACCAATCCTCCGGTTGGATACAGCTGGGGCGGCACCTGGGTTGGCGTAAACGCCGCCAAGGCTGCAGCTGCTGATGATGCAAAGAAAGCTGCTATCAAAGACGTGATCAACTTCTTCACCCTTGATGATGACTTCCTCTACACCTATGCCAAGGACTCCGGCGACTTCGTTGGCAGCAAGGCTGTTGTTGACAAGATCGTTGCTGAGGGCGGCACTCCGAATCCGTTCCTTGGTGGCCAGGATCACTACGGCATGTTCGCCGAGGCTGCTGTTATCGCCAGCGGCAAGACCTGGACCGAGTATGACGAGACCATGGACTCCCTGTGGAACGACGAGGTCACCCTCCCGTACATCCGCGGCGAGAAGTCCCTGGACGACGCTCTTGCAGGCTTCAAGGCTGCAGTGTCCGCTCGTTTTGCCGGCATCGAGGTTGAGTAATTCCTAATCGAATTTACTTAGCGTTTCCCGAACAGATCGGGCTGCCTTCCGCCTTCAGGCAGAAGGCAGCCCTTATTCTATTTCGACAGAAAGGGGTGAGGATATGCAAAAGAATAAGCGCAATTCCAAGGTCAGTTATGACCACTATGGGTATCTCTTTATTGCTCCGTTCTTTATTGTTTTTGCAATCTTCCAACTCTACCCGATCTTCTTTACGTTCCGCACCTCGCTGACGGATGCCGTCGGCTGGACAAAAATCCTCGATAATAAGATCATTGGTTTCCAGAACTACATTACCCTCTTTTCAAAAAATGAAACGGCAAACTTCTTCTGGCAGTCCTTTGGCAACACCCTGATCATGTGGCTCTTCAACTTTGTCCCCCAGATCAGCTTTGCCCTCATTCTGGCCAGCTGGTTTACCGATCAGCATCTCAATCTCATCGGACAGGGCGCCTTCAAGGTCCTGATCTACATGCCGAATATCATCACCGCAGCAACCATCGGTATGTTGTTCTTCTCCCTGTTCTCTTATCCAATTGCCCCTGTCAATACACTTATGCAGTCTCTCGGTATTGTCAATACTCCGTTTGAATACTTCAGAAACGTTGCCGCCTCCCGCGGGATCGTCTCCTTCATCCAGTGGTGGATGTGGTATGGCAATACGATGATTATAATGATTGCAGGCATCTCCGGCATCAACCCCTCCCTCTTTGAGGCAGGGCTGGTGGATGGCTGCACCTCCCGCCAGATCTTCTGGAAAATCACGCTTCCGCTGATCCGCCCCATTCTCCTTTACAACCTGGTTACCTCCCTCGTTGGTGGTCTCACCATGTTCGATATTCCGCACCTCATGACTCAGGGCAACCCGAACAACACGACGAACACTGTTGCCCGTTTCATCTACCAGCAGGGCTTCAGCGGCACCTACAACTTTAACATGGCCTCTGCTGCCTCTGTTGTTCTGTTCGGAATCATCGTCATTTGTTCTCTCGTCTTGAACTACATCATGCGCGACAAGGATGCAGCGCCTCGCAAAAGGAGGCAGAAGGTATGAAAACGCAGAAAAAGATCGCCAGTCTGATTCTCATTGCGATAACCATCCTCTGCATGTTTTTGCCGATTGCGCGTTTTGAGGACAACTCCGCCAATTCCCTTGGCGAGGACATCGCAAAGCAGCAGGATAAGCTTCAGCGCGCCCAGGACAAGCTGGATCGCTATGTTTCCGGCAACAAGGATGCAGATACGATAGAGAAACAGCAAAAGCAGGTCGACAAAGAACAGAGTAAGCTCGATGAGCTGATTGCCCAGCAGGAATCTGCAGACAAATCCGAGGCGGATGCGCTTACCTACAGCCTCCTTCCCGGCAAGCTCCCCGCGGAGCTTGAGCTTGACCAGCAGGTCATCAATCAGTATGGTCTTTATAACGCGAACTTCCCCACTTTCTATCGCTTTATCTGGATTGCCTTCTTCCTCCTGATCGCAACAGCCGTTCTTGAGATTGCAACCGGAAACAAGTATTCAAGTCCGCTTTATACTATCGCCTCGTTCACAAACCTGGCGGCCATCATCCTTCTTTGCTATACTGCTCTCAGGATTCGGGCATTCCCCATCAAGCTTCCCTACAGCAACCCGATCATCAATCCTCTTGTTCTGATTCCGTTGCTCATTTGCCCGATCATCGTGCTTGCCATCAATGCACTCAGCCAGTTCGGAACGAAAAAGAGCCTCATCTATGTACTTTGCATTTTCCTGAGTCTCCTTTCTCTCCTTCCCTTCTGGATCATGATCGTCAATGCGACCCGTTCCTCTCAGCAGATTCAGCAGGGCGTGTCTCTCCTGCCCGGTTCCTACTTCAGTTACAACTGGCAGGTCCTGCAGAGCAAGAACTTTGACCTCAGAACCGGTTTCATCAACAGCGCGATCATCGCCTTCGGTGCAACCATTCTCTCCGTCTACTTCTCCGCTCTGACCGCCTACGGTCTGACCGTCTATCGCTTCAAAGGCAGAAACCTTGCAATCGCCATCGTCATGGGCATCCTCATGATCCCGGCGCAGGTCACCTCCACCGGCTTCTACATCTTCATGTATCAGCTGGGCTGGACCAACAGCTATCTGCCGCTGATCATTCCCGCGATCGCCGCCGCCTCTACCGTCTACTTCTTCAAGCAGTACATGGAAGCCAACTTCCAGATTTCTCTGGTTGAAGCCGGACGTATTGATGGTGCCGGTGAGTTCATGATTTACAACAGAATCATCCTCCCGATCATGGTGCCTGCCATGGCCACCATGGGCATCATGGCTGTCATCGCAAGCTGGAATGATTACCTCCGTCCTTTGATGCTCCTCACCAACCCGAACATGAAAACGCTGCCTATGATGGTGAAAGAGCTCCGTGGCGATATCTATCGTACCGAGTTCGGTTCCATCTACCTTGGCCTGACCATGACAGCTCTCCCGCTGCTCATCGTCTATTTCGCCTTCAGCCGTTACATCATTGCCGGTGTTGCCCTCGGCGGTGTCAAGGAATAATCCCACGAACAAAGGGGAGCCAGAAATCACTCCGGTTCCCCTTATTTTTTCACTTGATAGCATTCATAAATACAAAAAAGTAGCCGCCCTGGCCAAAGGTTGCGGTTACTTTTTTGTAACTAAAATCTTCTGAGGCTCAACCGTCTATCGGTGTTCCCCGTTGACCTTATTATAGCACAAACCCAGTGAACGGTCAAAAGAAATTTTTCCGCCTCCGGATTTATGCTTTTTCATCAAGTTCGTGCTGGACATATGGCTAAAGAAAGGATTTGCTTCATTCGATTCGCATGTGCAATAGCAGATCCGACATCGTTTTCTGGTTTTCAAGAAAATCCAGGACTTTCGCATCCAAGATATCTGTGTTATAATTGTTCTGGTCAACGGGTGAATGCCTAAACGGTAGGCGGTTGGGTCTCAGCTCCCATGATGGAGCTGACCCTCTCCTCGTGGGAGTATCTTTAAGGGTCAACACCTTTAAAACTCACAGGAGGGATGCTTATGAGTACTTATGAGTACTTATGAGTACTTATGAGACTCTTATCGTAGTACTTACAATGATGGAAATCATTGTTATGCTGCTGATAGCATTCATAAATACAAAAAAGTAACCGCCCTCGCCAAAGTTGCGGTTACTTTTTTGTAACTAAAATCTTCTGATGCTCAACCGTCTATCGGTGTTCCCCGTTGACCTTATTATAGCACAAACCCAGC
>JAFUZM010000302.1 GCA_017476605.1 Clostridia bacterium
CTGGCGATGATATCCCTTACGCTTACGCTAACGTTATCAACCAAAAAGAACGGATCATGCGTATGTTTGGAAATAACGCCCATCAGTTGATCATAAGCATCAATCAGGTGGGTCATGACTGGCAGTCTGTCATCGTATCTATCCGGATTATCTTTTCTGTAGATAGCATCTGTGACATATCCCGGACAGCACGAGCGGATAACTTCATCTTTTCCAAGGAGGAGAACCGCAGCCAGATTAAATCCCTTCTCTCCGGTGATGAAGTTCTCTTCATACAATCCTGCATTTCTCAGGAGTTCCATATCTCCCATATCTTTCCATGGATGATCCGGCTTTTTGGTCAGTGCCATCTGACGAATTCTTGGAAGCATCTCCATGTGAAGGTGGTCTGTCGTTACATACGGAAATATCTTTCGCTCATTGTAAGAAGAAGACTTACGGTTAATCAGGTTGGCAACCAGATCAATGGAATTTGTGATATCCTGATCTGCATCCTCGTTCCTGTCAAAAACCTTTTTATCGCAGAACACAAGCTGTGAATTGACCGGAACATATACCCACAGGATCAGATTACCATCGATCTCAAACTCTTCCAAAGACAGATACAGGGACGGAATCATCTTATTCGGATTGTTCAATACATTGACGAAGTTCTTCTTCATAGACGGTACAGCATTGCGGTTTACACCTATGACATTCCCCTTATGATTCACTTCCTCCACGCCAAGAAGGATATACCCGCCATAACGGTTAGAAAAAGACGCAACTGTCTCAAAAACAGAGTCATTCAGGCTATTAACACATTCCTTATATTCTATTGTAAAGCCCTCGCCGTCGTTTAACATCTTTCTAATGATTTCTTCAGTCATAGCAGTTCTTTCCCTCATCTTCTTTTGGTCGTCTCCGGTCTTTTTCCGGGATCCTGTGGCTCAAATCGCGGGTATACGACCAGGTGATCTTTCACTCAAAATATTCTTCTTGTGATCCCTTTCTCCAGCTCCTGCTTGTGGAAGACCCATTCCGCAATGAAACCGTTCAGAAGCCTTCAAGGTTTTCAGATGCAGACCAAGCATTCCTTTCTCGACTTCCTGTGCTTTTAATGTAGTGAGAAGTGCGCAAAGCAGTAACACACCGCTTGTTCTTTACTGTCAATGTCAGACATTGTGCATCGCGTGAGGTCAAAAAAACGCACCTCACGTGATTACTGTTATTGTCCGGCTTTCTCCAGAGCGGCCTTCACTTTGGAGAAATTCACAGCACTTCTTAGTTTTGCACTCGTTAATAGTTTTGCCTCCTTATTCTTATCTTCTTCTTTTCTGGCACATTCAATCAAAAAGATGAAGATATCCGTCTGATCATCCTTGCATTTTTTCATTCCAAGTTCAGCTATCTCAACCGCTTTGGCAGGGTTTACGGTTTTATAGTAGTTTATTAGCTCCATATACGGCTTTTCTTTTTTCTCCAGATGTTCTTCAACATAAGTATAGTATTTCTCTTGCTGACCACATTCCTTGTAAAGTTCAGCTCCATCCTTTTTCATATAATCAGAGCCGGTCTTGTAGATTAGATCAGCGATTTTGAGCTTCTCCTCTTGTGTAATCATCAAAGCCTTAAACAAATCTTTCATCGGATCAGAAACGCCGTAATAATCGTAGTATTCATCTTCGATGATGCTTTTAATTACGCGTTCTCTGGTTTTCCAAGATTCATTCTTCAGTTCACCGCTCTTAATCATCTTATCGCATATATCCCAGATTTCATCAATCTCAACCTGATCATCAATATACGGCTCATATCTGAGATTCTCAATCAGTCGCTCTATCTCAGTCCACTGTTCCTCAAGATATGATCCTTTTGGTGCTGCCTTAGCTGCAGCAATATCTGCCTTCAAATACTCAAGAAGTTCTTCTTTCATTTCAAGTGAAAGAGTATCGAGCATTTCATAAATATCCGGCTTTGAACGATACATAGGAATAACCTCCTACTGCTTTTTATTTTGTCTGTTACTGTTTGGATTGCCTGAGATTGATATCCTGCCCATTTCTACATTGAAAACCACCAGATATTTCATGTTCAGAAAACCCGGCTGCTTTCATTCAAAAATGTCAGTAATACCGAATCAGAAAACTGATATACCACAAATGAAGAAAACCGTATTACTATGATCTTCAAAGGTTTCTGCTTACACATTGATTAACTGACTGGTGGCTTCCATACAAAAAGGCCTTCGCTAGAAGCAAGCACCTTTATCAGCTCAAGCAATTGTTCGTCCGGATTATAGAGCGTCAGATGCGTATCATCCGGTTCAGAGAGAATCATACTCTCACCGGTCCTAATGCAAAGAAGCCTATCTCGTATCTCCTCGGAAATCCGCTCTGGAGAAGGATTGACATCTGTTTCTTCATCAATTGATATGTCTCTGTAGCAATTCAGCTTCAAGATCAAGTCGATGTGCTTTTGTTTTATTTTGTCCAGCTGTTTCCCTTGAAGAAAATACTTTTCAACAGCAAAATACTGCCCGGGATTTTTATAAGGTACTTGTGATGGTAATATGTCAACAATCCAGTATGGACATTGAAGCAATTCTTCTATCGTCTTTCTCATTTTACTACTCCCTGTTTTTCCAGGTGGCGTTCCACTTTAAATAGGTTACAGTAATTCAATTTCTCCCGTCGCAGTATTCTTGCTCATAAGAATACTATCATAAAACTCTCAATTTGACCATAGCAAAAATAAAGAGGACAGCTTTTACAGCTGTCCTCCTTGGAATCCATCGTTATTGAATCTCAATCTGAGTATTCTTTTTAAGCTCTTCTTTGTTGAGCTTCTTCAGTGAAATGCTCAAAATGCCATTCTCATATGCAGCAGAGATGGAATTCACATCAATCTCATCTCCCAGATTAAATGAGCGGCCATACGGTCCAAAATAGCGCTCGTTGCGCAGCATCTTGCCGGACTCTTCCACTTTTCCATGCTCTGCGCGAATGTTCATGCATCCATTTTTGAGTTCAATCTTGATTTCCTCTTTTGCAAAGCCAGGAACCTCAAGATCAAGTTTAAAATGATCATCATACTCCCTTACGTCGTACCGCATCGGATGGACGGATTCCGGACGAGGCATTGGATTACGTCCTTGCATCATCATTGCATTGTTGGTCATAGTTATCCCTCCATTACTGAATGTCGATCATCTTAATCTGATCCTTCGGTGCCTCAAGTGCCGGCTTGCGGATATTCAGATGCAGGACACCGTTTTCATAAGACGCGGTAATATCCTCTTTCTTGATATCCTCTCCGACATAGAAGCTTCTCTGACAGGAACCCATTCTGCGTTCACTGCGAATGATGCGTCCTTCATCATCCTTCTTCTCGTCTGTGTTGTCATGCACTGCCTGAATGGTCAGATAACCGTTTTCAAGCTCTGCCTTGATGTCCTCTTTGCCAAATCCGGCAAGCTCCATTGACAGATCATAGTGATCGTCGTACTCGCGAACATCACTCTTCATCTGTTCCCGATCAAATCCAAAATCCGGCATAGTCGGGAAGAAGTCGGTCATCATGTCATCGAACATATTTGAAAAAACTCTTGAAAGCATCATAATAATCCCTCCGTTTGTTTTGAAATGTTTTTGGAATTGCATCGCGCGGATCTTTTTTGTCTCTTCCTGCGGTGCGAGTATATGATACCACCAGTTATTAGCACTGTCAATAGGTGAGTGCTAAAAAATTTTAAATTTTTTCAAATTTCTTTTGAATTATGTTTTTAAGAGCAAAGAAAGTCAGATTTAAACTACTTATCTTTGACCTTTTTTGATTTTAAGGAAGGAATGGTAAAAAAGTGGGATTGCATCCTCTGCAATCCCACTTTGATTCACTTGTCATAAAAGGTACAGTTTCCAATAAATTCCCGTAAAATCGAGATTGGAGGAATTTCAGACTCCTCATCGCTTTCGATAAAGTAATCCATGAAGTGCATGAGTCGCCTGGCACGTGAATAGTACTGATTGTCCTCCGTTACTTTGCTCAGCATATCATAGGCATATTTCTTCAATAATGGGATCTCATAGTAGAGAGAGGTATTGAAAATGACATTCGCTTCCTCCTGATAAGGATAAATGTATCGTATCTCCCCCGCCTTGACACCATCCCACATATCCATCGTTTCCTCAAGGCTTGCTCCCCGTGTACGATAATCCCGGACAAGTCGCCTCAGAAGACGAACATCCGTTGCACGAATACGGTTATGATTGTCCAGATTGAGTGGTGTCAGTGCGCTGACATAAATTCTGTATTTATTGTCGCTGGGAACATCCTGTCCAATCTCAGGATTGAGTCCATGAATTCCCTCGACAATCAGAACATCCTTTCCGGAGATCTGAATGCGTTTTCCAACAGGTTCCCGGTTCTTTGTATAAAAGGAATACAGAGGGATCTCAACCTCAGCGCCCTGGAGAAGCTCCAGCAGCTGCTCATTAAACAGGTCTACATCTATCGCTCCGAGACTCTCGAGATCCGGCTTTCCATTTTCTCCAATGGGGATATCAACCCGATTCTTATAGTAATTGTCCAGTGAAATCGGAATCGGGTTTCGTCCACTGACTTTGAGTTCAATTGCAAGTCGATTGGCAAATGTTGTTTTTCCACTGGAAGATGGACCGGCAATAAATACCACATGGCATCCAAGGTCAGCAATTTCCTCAGCGATATTGGTAATCGCTCTGCTCTGCATGGACTCATTCACACGAATGAAATCCCGTCCGGATCCACTTTTAAAAATGTCATTCAGGTCCGCCGCATTTGCACATTTCAGAATCTTTGCACAGTCCTCAGATTCGGTATATGCTCTTGCAAGTTTGGCCCGGTCTGTAAAAACATCCTGTCCGATTCCCCTGCTCATGGATTTAAGAATCAGAACCATTCCCGGATAGTAGAGACGAAGAGAAAAGTCGTTGATGTCCCCCGTTCTTTCTGTTGTCTCAATGCTGATATAATCACGGAAATTCCCGCAGGCACAGATTTCTATGGTTTTATCGTTATGATATTGAAGAAGATGTACGGTATCCATCTGGCCTTTATTTGTAAAATAAGCAATCGCCTGATCTAACTCCCAGGTTTCCTTTGTAATAGGGAGATTCTGGCGAACCAGATCCCGCATTTTTTCTTCAATCCGGCGAATCTTTGTTGTCGATAAAATAAGGCCATCTACCGTTATATATATTCCAACACCGAGACTGTGTTCAAAACGGATATGTGCGTCCCGGGCGATCTCCTCCATGGCCATGAGCATAAGAACGCGCGCTGTTCCCTCGTATTTTCTTCTGTTTTTCTCGGTGGATAAATCCATACTCTCCCTCCTTTAATGAGCATCTCGGTCGTTTGGCATCTTAGTCTGGTCAGTGCTCATTCCCTGACATACTGTTTTCGCCGCGCTAAAACAGAACAGCTCCTTCATGTTGTCTATTGATTCCTGATGAATGCTGCGGCAGATTTTCCTGCAAGAGATCCTGTCGACCAGGCAATCTGCAGATTAAAGCCACCCGTGTGAGCATCTACATCCAATACCTCGCCTGCAAAGAACAGACCCGGATTCTTTTTGCTCATCATCGTTCCAGGGCTGATCTCCTTAACGTCCACACCGCCTCTTGTAATGATGGCTTCCTCCATGCTTCTTGGACTTGTAACAGGCAGCGGGAATTCCGTCATTTTCATTCGGATCTCTTTGCGCTGCTCCCGGGTCACATTCCCGCAGTACATTTCCGGATCCAATCCGCAGAGTTCCGGGAAAAGCCCTGCCAGACGACTTGGGAAAAAGGAAGTCATCACTGTTTTGAGTTCTTTCCGGCGATTGGCCTCCAGCTCGCGAATCAGTCTGGCGTCAATTTCATCCTCCTGCATTCCCGGCTTGAGATTAAGAACTACTCGGGCATCTTCATACTTCTCCGGCATATGAGAGCTAAGCTCCAGCACCAGTGGACCGCTGATCCCAAAATGCGTGATTAATAATTCTCCAATCTCCCGGTAAATCAGTTTATTCCCCACTTTAGCGCTTAAGCGTACGTTCTTCAGCGTCAATCCCTGAAGGCGCTGGAGTCCGGTCATATTCATGCCCACCAAAGAGGGATACTGCGGCAGAACCCGGAGTCCCATCTTCTCCGCAAACCGATACCCGTCCCCTGTAGAACCGGTTGCCGGGTAGGTACAGCCGCCTGTTGCTATGATGACGGCAGCTGAATGGTAAAAGCTTCCATCTTCTGTTTCAATCAGGAAGCCGCCTTCCTCCGGTGTTACACTGGTTACTTTTGTATTGAGTGCTATCTGAACGCCGGCATCTTCCATTGCCTTTTTAAGCGCCTTTGTTACATCACTGGCTTTATCGCTGACTGGGAAAACCCGTCCGCCGCGTTCTACTTTTGTCGGCATTCCAAGCTCATGAAAGAGCTGTACCGTATTGGTTGAGTCAAATTTAGCAAGTGCTGACATGAGAAACCGTGGATTTCTTGAAACCTGCTGCAGGAACGCTTCCCGATCCGCTGTATTGGTCAGATTACAGCGTCCCTTGCCTGTAATATAGACCTTTTTCCCCAGCTTTTCATTTGATTCAAGCAGTCGTGTCTTTGCGCCATCTCTGGCTGAAAAAAGCGCTGCAATCATTCCCGCAGCGCCTCCACCAATCACAATAACGTCATCATTCCTTGTCCCGACCGACATAGACTCTGTATTCATCCCATATTCCTTCCATAAGTTGAAAGTGCTCGCTCAGTTCATCCCTATGCTTGAGTCCAAGTGCAACAATCAGTGCGTTGATCACCGACAAAGGCGCAGCCATGGAGTCAACAAACGACGCCATATTGGTTCTGGCTGTCAGGCAGACCGTGCTGGCGTGATAAATCGGCGACATGGGGCCATCTGTCAGGCCCACAACCACAGCACCCCGTGCACGTGCAAACTTCATTGCCTCAAGCGTTCTTGTCGAATACCGAGGGAAAGAAATACTGAACAGCAGATCCTTTTCATTGATTCGGCTGATCTGTTCGAAAACATCGCCGCTGGCCTCAGAGACAATATGAACTTTATCATATATAAAATTGAGATAATAGCAAAGAAACTGGGCAATCGGTGCTGCTGAGCGAAGGCCCATCACATAGATATTTCTTGCCCCATCCATTTTCTCTACAGCATCATCGAACGCCGATGAATCAATCTCCTCAATCGTCGTTTTTATATTCTGCATGTCCTCATTCAGAACGGTCGGCAGTACTTCTCCCCGATTAATGTCCGTTGCCATCTCAAAGCGCTGAACCGCCGTCAGCCAGTGCCGTACAAGTTCCTGCAGGGCCTTCTGCATCTGCGGATATCCCTCATAGCCCATGGCTGCAGCAAAGCGTACCACAGTAGACTCACTTACACCCACTTTTTCACCGAGTGTACTGGCTGTCATAAAGATCGCCTTGCTGTAGTTTTCGACGATGTACTCAGCAATCTTCTTATGGCCCTTGCTCAGCCTTTTCCCTGACTGGTTCAGCTGTCGAATGAGTTCCTGCATATTGTCCTGCATCTTTTTTCCCTCCGTGCTTTCTATGTGCAGATAAACAAACATATATTAACAAATCGAAGAGAAAAATGCAATAAATAATTTCTATCCTGCAGAATTTTTCGAAAACAATGAATCAAAACACCAAAAATGAACAAAAATCGAATTCACATGCCAAAGTTGTCGCAATTCACGAGTTTCATCAGCTTTCGGGTTTCCTCCACATTTGACAAGTCATGAGAGAGAACCGATACGGTCGCATATCCCTGCTTCAGCCAGGAATAGTCATCCTCACCATATACGTCAATTGGCTGCATATACCCGTCCAGGCGATATCCAATTCTGCCATCCGGCAAGGCTTCTTTTACGTAATAATTATAATATTTCGTCAGACGCGCCGGAACCGCCCGTATTCCCCTTGCCGGTCCGCTATCCGGATAGTTGATGTTCAGAATCGAGAATTTAGGCAGGTCAAGCTGAATGGTTTTTTCCATCAGTTCAATTCCCAATCTTGCTGCAGCCTCAAAATCTTTGCTCTCCGGTCCAAGGGAAATGGCAAACCCCGGTTTTTCAATAATGGCGGCTTCAAGTGCGGCTGCAACCGTGCCGGAGTAAAGA
>JAFUZM010000303.1 GCA_017476605.1 Clostridia bacterium
CCGATCAACGGGTTGATCTTCCCGCCGGAAAGCTTGTACATCAGTTTTCCGACCAGGAGACCGCCGATGGTGCTGAAGGAGAAAGCGATCAGGCCAAGGATAACGATATAAATGGTCTGAATGTTCAGGAAGTTGGAACCGACCATCGTTGCACCGACGCTGATGCCAAGGAACAGCGTGACGATGTTCATGAGTGCGTTCTGCGCAACGTCAGAAAGACGATCCGTAACGCCGGTTTCCTTGAGGAGGTTACCAAACATCAGACATCCGATCAGGGGAGCTGTGGAAGGAAGAAGCAGGACGACAAAGATCGTGACCACGATCGGGAACAGGATCTTTTCTGTCTTGGTTACCTCACGCAGCTGCTCCATCTTGACGGAGCGCTCTTTTTCCGTCGTCAGGGCGTTCATGATTGGAGGCTGAATCATCGGGATCAAAGCCATATAGCTGTATGCAGCAACGGCAATGGGCCCAAGAAGGTGAGGCGCTAGCCGGGTGGTGGTCAGAATCGCTGTAGGACCATCTGCACCACCGATGATGCCGATGGAAGCAGCTTCATTTCCGGTAAATCCAAGAAGATTGGCACCGAAGAAGGCGAAAAATACGCCGAACTGAGCTGCTGCACCGAGCAGAAGGCTGGCCGGATTGGAAATCAGCGGACCAAAGTCTGTCATGGCGCCAATGCCGATGAAGATGAGGCACGGATAAATGCCGGCTTTAACACCGATATAGAGAATATCAATGAGGCCGCCATTCGACATAATATGTCCATAGCTGTGCGCATATTCGCTGCTTTCATCCAGGAATGCAGACCAGAGGTCGGGATGATACAGTGCATTTGCTGGATCCAGTCCCTCAAAGAAGGAAAGATTCGCCAGGAGACATCCGACTGCAATACCCACCATCAGGAGCGGCTCATACTGCTTCTTGATGCCCAGGTACAGGAGGACGCAGGATATGGCAATCATGATGAGATTTTTCCATCCACCGGCAGCAAGAATACCGGCAAAACCGGATTCTGTCACCAGTTCCGCAAGAGAAGTTAATATACTCATGCTGCCCTCCATTTAGCCCAGTACGACGAGAGGCGTGCCGGTATCCACCTTTGTGCCAACATCGGTCAGAACCTGTGCAACGGTCGCATCATGAGGCGCCATGATTTCATTTTCCATCTTCATGGCCTCAAGAACAATCAGGACCTCTCCGGACTTGACTGCCTGACCGGCCTTCACGTTCACTTTGACGATTGTTCCGGGCATTGGGGAGGTCACCTGCTCACCAGCAACGGCTACTGGTGCGGCAGCGGGTGCAGCAGCAGGTGCTGCGGCTGCAACGGGAGCAGCTGCGGGCGCTGCAGGAGCGGCGGCAGGCTGTGGAGCGATCGCTTCATACTCGTCAAGGATCATTGCCTCGCCCTGTTCGACTTCAACCTCATACGTTCTTCCGTTGAGGGTCACTTTATATTTCATACTTACTTGACCTCCTTGATGGATTTAAAACGAAGCTCATTGATGGGCTTATGCAGCGTGTCTGCCACAATTGCCATAATCATGGCTACATCTCTGGGATCCGTGTCATAGATTTTTAATTCACCTGCACTGCCAGGTGCCAGTTTTTTGGGAGCGCTCGGTGCCGGTTTCGCAGGCACCGGTTCGGGACTTACCACAGCTTTGGCTTCTTTCTTATTGGCTGCAACCATGATTTTGCCGACAATGATGATCACGGCCATAAGAAGGGAGAGGCCGATGAAGACAACCAAATACCCCAAAAAAGCATCCAGAAGAGCAACACCAATACTCAGGTGTCCATCCATAGTTTTATGCCTCCTTATGCCTTAACGATGGTATACTTAACAACCTTCTCGCGATTTGCCTTGCGATCCTTGAGGAACTTTTCTGCCTGTGCCGGGAAGCAGATATAGCTCATGATATCCTCCTCGGATTCACAGAGATCACCAAGAGCAGCCTGGGCTTTCTTGAAGTCCTCGCCTGTACGCTTTGAATCCTCAATACGGCAGTCAACCGGCTTTCCGCCTGCGCCGAGAATCTTGTCCTGCAGCTCCTGATTGACCGGAGCCGGTGCGACGCCATACTCGCCCTTGAAGTAATTCTTCACTTCGTTAGAAATGTTCTTGTAACGCTCACCAACCAGAACATTGGTCACGGCCTGATTGCCGACCATCTGAGAAAGCGGGGTGACAAGCGGCGGATAGCCAAGATCCTTGCGGACGGCAGGAATCTCAAGCAGAGCCTCGTCGAACTTATCCATGGCGTTCATGTCCTTGAGGTTTGCAATCATGTTGGAGAGCATTCCACCGGGAACCTTATAGACAAGCGCCTGAGAATCGGTCGCCATGCTCTTGGGATTGATCTGTCCGTTGTCGACGTATTTCTGCTTTACCGGCTTGAAGAAGTCGTTCACCTTATTGATGATCTTCTCATCAAGATCCGTTGCAATGCCATACTGCTGCAGTGCGTAGAACATGGTTTCCGTGGCGGCCTGGCTGGTTCCGTTGGAGAAGCAGCTGGTTGCCGTATCAATGACGTCAACGCCGGACTCGATGGCCTTGGTCAGAGTCATATAGGCCATGCCCGTAGTGCAGTGCGTATGAAGGATGACGGGAACATCGCCGACGCTGTCCTTGATGCCCTTGATGAGATGCTCTGCCTCATAGGGGCTCATTGTGCCGGCCATATCCTTAAGGCAAAGGGTGTCAAAGCCCATCTTGACAAGCTGCTTGCACATCTCAACGTACTTCTCAACCGTATGTACCGGGCTCTGCGTATAGCTGATGCATCCGGAGGCGATTGTCCGCGGCGTTGCATATTTCTTGGTGGCGCTGAGAGCTGTCTCGAGATTTCTGAAGTCGTTCAGAGCATCAAAGATACGAATGATGTCGATGCCGTTCTTGATGCTGAGCTCGACGAACTTCTCGACCACATCATCATGGTAGTGCTTATAGCCGAGCAGGTTCTGGCCACGAAGGAGCATCTGAAGACGGGTATTGGGCATATTCTTGCGAATATTCCTGAGCCGCTCCCACGGATCTTCGCCCAAATAACGCAGGCAGGAATCAAAGGTTGCACCGCCCCAGCATTCAACCGAATAATATCCGGCCTTATCCATGGTGGGCAGTATCGCCTCAAAATCTGCATAAGGAAGACGTGTCGCCATGAGTGACTGATTTGCATCACGCATGACGGTTTCAGTAAACTGTACTTTTCTCATAATACAATCTCCTATCAAACAAAAGGTTAATCCAAAAAAACCGATGGTATTATATCTACATACCAGAAATCTTTCAAGAGTAAAATCGGGTTTTCTGTCAAGAAAGACAAAAATTTTAACGGAATTCAAGCAAAAGTGATCACTTTTCACTGGTTTATGCGTTCTGCAGATTTCAGCGGATATTCCCTTTCTTTTCCTATCTATTGTATGGCGGATGGCCAGAGGACATCGTGCTTTTGTGCTCACGCTCTTTTCAATGAAATGGATATCGGGTATAATACCGGGGTTCAGCGCACGCCGCCTGTTCAAATCTTTCATCAAACAGAACGAAACGGAGGACAAACATGTTTTGTCAGGTCATTGTTGACATATCTCACGAGGATGTTGACCGGGTATTTACCTACCGGGTTCCCGAAAACCTGCATGTCGAGATCGGCATGCGCGTTCTCGTTCCTTTTGGTGCCAGAAAGTATACGGAGGGCGTGATCGTTGAAACCTCAGAGGAATGTGATCTTCCTCTCTCCCGGGTCAAAGATATCAAGGAGCCCATGGAGGACTATCCGGCGATTTTGCCGGAGCTGATTGATCTTGCCCGTTATATCAAATCGCATTGCTTTTGTACCCTTTCCCAGGCCCTTCGCCTGATGTATCCGGCTGAGATGCGCGGCCAGCGCATCCATGAAAAGAAACAGCTGGCGGTGCGGCTTCTGATTCCTCACGAAGCCATCTCCTCGGCGCTTGAACAGCAAAAGCGGGCGCCGCGCCGATATGCCATTTTGGAGGAGCTGGATAAAGCGCCGGATCGTGAAATGCTTGTCTCTGAGCTTCGTGAGCGGTTTGGCGCCTGTAATGATGCACTTAAAGCCTTATCCGAGCAGTCATACATTTCGCAGTATGAACGGGAAATCCAGCGTACGCCGTATAGCACGATTGAAGCGCTGGCCCAAAAGGATCCCGATCTCACGGAGCAGCAGACAGCGGTGCTGGGTGAAATCCTTCCGGCAATTAACCAGGGTGCAGGGCAGTTTCTTCTCTATGGCGTTACCGGCAGCGGAAAGACCGAGGTCTTTATCCGTGCGGTGCGGCATACGGTAAAGCTTGGGAAAACCGCCATCGTCCTTGTTCCGGAGATAGCACTGACGCCGCAGATGGTTGCCTGGTTTCGTTCCCGTTTCGGAGAGGATGCGGCGGTTTTACATTCAAGGCTTTCAAGCGGAGAGCGGTTTGACGAATGGCGGAAAATCCGCCGGGGCGAGGTCCATGTTGTCATAGGTGCCCGCTCGGCGATCTTTGCCCCACTTGAAAACATCGGACTCATCATCATTGATGAAGAGCACGAACACAGCTATCTTTCGGACCGAAATCCTCAATATGATGCAAGAGACATCGGGCGCCAGCGCTGCAAAGCCTCTGGAGGTGTGCTGCTTTTGGCCAGCGCAACCCCCAGCATGCTGTCCTTTGCGATGAGCAATCGTGGAGATTATTCCCTTCTTGAAATGCCGCAGCGCGTAAAAGGTCGCCCTCTTCCCCGGGTGCACATCATTGATATGCGAAAAGAACTCAGCAGCGGAAATAAGTCGATCTTTTCCGGCGCGATGCTGAACGGATTGTCCCGCTGTATTGAAAGCGGAAAGCAGGCGATTCTGTTTGTCAATCGCCGCGGCCATTCGACCTTTGTTTCCTGCAGGGACTGCGGTGAGGCGATCCGCTGTGAACACTGCGATGTCTCCATGACCTATCACAGCGTGGTCAACCGCCTTCGCTGTCATTACTGCGGACAGGACATCCCTGTTCCCAGCATCTGCCCCAGCTGCGGCAGTACACATATCAAATACTTTGGGGTTGGTACGCAAAAGGTTGAGGAGGAGGTCCATAAGCTGTTCCCAGGCGTTGTCACGCTTAGAATGGACAATGATACGACACAGGGAAAGGATGCCCATGCGATCCTCCTTGAACGGTTCCGCCGGCGCGAGGCGCAGGTGCTTATCGGAACCCAGATGATTGCCAAGGGCCTTGATTTTCCGAATGTCACCATGGTTGGCATTGTTGCAGCAGATGCCATGCTCAACCTGCCCGATTACCGTTCCTCCGAACGGACATTCCAGCTCCTCACACAGGTCGCGGGACGGGCAGGACGGGCGGAGGATCAGGGCGAGGTCTACCTGCAGACCTATTCCCCCCATCACTATGCCATTGAGTGTGCGAGTCGTCAGGATTATCGGGCATTCTATGAGACGGAAATGGCCAGGCGCAAACAGACAAAGTATCCGCCCTATACCGTTATCGTGCGGAATCTGTATGAATCCATGGATGAGGCTGTTGCCCACCAGGCAGCAGAAAGCGGCTATACGCTCATGAAGGCTTTTTTTGAGCGTCGCACCTATCTGCAGAAATATGTGATGTATCTGAGGCTCCTGCCCTGCCC
>JAFUZM010000304.1 GCA_017476605.1 Clostridia bacterium
CTGCAAAAGAAGGAAGCAGAACAAGCTCCTCTTCAGTAGATATGCTCCTTGCTTGAGCTGGCATAGAGGATTTCGAAGCCTGTTTTAAAAGAAGACTTTCGGTCTTTTCTTTTGATTTTCCATGTAGAATTTACTGTTTTGGCGCATTTTCAGTTGAAAAATCGACTTTTTATCACAGACCACGTGTGAATCTTCTTTCTAATCAATGGCATTTCCCAATACAAAGAGGCCATTTGTGAATATTGAATCCTTTGCATCCGAATATACCGCACGATTTGCCTTTTATCTGGATGAACTCAAATGGCTGTAAATTGAGCTTTATAATGATGACCACGCTTGGGACGCTTTCGCCCAAATGCTCTACCATGTATGGCAGGAGTGCCCATACTCTCAATGGTCTGCGCAGAGAACGGGAAAAGCTCTCGGCTTGGTATAAGGCCATCAGGCTGTCGGCATGCTCATGTATGTCATCCCTTTGCCGAAACACAGAACGTCATGTCCAGTCGTCTTGATTATATTGAGGGCTGTGGCGTCAATTATCTGCACCTCATGCCTCTGATAGAAAGCCCCAAAGACTACAGTGACGGTGGATATGCTGTCAGCAGTTTTCGCCGTGTCGAGCCGGAACTGGGCACGATGGAGGATCTCCTGCGCCTGACAACTACCCGCCTCAAACGTGGTCTGTCTTTCTCGACTTTGTCATGAAAACATACCAGTGAGGAACATGAGTGAACAAAGCAGGCACGTACAGGAAATCCAGAATATCAGAGCTGCCACTTCTTCTATGACACCCGGAATATTCCGAGCAAATATGAAAAAACAGTTCCCGAGGCCTTCCCGACAACGGCACATGGGAACTTCTCCTGGTGCAGCGAGGCTGATAAAGTGGTGATGACCACCCTATCCATACCAGGGGAACCTCAACTACGCCAAACCGGTTGTCCTGAATGACATGACCGAAAACATCCTCTACCTTTGCAACCATGGTATTGATATCATCCATCTGTATGCTACTCCCTATATTTGGAAACCCCTTGGAACCAGTTGCCGAAACCTCCCGCAGGTTCACATTCTGGTTCGTATTCTCCGGACGGTCTCGGAAATCGTCTGTCCTGGAACGTTGCTTCTTGGTGAGGTTGTCATGGAATCTGGCAAGATGGTGTCCTATTTCGGTACGACAGACAAACCGGAATGCCGCATGCTACACAATATGACCACCATGCCATTGATCTGGCATACCGTTGCCACAAGAGATGCCCGGCTGCTTCATCATCAGCTGGATCAGATATTTGAACTTCCAAAAATGTATACCTTCCTCAACTATCTCCGTTGCCATGATGATATCGGATGGGGACTTGACTATGCATTTCTTGGACAGTTTGGTCAGCAGGAAATCCCACATCAAAAGTACCTGAACGACTACCTTACCGGGAAGTAGTCAGGCAGTCCTGCCCGAGGGGAACTTTGCAATGACGATCCGCGTCTTGGGGATGCCAGGCTCTGTGGAACGACTGCCTCTCTCTGTGGAATTGAATCCGCTCTTGAAACCGGAAACGTGGCTTTACTTGAGAACGCCATCCGGCTTGATCAGATGCTGCACGCCTTCATGTTTACCCTAATTGGTATTCCGGTCCTCTACAGCGGGGATGAGATCGGACAGGAAAATGACAATAGCTACCATATGGATCCCCTCAAGGCTGAGGACAGCCGGTATCTGCTTCGTGGGGATTTTTCCTGGTCAAATGCCGAAAAACGAAATGAACCTGGAGCAGTTCCAAATCGACTCTTTACATTTATTAAGCAGCTCGAACAGATCCGAGCCGATACTGCCGTCTTTGACAGCTCTGCGCAAGTCCAGTGCATTGATACCGGAGACGATCATGTTCTTGGCATCTCCAGATCACTGCATGGACAGCACTTGTTGGCGTTCTTTAATTTCTCTGATCAAATAGATGGAAACCATTCAGCTTCCGGATGACGGATTTACAGATTTGCTGATACATACACAAGTTGCCAGCATGGTCGCTCTCTCCTCCGGCAGTTTCGCCTGGCTTATGAAAACCGACGCATGAATAAAACGAGAGAGCAAGGAAACACAGTGCGTTTCCTTGCTCTCTCGTTTCTTGTATATGTAGCTTTCCATTTAACAGACCGTTATTCTGTTTTTTCTCATCTATTATTTCCTTTGAATCATTCAGCTCATGATCATCAGACTTCCAACTTCAGAGGATCTTATTATTGTTTCGGTTTCCCTTGCTCGGATTTATCCATTGTCTTCCGTCAATCAGCTCACATCCTCAGAACCACCTTGGCTCCTCTTCTTGAGCATCTGTGTTCGTAATTGCCCCTCTACACAAAGAGGCATCCGGACGGTCACAACCATGCGGAGTACATGGGCGATGGTTTCTCAGGCACACCCTTTGATGTACCTGCTTTTAAGAGGATAATGGTGGACTCCCGCAGTGGATTCATCAATAGGATCCTCGTAAAGGTCCTTTCTTGATTCGTCCGCAACCATATTGGTGTGAGCGATTGCCATCAACAGAAACTCCTGAAGCCAAATGTGCGGTTCATCCCTGTAACTGACAATGTGGATTCCACAGGACTGCTGTGAAAATGGAAAACGTCTTCTTGAATCTTGTGAACTCATATACTCTCATGACGCTTGACTGCCTGTTAACTTGACAGTGCCCCCAGATGCCGTAGCAGCTGATATGTTTCACGATAAATCTGATCCCTTTTCTCCGCCAGCAGACAGGTGAGATCCTCCTGTACCTCGGGGTGACTAAGAAGCTCTGGCAGCCAACCGGCATAGCGGGTTCCCGCCTCCGCTTCAACCTCACGAATGACATCCTTAAGGCTTTTCCCCGCCTTATAGCTTCGTCCGATATTGTCTGTAGCTGCATCCATAGAGTCAGCACAGGCCACCAGATCAATGATCACCCGCTTGGGGCTTTGTGTATTGTCAACGCCCTCCGGGTATCCCTGGCTTCCATCATGCCAGCGATGATGTCCCTCAGCGATATCTACATATTCTCTGGTAGAGGCAAATTGCCGCATCTTCTCCGCACCTGCGCGGGGATGAAACTGGATCATCTTGAATTCCGCATCCAGCAGGTCCCGTCCGTAGATAAAAATCGTATCCATCATGGTGATCTTGCCAATGTCGTGATGCAGTGCCGCCTTAAAGGCAAAATCGGAGATCTCATTGTGATGCGTCCTAACGGAATCCGCATCCAGATATCCGTCAAATCCAATGAACCGCTCCGGTGAACATCGCAAAAGATGCTCACAGAGACATTTTGTAAGCTCCGCCACCATTCTTGAATGCACATAGGTCGGTGGATGAATGGCGGCCAGTGCGCTAAGCGCAAATACACCAAATGTCACACCACCAGGTATCTCGTGGAATTCCTCTGTCAGCTGAATGAAGTTGTCCAGGAGCGCGCCAAGGATACCCTGTCTGGGTGCATGAAACATGTAAAGAAGCGCTGAACGGTAGATCTTATCTGCATTGATCATCTGAGTTTCCGTTAATGCACTGAAGTCCAGCGCACGCAGATAGTCCATGGGCAGTTCAAGGTTTTGAGCCAAGCCCTGAGAGGAATAGTCGTTTTCATCTCTTTCATTGAAATAGCGAAAGATCTGGTCCTGGAATTCCTCAACTGACAGGTCTCCCGCATTAAACTGCACATACAGACATCGGCCTTCTATTTCCTTTCGGCCCCGGAGCTGGCTGAAAAACGATACATCTGAATCATACAGTTTCAGCAGACGCGCTCCGATCTCCGCCATTCGTTTCCATGCATCCCTTGAGAGGTTTCGTGCATCCGTCTGATAGTAATACTCATACATGCGGAAATAGTGGTATCCCCAGTTATAGTCTGGCAGCAAGTTCCGGTAAAAAGGATCGTCTGAAACCTGTAATGCACGTTCCAGAATTTCAAGACGCCTCGTTGCATATACCGCAGGTAATGGTTTGAGGCTCTCGTAAAGGGCCGCTCCATATCGGGCATTGACCATAATGATTGCCCTCATTTCGGGCGATAGCATCTGAAACTTTTCTTTTTCAAGGTATGTCATAAGCACATCCAAAGCTGCGACGCCGCGTGAGCGGTAGAACTCGGAAAGATGATCTGCCACACCAATGCGATTGACCTGGGCCATTAAAAGATAGCTGTCCTCAATGGTCTTATCCAGCATCTTGATGATGTACTGTTCATCACCTTTATCATAGGCATCCTTTACCAGTCGCTGACTGAGTGCATCCACAAGGATAAGGTCTATAGCCTTAAGCTGCGAAGCGTTCATCAGAGAGGCAACCAGTTCCTTGACTTTCCGGATCATCTCCTCCGACACCAAGGACTGACTGGTTAAAAACGGGATGATCTCTTTCCTGATCATCTGTCGGTTTAGCTGTGCCAGCTGCCCGATCTGCATGAAATTCTCTTTCAAAACTTC
>JAFUZM010000305.1 GCA_017476605.1 Clostridia bacterium
GGCAAGCGAGAAAAAGAATGGAACGTGAAAAGATGAACATCTATGAGGTCGTACGTCACTTTGCCGTCCCCGGGGTCGTCACTAGCATCGAACCTTACGGAGACGGGCACATCAATGATACCTATCGGGTACAGATGGAAGATGGAATCTGGGACTATCTGCTGCAGAGGCTGAATTCGAACATTTTTCTGCATCCGGATCAGGTACAAATGAACATCATGCGTGTGACGCATCATCTGCGTGAGGTGATTCGGCGCGAACATGGCGATCCGTCCAGGGAAGCGCTTCAGCTTTTCTCTACGAAGAAGGGTGCGACCTATTATCTGGACGAGGAAGGAAAGGCGTGGCGCTTATTCCTGTTTATCTCGAATTCGGTCGGTGGCGGAAAAGCGGGAACCACTGAGGAACTGTATGAAGCGGGAACCTGTTTTGGCACGTTCCAGCGCCGTCTTTCCGATTTCCGCGCAGAGGATCTGTATGAGATCATTCCGCGGTTTCATGATACGCCATGGCGCGTAACACAGCTGCGTGAGGCGATGGAAAGAGATGCCGCAGAGCGCCTTGAACATGTTCAGGAGCTCTGTGCGTTCTGTCTTGAAAGAGAAGAGGAAGCGGCAGGACTGCAAAAGGCGCTGGAAGAGGGGAAAATTCATAAACGGGTCACCCATAACGACACCAAAACGAACAATTGTCTGTTCGATCAGTGGAGCGGGAGAGCGATCTGCGTTTGCGATCTTGATACCGTCATGCCCGGAATTGCAGCGTATGATTTCGGCGATGCGATCCGCTTTGGTGCAAACCTGGCTGAAGAGGATGATCCGGATGAATCGCATGTCTCCCTGTCTGTGGAGCGTGCGCAGGCCTTTGCGGACGGCTTTATTGGTGCAGCAGGCGAAACCTTTGATGAGACGGAGCGCAGGCTGTTGCCTCAGGGAATCTGGACGGTCACCTATGAACAGGCCGTGCGTTTCCTGACCGATTACCTGAACGGGGATACCTACTATAAGACGAAGTATAAGGAGCATAATCTCGACCGGACAGTCAATCAGCTTGCCCTGCTTATGGATATTGAAAAAAAGGAAGCAAGCCTTAAGGGACTGGTCTGATCCTGCCCGGGATGGGGACAGCATATGGATGAGCAGTTTTCAAGAACGGAACGCATTTTAGGTGAGGCGGGGATGGAGCGCCTGCGCAGGGCACGTGTCATCGTATTTGGCATTGGCGGCGTCGGGTCCTATGCCGCTGAGGCACTTGTCCGATCCGGAATCGGCGCCATTGATCTGGTAGACAATGATAAGGTGGCTGTGAGCAACCTGAACCGCCAGCTGTTTGCACTGTACAGCACACTCGGAATGGATAAAGTGGATGCAGCAAAAGCCCGGCTTCAGGACATTTCGAGGGACTGCAGGATCACGGTGCATAAAATGTTCTATCTGCCGGAAAATGCTGCGGAGATAGATCTTTCAAAATATGATTATGTGCTTGACTGCATTGATACCGTTTCTGCCAAGATTGAGCTGATAACACGTGCCAACTTGGCAGGGGTTCGGATCATTTCCTGCATGGGTGCGGGGAACAAACTGGATCCGACGAAATTTGAACGCACGGATATCAGCAAAACAACGGTGGATCCTCTGGCCAGGGTCATCCGGCAGCGCCTCAGAAAAAAGGGCATCCATCATCTTACGGTGGTCTGTTCAACGGAGGAGCCCCGTCCGGCTGCAGAGCAGGGGACGGGTGAATGGGAGACAAAAGGGAATACCGGGCGCCCGGCTCCGGGAAGTCTGGCCTTTGTTCCCTCTGCCGCCGGCCTCATTATGGCCGGTGCTGTGATTGAGGCGATTTCCGGCATTTCCGGCACCTGAACCCAATTGTACAAACAAACAGCCCGGTCATATGACCGGGCTGTTGTTAACTTTCCAGAATTTTCTGAAGGGCAGCAACGGCGGCTTCCGGAGTATCGTCATTAGGCAGAACGATATCTGCATATTTGCGGTACAGCGGAACGCGCGCGTCATAAAGGACTTTGACGTCCTCCTTTGATTTTCCCTTTACCAGTGGCCGATCCTGACAGGTAATGAGAGATTCCCAGGTCAGGTCAAAGGAACGGTCAAGGAGCACGATGGTCGTTTTTCCTTTTAAAAGATCGCCGTTTCGGGAAAAGGTGAGAAGGCCGCCGCCGGTGGAGACGACACAGGGAGGCAAGCCGGGAAGAGAGCCTGCAATGTCATGCTCGATGTCACGAAAGCCGGATTCTCCGTACAGAGAAAAGAGCTCAGGAATGCTGTGACCGGTTTTTGCGATGATCATGGCATCGGTATCGTAAAAGGGGAGAGACAGTTTCTCAGATAAAAGCTGTCCGATGGTCGTTTTTCCGGAGGCCATAAAGCCGCAAAGCAGGATGGGATGGCAGATCATGTGAAACCTCCGGGGGATTATAGTTCATACAGGAACCAGGAGATCGTGTCATCCATGGCTCCGGGGAGATACTCATGCGCAAAATCGGGATAGAAGATCACGGACTTTGGCGAGGTGATCTTGTTAAACGCAGCAAACTGGGTGGAAGGCGGGCATATGGTATCCATCAGGCCGGTATACATCCGGACCTGCGCTTTGACTCTTGGCATGAGGAACTCTATGTCGATATAGCCAAGCTTTGTGAAGATCTCTTTTTCCCGACTGTGTGTGGGATCAAAATGCCTGAAATACTCCTGCAGCTCGGCATATGCCTCTGTTGCCAGATCCAGCTCCCACACCCGCTGGTAGTCCGAGAGGAACGGATAGTGAGGAGCACAGAGCTTAATATCTGCAAGGGCTGCACAGGCAAGAGATAATCCGCCACCCTGACTTCCGCCAATGGCCGCCATGCGCGTTTCATCTGTTTCAGGGAAAGTGGACACGACACGTGCCAGCATGGCGGTATCAAGGAAAATGTTACGGAACAGCAATTGATCCGGACTCTCCTCGTCAAGTCCGCGGATAATATGGCCATGGAGGGTGTTTCCTCTGACACTGCCGTTATCCATGCTTTTCCCACCCTGACCGCGGACATCCATGGCAGCAACGGCCCAGCCCATGGAGGCAAGCTGGAACAGTTCGCTCCATTCCGGACTTGCACCGGTATATCCATGAAAATGGAGGACAACAGGAAGCTGACGCTTGTCCTTTGGACAGACATATTTTGCGTAGATTCTGGCACCTCCGACGCTGGTAAACGTCAGTTCAAAACAGTCAAAGGTCGGATTTCTGAATGCTTTTTTCAGTGTGGGTGCGGGATTAATGGCGCGCATTTCATCAATGGCACGATCCCAGTATAGGTCAAAGTCATCCGGCCTTGGATTACGGCCTATATATTCCTTGAGCTCCGGAATGGAAAGATCAAATAGTCCCATAGTATCTCCTCAGGTATAGTTGTAATGCAATGCTTTCAGATGCCTGCTTCAGTGATGAAGTCACGTGCAACAGGCAGGGTTTCTCTCAAAACGGGGAGCTTCCTCAATTTGCAGGAATTCTGTCATTTAAGAAGGACGAAGGAGGATGGCCCAAGGGTTAATTCGTTCCCATTCAAATCTGCAGTCCCAATGGTGTAGATCGGGCTGCGTGTGACTGAATCCAGCTTAACCGACTCAGAGGACAGACCTGGATTGACTGCTGCAATCAGGCTGCCGCGGCGATAGACAAATGGCCGTCCTTTTTCCGCAATCAAGGGCTCAAAATCTCCATCTGCCTGCAAATCCTTTTCTGCATGACGCAGCTGAAGAAGTGCACGCACGGTATTCAGAAGAGAATCGGGATCCGATTCCTGCACGGCAACCGTTGGAGCATTCTCGGATGGGTCAACCGGGAGATATAAATCCTTTGCATCCGCGGAGGAGAAACCGAGGTTTTTCCCGGTATCCCACTGCATGGGTGTCCGGGAACCGGTACGGAAATAGCCGCCTTCCTTTGTCGGCAGGTCGAGATAGCGCATTCCGATTTCGTCACCGTAGTAGAGGAACGGTACGCCGGGCATGGTGAAGATGAAGGCATAGGCCAGCTTGAGCTCGCTTGTCGAGAGCGTCAAGGCAGGACGTTTGGTATCATGATTGCAGGTAATGAGGGAAATGTAGCCAAGGTCTCTCGTATCTGCATAATAGGTCATGTATTCCTTGAGAAAACGGGTGATATCATGTTCTGAATCCGCACGGAAATAGCTGTTGTCCGGGTTTTTGGGATCCATCCCATAATCCCGCAGGAGCGTGGTATATCCGTTGCCGGGATTGTTAAGGTAAAAATCCATGTCAAATCCTGCGCGCAGGGCAATGGGAGGATTATCCCATTCGGACACCATGGCTGCCTCAGGGAATTCACAGTCCAGCATATGACGAACGTCGAGCCAGACCATGGAGGTACCGGTCTTCTGATCATCGTCAAATTTAACCAGAGAGGCTGCCATGTCGACTCTGAAGCCATCACA
>JAFUZM010000306.1 GCA_017476605.1 Clostridia bacterium
CAACGAGCCCAGCACGGACACGTATCCGGACAAGGCCTATGACTACTGGCATCCGCTCTACGAGCTTTGCCACCAGCTCGATCCGCAAAACCGTCCCGTAACCCTGGTCGGCTGCCAGAACATCTACGAAAAAGACCGCATTATCCCCTCCATGGATATCGTCTTCTTCAATCGTTACTACGGCTGGTACAACCTCTCCGGCGATCTTGAAACCGCCAGATACGCCCTTCGCATGGAGCTTGACTGGTGGGCGGACAAGGGAAAACCCATGGTGCTTTCGGAATACGGTGCCGACACCATCGCCGGTCTTCACAACGCCTCCCCGGATATGTTCTCTGAGGAATTCCAGGTGGAGTATTACAAGGCGATCAACTCCTGCCTTGACGAGCGGGACTTCATTGTCGGTGAGATGCCCTGGAACTTTGCCGATTTCAGCACCTGTCAGGGCCCCATGCGCGTCGGGGGCAACCGTAAAGGTCTCTTCACCAGAGACCGCCGTCCCAAAATGGCTGCGCACTATTTCCGCGAGCGCTGGAACCGCATGGCCAATTCCCAGTAAGATCGAATGCCTCCAGTAAATCCGCATTCTACGAATAAAGGGATTCCTCCCAAATGAGGAATCCCTTTTTATGTTCACTCTGGCGAATCAGAAAACCATGATCTTCCTTTAGCTTCCATATTTCACTGTTGGCATCAGACTTCTTGGGGAACATTTTCCACGAAATGACATCAAAAAGTTCCCTACAGAACAATCCTTCTCTGAATACGCTTCCGCTGATAAGCCTCACAAGAGGACCAACGTATGTGCCAAACGGCTTTGTTGATTTGATGGCCTATTCCATATTCTTGAGCGGCACCCGGATGATGGTCCTGGTTCCGCCCGCTTCCCGCGGTGTGATCTCCAGGATGCCTCCATACATCATTTCAAGGCGCTGCCCTATGTTGACAAGTGTGGTATGCGGTTTGCTCTCGTCATCAGGATCAAAACCGGTGCCAGTGTCCTCCACAATAATCTCGGCAGCGTCATCCGTGTATCGCGTCCGGATCAGGATGCGCAGTGGTCCCAAATAGGGATTCATCCCGTGCTTGACAGCATTCTCCACGACAGGCTGCAAGGTCAGCGGCGGCAGACGAAACTGTATAAAAGGTGTATCATATTCCACAAGAAGCATCTCATCATACTGTGCCATCTCCACCGCCAGATAGGCGTGGGTGTGCTCCAGCTACGCAGTAAAAGGAATGGGTTCCCCGCTGGCGACAGCATTGATCTTCAGCGAGTGCCATCCCATGCTGGTGGGAACCGGCGGGCTGGTACTGTTTCCCGGCACCCCTCTGCTGGCGGAAGCCAACAGAGGAGAATTCACACCACTTTCGGAAAAAGAGATGCTCATTGAGCTCAAGACCTTTGTTGAGCATCTGACCTGTGATTGCACCTTCATCACGCATCACACTGTATCAGGCAGGAACCTGACCGGGCCGTCCTTCCTTAAGAGAAAAGACACGATTGTCGCGGCGCTATCGCAAGAGATTGAGCATGGCGACATGGATCAAATGGCAGCCATAAGAAGGAGCAAGAGAACGCTGTGAAAACCGCATTCAGCACGCAGATCATCTTTTCCTGTACGGGCTAAGCTGCAGTCTGTGCCTTTTGAAACCGCGGGGTGACTGCGATGGTTGTATCTCAGATCTAACATTTCGATCAAATCTCAATATTACAACACTCGTCAAAATTCATGATGATAGCATGCTCTGACGATGATTTGATGCAGCATCGCAAAATCTAAAACCTTCCTCAAATGCTTGCAACTAATTTTAGTTGCAAGCATCCATTGCCTCATGCTATATTACGCATGACAGGAGGTGTAAAGCATTGGGTCAGAAGGAAAAACTAATGGAGAAACTAAAATACAATCCCAAGAGCTTCACCTTTGACGATGCCGAATCATTACTTGGATACTTTACCTACAAGAGAAGCAATAATGGCAAAACAAGTGGTTCCCGGGTTATATTCACAAGTGAGGAATACAAGACAAAAATCTTGTTACACAAACCTCACCCTCACAAGGAACTGTTAGAGTACCAGATCAAACAATTCATCGAGCAGTTGGAACAGGAAGGATTAATATGAATAATCTGATCGAATACAAAGGCTATATTGGCAGCATAGAGTTCTCTGAAAACGATGGCGTCTTCTTTGGTAAAGTCCAGGGCATTCTTTCCCTCATTTCTTATGAAGGAACGAATGCTGCAGATCTAATCGCCGACTTTCATGGTGCAGTAGACGATTATCTGGCGCTCTGCGAAGAAGAAGGTTCATCCCCTGAGATTGCCTACAAAGGAAGTTTTAACGTCCGCTTTAAGAAACGTGACAATCATCGCAGAGCTGCAATCTATGCTATGACTCACGGTCAGAGTCTTAACAGTTTCATTGAAGAAGCCGTGGAAAAACGACTAGATGCCCTCCATGCTTAACGCTCCCCTACAGGGGAGCGTTTTCTTCCGTTCTTTTACACCTGCAGAAGGAAAGGCATCACATAACGCGCTTCATTCAGGCAGCAGACCTGCGCGATGGCAGCACAATCCATTTCGCAACACAAACCACCAAATGTGAAAGCAACGGCTTCCTTTTGCTCATGAGATGTGATGTATCCACCTATCCGAATCTTTCCTCTAAGTAAGTGGGAACTTGGAGAGTACTCGTCGCCCATCACCTATGTTTTGTTGCCTGAAAGTATGATGACCAAAGGTACTGTAATGAAACTTGTTCTAGCCTGAAACAAAGGGAAAAACCACAGATCTCTCTTCGTAAAATAGCAATTGGGCATCAGTATGCAATCGTCCTCAGAACAGTGTTGCTGCCATCTGCCACTACTTCTATTAACGGATGATCGCTTCGCTGGCAGGAATAGTATTTCCGCGCATATGCGAAAACGGAATCAATGTTATGCTTCTTTATTGCCTCCAGTGCGAGGTTATAATAGAACTGGTCATATCGCCTGATGCTGCTATCCTCGACCTCAACCTCCAGCAAAGCAACCTGATCTTTTGTAAATAAACCGTCGGAGAAGCAGTCCTCCTTTGCATAAGCCAAAGCCTCTTGTTCGGTTTCGCAATAATAGACGCAGCGTAAGCGGGAGGTATTTTCCGGGAACTCCGTTTCCCTCACATATTCAAAGATCCCTTCAACCGCATCTTTCTGATAATTCTCGTACTTTCTGAGACCCAGCGCCTTTATTTCACGGCTCATATACATGGTAGCAAGGAAAACAGCATCGAAAGCTTCTCTCGACTCCCTTAGTGCAAGAATATACGGCTCTGCAAACCGATAGTTGTTCTTATAGTCATTTGTCAATTGTTTTGCGCCTTGATAAGAATCCACCGAATAATGGTAAAGCTTCATACTCGTCATTCCTTTTGTGCTTACCACAAGTGTTGATTTAGCCAGCTTCCATCTGGCTTGAATTTATCTTTTGATGAACCAATAGTCTTTATAGGCATATCCATCCATTGTCCCAACCAACAATCGGTCTGTTTTACTGAAGCCGATGTCTTGAACTGCTTTGATCCTCTCAATCGCATAGACCGGAACCTTGGTAATAATTTCCTCACAATCAAACAGATCAAAGGCATCCGGGATGATCATGCACATAATCGCAGTAAGGCAGCCAGCTGTTTCAAATTCACTTTTCACATCCAGCCTCAGCACCCCCACATGATTGAATTCGTCATCTGCCACCCGATGAAACAATTCGATTGACCCGATTGCTTTTTCGGTTCTTTTGTTATGAATCGTCCACCGGACAAACCATTTTGATGCATACGAGCTTTGCCAAAACTCTATGGCTTTTCTCATTTGCTCCACATCCGGATAATAGAAATTGTCTCCATGACAGTTGTCGCTGTTGAAAAACGGCAATGCACTCTTATCCCCATAGACTTCTGCCAGGTCTTTTGCATCTTCCAGGGAAGATAAACGAAACAGGTACTCGCCGCTTTCAAAAACCGGGCAGCGTTCATATACGTTTGTCATGTTGCCGTTTCTCCATTCCGATTTAGTTGTCTTCCTTAATCCTTACACTCGCTGAACTTCCGCCCTGCCTTCCTTTTCCCGATCCGATGCCTTGCCACCGATGCACATGTACATCATCCGACTTTGGCACTTTGCCAAAGGGCAAAAGGGCGTCAAACCATTATAATACAATGGTTCTACGCTCAGTCATTTTGTTATAACAACATATGCGCCTAACGCACCTAAACCTGTGGCGTCTTCCCTTTGCTTCGCAACTGGCGCAATTCACCCGAGGGATGGAATCGGTTTCAAGATCGTTTCCCACTCGCCTTTTAAGATTATTCCGTAAAAAGCCCGATGCCGGAAAGCATCTTGTGCAGTCTCAGTTCATCAAAGGGAAGATATTCTGCTATTGTAAAGCCGACCACGTCTGCATTCTCTGTGATGAGCTGCAGCACATTCCCCAGCTTGTCCATCTTCATCTTTCCTCCGCCTGCACCATCTCCCACCAATTCAGCATTTGCAAAATAGGTGGAGTGGAAGAAATGCTCATCCAGCACATCAATATCGAAATGAACAAGGATGTGCTCATATTTCTTCATAAAGGCTCTGATCTCGTCGTCTGAGACAAACTCCTGATCCTGCACCTTGTAGTCCACACCCACATCGTTCAGGAACTTTTCCTGATAATCATGGAGGGGCTGCAGCCCGACATACAGGATTTCTTCCGGTTTGAACTTTGCATTTTTCATTTGATCAGAGAGCTGTTCTGCTCCGTATCCCAGCAGGCTTCCCAGCACCATAGCATGTGCACAGGGATATCCATCCTCTACTGTGGACACATCCGGATGCGCATCAATCCAGATGATGCCTGTGTTTTCATAACGCCCATGCAGGTAATCAAAAGGCACGAGGGAAACCAGACAGTTGCCACCGATGGTGATGACGCGGTCCGGCTGCTCGGCTTCGAGCTTTGCCTGCGCATCCTTGATCCCTGCCAGCACCTCTTCCTCCGCAGATATGCCGTTGGTGACAGGTTTCTCTTTACCGTCTGGTGGAGCGATCTCCACACGCACAACGGGCTGGTTTCTGTTTTCAGGCAGTATGTACTGGAGCAGATTTGCTCCAAAGTAATAGGTCTCCAGTCCTCCACTCACATGATCGGGGTACAAAAGTCTGATGGTTTTCATGTATCTTTTCTCCATTCTAGATATCGATTTATTAGTCAAGCAGACTTTCTTTTTTTCGTGCCGGTTTCTGCAACACCCATCATGGTACTGCGCAGCATTTTAAAGCACGGTTCCAGTTCTTCTCTGGTTTCCGTTAACCCACAATGCTCTCATCATCCATCCTTCTGTACTCATAGTTCAGCTTGTCGTATACCTTACCTCCAACCACAAGATCATCCTTCTCAATAAGAACCAGATTCATCCCTGCTTTTTCGAGGACCCTCCTTGATCCAAAATTTTCAGAGGCACACCAGGCGGTCACACAAGAAATGTGTTCATTTTCCGTCAGATATTGAAGCACTTTCTTCATCGCCTCGGTGGCAAGGCCGCGTCCCTGCCAGGCTTTAACAACGCTGAGCCCCACCTCAATCCCGTCATCCCTGTAGTCATAGGCTCCGATTGTGCCGACGATAACGCCATCTATGTCCATGATCCATGAATAGGAATGCTCGTCGTCATAACTGGCAATAAACCTACTCACGGTTTCCCGTGCCATTTCGGGAGTTGCATATGGATTCCATCCTGAATACCGAACCATCTCCGGATCCGTTCCCAGATAGTGATACAGAGCGTCTGCGTCCTCCAGACGATACCTGCGCAGGATCAATCGTTCGGTCCATAATTCGATCGTACCATGAACTTCGATTTCCTCTATGGATTCAATCTGAGAATGGTAGATCAGGCAGTCTTCAATGAAAATACCATCTTCCTCGCCGCCATATTCACATTCCAGAAAATCACGGCTTTCATATTCCGCCACGCCAATTAAGATGTCTCCCCATTTGTCCGTTACGCGGACATGCTTTCCATCGAATTTTAACAGGTCCATCGCTTACTCCGTTTCGTTAATTCCAGACTTTTGTCACCAGTCTTGACTGCAATAACTACTTGCATTCACAGAATCAGACCTGTTGACTGGTATGCACGGATACAGTCCATGCTTTGGATGCGCATTCCATTCTGCGATTGAGAGCACCTGGCATTCATCAAGCATACGAATGCCAGTATTCATATTGTTCTGCAGTGAGAACGGTAATTCTTTTATAATACGATCCCGCAGCCGAAGCCGCATTGCGCGATCACTTCCAGCTGCTTCAATGATGACAATGTATTGTTTCGGCTTCATCTTGTCCCGGAGTTGCAGGTAGTGAAGCGAGTCATAGAATTTTCGTGCCAGGTCGTCTTTCAGCTTATCATCCGTTGGATTGAAAGCCTGTGGTCTTACTGCACCGCTGATTAATGAATTTTTATACTCTACGATCAGCAATTCATCATTTGTTTCGATACTAAAATCCGCATTCTTGAGCACGTGAATTTTCGCGTTG
>JAFUZM010000307.1 GCA_017476605.1 Clostridia bacterium
TGTTGCCTCCATGGCAGGAATCCCAGTCTTGCGATCCAGCACAAAGAGCGTATGCATATCACTGGAATGAATACCGTTAAAGGAAAAGCCCCCAAAAGGAGCCTCCTGGCCTTCTTTAGGCCTGTGATTGTATTGCTGATACGTTCGTGGATCCCGGCATGTAAAGGTGGCCGTCACCCGTGCAAGGAGGCCTGTAAACTCCGGCTCACTGAGAACTGTACAGCGTGCCAGTATATACTGGCCCGGCAGGTTTCTCAGTTCCAGCTCCGCCTCTCCTGAGCGGTACAGCCAGGTGCTGAGCCTCTGTAGCTCCAGCATGAGATCCTCCCGGCTGCGCCCGGCGATGCGAAACTCGCAGGTTACCTTCCGGATGGCCGGCATGGCAATTTCTGCCAGAACATGCCCGGCCTCGCTGATCGTCTGCCGATCCCTTTGCTCACTGTCATTGATGCGGACAGCTCGGATGTTGCCCAGCTGCTCCGGTGCAATGTGGTTGAACACAAACATACGATTGCCGGATCCCCGCATATCTTCTCCCTTTCTATGACAAAACAAGTGATGCACTCCGCCCACGCAGCGTCCGCTTTGACTGATCCGAAATCTGTCGGCTGACCGGTGCCGCCACCTGTTCTCCGACTTTATTTCCATCCAGATAGACATCTCCACGGAAGACACCACTTGAAATCAAGCGCTCTGCCAGGATCTCCGCCACCTGCGTCGCCAGCCTGACATCGTCCCGGCTCTCGCCAATTGCCTTTGCCGTTTCAATGCCCGTCTCTCTGGCCTGATTCCTTTGAATCATCGCCTGGCTCCTTGAGATATCCGGAATCGTGACCTCCTCCGCCATCGCTTTGGCGGTCTTCTCCGCCAGCATCTCGGCTGCTTCCATGGCTTTTCCGGAAGCAAGGCCCAGTGCCAGGCCGGCATCCATGTTCTCGCCGATTTCCATGGTCACACCGGAAGGTGAGTGAATCTTTAATGTGTCCTTCATGGCAGACACCGCCTTGCTTGCGACAGAAGACGCAATGGAAGCCAGGTTGCCCGCTGCGTTCCGGATACCGCTTTCAAGACCGGACACGAGGTTCCGCCCGATACTGGATCCTGCGCTGCTGCTGAGAGAATTCCTCAGCTGACTGAGCACAGAGCTTGTAAGACTGGATACTGCCTCTGTAACGGAGGATCGCTGTGAAAACGCAGATGCCAGTGCCTGCATGGACTGCATTCCCTGTGCCCGGAACAGCTCCGGAAAGCGGGAAAGGATGGCCGAAATCGTGCTCTCCAGCTGTATGCATACCGTCTGGATTTCAATCGTCCCGGCTGTCATTTCGCGCTTCAGGGCGGCCATCATCTGACGGGCCACTTCCGTGCTTTCCGTCGATAGCTGTCGGAAGCCTGTCATGAGGCGATCTCCGGCGGCCTTGGTGGTTGTTTCCAGATCCGAGAGAAACGTATTCACTGTCTCCCGGATCATATCCTCTGTTCCCGTGAAAATGCCGGAGAGTGTATCCCCCAGGGACTGGACGCGGGTGATCACCGCATCCGCAAATCCCTGCTCCGCTTCCAACAAGGCCGTATTCGCATCTGCCACACTCTTTTTGACCGCAGACAGTTCTGTCTCTACAATTGCCACCAGTTTCCCGGAGAGCGCACCCAGTCCCTCAATGAGGCTGTCTGCCAGATTGGGCATATTTCCGGTATCCGCTTCCATCTCAGGCAGTGCAATTGTTCCAAGGGATCCAAACATCTCGGCCAGGTCGGCCTCAACTTCTGTCTTCATCTCCTGAAGCACCGTTTTGAGGTTGCTCATGGCTACCTTTGCATGTTCCGCGATGCTTGTTTCCATGGGCAGGAATGCCCCGTCTATGGCACCCGCCAGTTCGGCAACCGCAAAGCTGGTTTCGGTAATATGCGCCCGAATCTCCGGTGCCAGCGCGCCTCCGATCTGATCGCCCGCCTGTCTTGCATTTCCCTCTGCTTCAGCAAAGACCTCGTTGCTGGTGGACTTTCTGGCACTCTCCCGGATGACATCACTGGCCTCTATGGCCGCACCCGCCGCTTCCATCACCGTTTCACCGATTCCGGTGCCTGCCTCGGTCGCGGCCAGATCCGCTGCCGTTTCAAGTGCTTCTCTCACCGGCGTTCCGTCAATCTCGGCTGCTGCAAGCCCTGTATCCACTCCGGCGATGTACATACCGGAGGTGCTTTCTCCCAAAGATGCAGCATATTCATCCATCTCAGCAGATACTGCGTCCATGGCGGCCATAAGGCCAGCACTCATCGTGGGTCCCACTTCCGTAATGCCCATCCCCAGCGCTTCGCTGAGTGTTCCCGGAATCTCAATGCCAAGATTCCGACAGGCCTCAATGGTTATATCCGTGCCCGCCTCAATCCCGGCGGTCAGCTCCTCCATCTGCTCCATGGCTGCGGAATACAGACCAAAATCATTCATCATGATGCTGTCTCCAAAGCCGGAGAAAATGAGGGCTGCCGCTGCCTGAATGCGCTCCTGCCCGACAAGAGATCCATCCTCGATCCGTGCCGCCAGTGCAACTGCGGTCGGTGTAAAGTCAAGCTGCCCCGCCTGCTCCTCAAAGCCGGCCTGAACCAGCATGACATAGGCCCTTGCCTGTTCGGTAATTGTCGCGCTGGAGCTCCCGATGAGACTCTTCAGCGCCTCGCCCGTGATCTTTCCCCCGTCAAGGTCAAAGACCATCTCGTTCATGGCCCGTTCCATCTCGTCGATCTCAATACCGAACCAGGAGAGGACCGCATATTTGGCACCGCGAAAGATCTCCTGCAGAATGTTTTCGATTCCACTGGAAAGTGTTGTAAAGGCATCCAGGATGCCACGGATCAGGCCAAGGCCCAGCTCACCGCCGGTGCTGACCCAGTCAAAGCGCAATAGCGACTCGACCAGCTGCCCGGCCAGGGTGCCAGCTGCAGACATAGCGGCCGTAATCCCATCCAGGAGGGCATGAAAGAGCCGCTCCCCGGCCTCTGCCATGCTGCCCGTAAGCGCTGCTTCATCCCCAAGGATAAGCCCCTTAAGAAACGAAGTACCAACGTTTTTTACGCTCTCCATCCCGTGCAGAATTGCCTGCACGACTTCCCGTCCGATGTTCTCCCAGTTCTGCGTCGCCTCGCTCTCAAGACCAAGCAAAGTCGCCAGGTTTTCCTTGATGCGAATACTGGAAAGCGCATCTGAAAGCTTTCCACCAAGGGAAGATGCGATGCTTTCCACATCCAGAGAGGAGAGCATCTCCCCGATTTTACTTTTGCCGGCTTCAAAGCCTTTTGCAATTTCCTCGCCGATTTTCTCACCCATACCGGAAAGCGGATTGTCCGCGAGCATCTCCTCGGCAAACCCGGCAAGAAAATTCCCGGCGGAGCCGATTCCCTCACGGATCCTTTCGGCAATCCCGCTGCCGATCTTAAGGAAGTCCGGAGCACCGTTGCCCTCAACGCCCAGGATATCCATGATGAGCGTTCCGACCGTCTTCACGCCCTCACGGATTCTCTCTGCAATGTATTTACCTTTGGCGGTCCAGTCAAGCTCTGCCGCTTCCCCAAAGATCATGGTTTCAAGGAATCCCCGGCGTACCTCAAAGGCTGCGCCAATGGCGGATACAATCTGTTTCCCGACTTCCTGCCAGTTTTCAGATTCGTTTCCCAGGATGAGACCGTGAATGAGGTTTCCGACGCTCTCCATCCCGCTGCGGATCTTTTCGGCAATCCTTGCCCCAAGGCCCCGAAAGTCCTCTCCTTCAGGCAGAAGAAAGGTGGTCAGGATTCCGGAAAGGGATGCAAGACCGGAGCGAATCAGTCCGGCGATTTTGGTGCCCATGGCTGTATAGTCACCATCTGACTCCCCGAAAATCAGGGTAGAAATCGTGGTCGCGGCAGACAGGAAGCCGTTCTTAATGGAGATCGCAATGTTCCTGCCCGTCTCAACAAAGCTGGTCCCATCCGGCATATTGTCCCGAAAGACGGATGAAAAGAAGCCCGTAAGTGTAGAAAATCCTGTTCTGATTCCGGATACAAGACTTTCTGCAAACTCCCGGGCATTCATGTCACCAAAGAGCAGGCCCTTCAGGAATCCTCCGAGAGAGGAAAGCCCGGAGCGGATGCCCTCGGCCAGCTTCTGCCCAAGTTCCTGTCCGTTTATCTCTCGCGCACGGATCCATTCCCCGATTCCTGCAAATACCGCTGTAAAGCCTGCCTGGATCCTGTCGTGGATCTTTACGCCAAGTCCTTCAAAGTCGCCAAGTTCGGTGTCGCCAAAGAGAAGCTCGTCAAGGCTCCCCTTGAGGCTGCCAAGACCATCCCGGATGCTGTCCGCCCACTTGCCTAGGTCGATCTCGAGGAACGCCTCTTTCGCTTTCTCCAGTAGCCCGCGAATATTCGTAAGGGATTCCTCAAATGCCCCCGCAATCTGGTTCCCCAGGCCCTGCCAGTCCGTCCCCGCAATGGCATCCCGGATGGAACTCCTGAGGCGATTCATAAACCCGGTAATTCGGTCCAGGTTGGTAAACGTCCGCAGAAGCTCTGTCATGAACCTGGTTGCTGCAGACAATACGTTTGGCATCCCGGAGAGAATTCCGTCTGCTACGCTGCCGATGATGCTGATTCCAAGATCTGCCATCTCCGGCAGATGTCCGGCAATCTCACCGGTCAGCTCAGAGAGGACATTCAGGATACCTGACATCATGGTTGGCAAAATGGCTTCCGCCGCCTCTGCCATCGTCCCGATCATCTCGGGCATATGCCCGGAAACCGCCTGAATAACCTGACGGGATTTGCTTTCAAGTCCTGTCAGGATTCTCGTCCCGCTTGTGCTGGCGGATTTCAGCATGGAGGTAAACTGTCCAGCTGTCTTTTGTGCCGTGCCGGAAACATCCGTGAGACTCATCTCCGCGGTTGTGGTCATGTCCAGGAGCGTTGTACCAAAGAGTGCCGCTCCCGCAACGAGGAGGCCAAAAGGACTGGCCAGCGAGGAAAGCATGGGAATCAGGATGCCAATCGCTTTCATGGCTGGTCCAATGGCCGCCGTGATACCAAGGAATCCCATGGCGGCAATCTGCATACTGCTGTCTGCCTCACGAAAGGCATTGATGAGTCCCGTGATGCCCTCGATGCCCTTCATGATGCCGTCCTCCACCAGGGAAAACAGCGTAATCTGCAGTCCCTCGAGGGCGGATTTCATGATGGTAATGGCGCCTTTGGCGTTATTCAGCTGGACATTTGCCATCTTCTCCGTCGCATCCGTACAAGAACCAATGGCGGTTTCCAACTGCGTGAGATCTGCCTCAGTGGCATTCAGGAGCGCCAGAAGACCCGACATACCGGTGGTTCCGGCAATGGCGGAGGCAAAAGCAGCCTTTTCCGTTTCCGTCATCTCCGCGGCTTTCGACCGCAGCTGCTCCAGCACTTCCCGAAAGCCCAGCATGTTTCCTGAAACATCCGTAAGAGAGATTCCGTATTCCTCCATGGCGGTCCTTGCCGCCTTGGGCGGATCTGCCAGGCGTTTAAAAAGCGAGCGGAGCGTGGTGCCTGCCTGCGATGCCTTGATGCCCTGGTTGGCCATGAGACCGGCAGCCAGTGCCACGTCTTCAATGCTGTACCCGAGGGCACCGGCCAGAGGCGCTGCGTATTTAAAGGATTCTCCCAGCATCTCCACATTGGTATTGGAATTGGTCGCTGTGGCTGCCAGGACATCCGCAAAGTGCTGCACATTGCTTATGCCGGTATCAATAGTCTCCCCGTTGGCAATGATCTTATAGGTGTCATCTGCCGCATACCCAAAAGCCGTCATGGCATCTGTCACGATGTCTGACGTTCTGGCAAGCTCAGCACCCGAGGCAGCTGCCAGATCCATGATGGGTCTGAGTCCGTCCAGCATTTCCTCCGCGCCCCAGCCGGCCATGGCCATATACTGCAGGGCCTGTCCTGCCTCAGTGGCAGTAAACTTGGTGGCGGAACCGGCGTCAATGGCGGCCTGCGTAAGCGCTTCAAGGCTTTCCCCGGTGGCACCAGAGATGGCCTCCACCGTAGACATCTGGGCAGTAAAGTTTATACCCGCGCCGAGGGAATCCTTGGCAAAGGACAGGATGGGCTGTGTGATGGCCTGCTCAAGACCGGCGCCAATCGTGGCCAGTCGGACACCAAACTGTCCCAGTTCATCCTCAATTTCCACCATTGCATGGGCAAAGCCCGATGTATCCAGTGAAAAGGATGCAAACAGTTCACCAACCTGCACAGAATCCCTCCTCTCCAGGTACTTTGACTAATAGAATTGCTGTGCAATTCTGTCAGGTGTCTGTCTCTGACAGAGCCATCCGAATTGTGTTGCACGACTAGACTATTCTCAAGTCTTGGTATTTGAAAATTGGCAGTCTTACGGTGCTGCCAACCGCTTAGGCTATCGCCTCCGTACTTTACCCATTACGGCTTGGGAGATTTTAACTCTACTTTAACTCGATTTTAACTCAGTTTTAACTCAACCTTATTGAAGAACTGACTCTTACAACGAGATTGGCAGGCGGGATGCGCTTCGATTTTTATCCGCCTTTTAAGCATCCTTCGGCCATGACGCTCTGTTTTACAGGTCTATGGCCTTGCATCCAGTGGCACCAATCATTACAGCCGTACTACGGAGGAAAAGAACGCCTCCGCTGCCTGCTTTTGATCCATCTCGTTACTGCTTCCTTCCATGCTCTGGATGCGCATGGCCACAGCGCCGGTGGCGCTGAGATTCGCAGAGAGGACCTCAAAGCGACGCCAGCTCATGTTATGGATGTCCCTGGGCAAATCAATGCCGTAGTCCCGCATGAAATCTGCCTCAAGGGCATCAAAGAGATTGAGGATGTCTATTTTTTTTGAGACCGCCCGGGCAGTGAGCTGCGTCCGCCCTCATCACTCAGCTCCTCGGATTCCTCCTCCGTGGCCGCGCCGTTGATCATCTCAAAACACTTCTGAATGAGCAGTGAGAGATCTTCGGCAGAAAGACCGAAGGAGCAAATCTCCTCCATATTCTCTTTTCCAAACATGGCATCCGCTGCCTCAAAGATGAGACGGGTATATTCGGCATTGCGATCCGTCTCAGCGAGCTTTTCAGCTCTGGCCATCTTGAGCGGGACAATGGCCGGGATCCGGCTTTCGATTTCGTAGTGATGGCCATAGATGTCAATTCGGAGCTTTTCCCGCTGACTTTCCCTCAGGAACTGATCAAATTTCAGTGTTCTCATTCGCCATCCTCCTGCTCTGTCTTGACATCCACCCGGATCTGATGCCTGCAGCCGTTGTTGACCGTCGTGACGGTCACAAGGGCCGTGCCAACACCGACCGGTGTCAGAACAAAGCCGTTTTCACCGATATCCGAGACACGCATGACCGCGCGTTTTGAGTTGTTGACACGGTAGCGCTTGTTGGACGCCCCCTCTGGGGTGAACACCACGGACACGATTTCCTGGGCACCGCCCGAAATCATTTCCAGCGTGTCGATTTTGGTGTCGCCCTTCCGGAGCTCGACACCCTCCATCTGGACATACGGGATGGTTTCCGCCTCTCCGACCTGTTCAAGAGACCAGGACCGGGTCTGTTCAGAGCTGTCTGCGGATTCCTCCGCCGAGGTTACGATGGTATCGATGATGATGCCATGTCCATAAGGATCGATGAGCTTGATCGTTGCATCCGCGCCGCAGCCCGCCTGCTCGGCGTAATCGTCGAGAAGCTCCTGGCCACGGTCGATTTCGCCGGTGCTCTCCACCACCTTCTTGATGCCCTCAAGGTCAATGGTCCCGGAGCGCTTGGTGATATAGGGCTCAGACCAGATGTCCGTGTCCGCTGAGCTGTCCTCCGTCTCGCCGTCCGTTGTCCGGGTCATAGAGGTGAGTCCATAGATTCGAACCCAGGTCTCCTCAAGCTGGGACTTGTCCTGAATGTAAATCAGCCAATCCGCCACCGACACCGGACAGCCGTTTTTTCGTCCTTTTGCCATGCTTAATCCTCCATAAAATCGCAGTAGTAAAACTTGTAGTTGCTTACGTAGTAGTGTCTCCCGCTGGTATCCAGCCCGGATCCCTGAGCAGAGCTTAGTACCTCCACCCGAACATGAGGCCCGTCTCCATGGAGATACCCGTTAAAGCCCTCGAGCACACGCGTGATCTCGCAGGCAAGCTCGTAGGAAGTGCGTACATCTCCGATACCGCCACGAGTAAAAATCTGGATCCTGGCACCCGATGGGCTGCCGCCGTAGCTGCTGTCCGTGGACATAACACTGATTGATCTTTCGGCATTTGCAGGCAAATCCTCCGGGAGAATCCCCCAGAAGATATCGCCCTCCTGCTCATCTGTGTTGAGTATCCCAAGGCCCTCGAAATCCAGGTGATCCGCTATATGCTCCAGGAGATTCATCCGAGCTCACCCCTTATCGCTTCGCCGAGTGCTGCGTACATCGCACTTTGGATGCCGGAATCATTAGCCGGATCCTCCAGGTACTTGGCCTTGCCGCCATGCGGATGGCTAAAGTCCGTCCGCTCGTGCTGCACAAGCGCATACTCGGTGTTGTAGCTAACATGCCCCTCTTGATCGTTGTACATCACTACCTTGCCACTCTGGGCAAGGGCTCCCGTGTCCTTTGGAACCTGCCGCTGTGATTCTTCCAGCAATATCTCCAAGCCGGCCTGAAGGCCTTTTTTACCTGCTTTTTGCAGCTTGCTTGATACTTTGCCCCAATCAAGATTTTTGCGGTATCTGATGCTCACTCCACACTCACCTCAAGATGATGGAGGCCAAAACCATACATCTCCTTGCAGTCGATCACCCTGGTCTCGCGGCCATGGAAATTGACAATCGAGTTTATGGGAATTGGAGATCCTTCGCAAAATATCAAAGCTGACGCCACCGTTTCTGTGATCGTTCCGCTCGGATTTTTATATACGATTTTCACGTTATCTGCAGGTTCCACACGGCACCTGCGTACTTCTGGCTCTCCATAGATAGTTTTCCCAGCACCAAAACGCACGTATGGTTTTACCGACATCTCCTCGGTGAGAAATCTAGTCATCAAGGACACGATATCCACCTCTCACCCGCTCAACGCCCTTATACAGGAGACCGGCATATAAGAGCACACCGTACGCTGCACTGCAAACAGTCCTTTTTGTCATCTGATCACTCCCGGAGGTAGCATTCTTATCAAGCTCGACGGAAAAATGGCCGATCGTAAAGGATGTCGCTCCGGTAGGAACCTCACTGGAAGCTTCGGCCATTTCGCGATCATGAGCAATCTGGTAGACCACGGCTCTGTCAAAAGCGGCTTTTTCTGCCTCGGTCACCGGGACATTGGGAAAGATAAACTGAAGCAGTTTATCTCCCGTGTACTGCCGCTCAAAATCCGATATGTCTTTGGGTTCCACATGTGCCATTTTGCCTCACCTCCCAAAAACGATACTAAAAGAGAGAACTGCCCGATAAAAGAGCAGCTCTCTCTGATCTCTAAGGTACCATTTACGCACTCGGCTGGAGAACGGCAAACGGGAAATAGTTTACACCGGAAATGATGTTGACCGGACGCGGAATTGCCCAGCCGAGGCGCATGACAGCGCGGAGAGCCACGCAATCCTGCTGAGCCAGGTTGAGGATCACGTTGCCGCTTGCATCCGTGAGCGTTGCCTGATCAAGGATCTTGTAGGTCATGTCCTGGCGCATGGCGTAGCGCACATAGTTAAAGTTGCCAGCCAGAAGCAACGCCTGATCGCCATCCAGAGAGCCGTTCTCCGGAAAGACAATAGGGCTGCCATTGAGCTCGTACATCATCCGACCTGCATCTCCATTGGAGTATGCCGTGCGGAAAATGGGCTGGCCAGCAGTATCCACTGCGCCACGCAGCTTCGCGCGAAGTTTGAGAGCACCAAGATAAGAGTTGACGGCAATGCCGGCCTCCTCAACCTTGGCAATAACACCGTCCTCACCGTTGATATCCTGATACAGATTGCCACTGTAGGCAACGCCATTGCCAGCAGCAATAGCAGCCGGGACAAGACCATCCGGCCAGGAAAGCGGCTTGTTTGTGCCATGGAGGATTGCAGCGTCAATTGCAAGGCTGAATGCCTCCACGATCCGAGGGCGAACCTCTCCGAAAATGTCATAATCGGCATCTGCAAGGACTGCCTCAGGGATCGGCACGATGACCGCAAGTTCTTCCGCCGTCATGACAACCTTGTCCCAAGTCATGTTGGAGGTTGGTTTGAGACCGGTATCCCCGTTGATAAAGGATGCGTGGACGGATCCAGTCATGACCGGCACAGAGCTCTGCTTTGCCACCATGTTTGCCATACGGTTTGCAAGCGGCAGGATGGCAGATCTCTTGATGGACTCTTCAATGATATTATGGGATGTTTCTTCTGGAATAAGGGCCTCGGCGTTAGTTCTTTCGATGTAAGCCATATTAATCTCCTTTCGAATTATACGTTATATCCGTTATACGTTATATCCGGCAGCTCGCCGGAGCTCGAGGTTGACCTGCTGATTGATGGAATCAGCACCTGGGGTATGCTTGGGTCCGGAGGGAACCCCATCTACGCCACCCTTGGGAGTTGTATTATTGTGAAAAAGATATGGATCCGACTGCTTGAGCGACGTCAGCTGATCGTCAAGCCCGATCACTTTCCCCGTCTCGTCCTCACTCACTTTGTCTAGATTTATAAACTTGAGCAGCACATCCGGATTTTGTGCGCCCGCTTTTCTCAGTTCGCCCGTGATTTTGTGCTCTTTTTTGATCCGCTCGATCAGTTTGTCCTTATCAGCTACGGTGGCAGTCAACGTCTCGATCTGCCCCTTGATCTTTTCGGCTTCCTTGGCTTCCTTCGTACGTACATCAAGGTCGCCGGTAAGCTGTTCGATCTGCTTCTGGAGATCTGCAATCGCCTGCTGGTTCTCCCCAAAGTCCTTTTCGAATTTCGTTGCCTTTGTTTTCGCCTTCTCCAGCTGATCCTTAAGACTCAGCACCTCAGCATCCCGCTCAGCTTTTTCCTTGCCCATTTCTTCAATCTGGGACACATACTGCTTGCGAGACGCTACCTCGGCATCAAATTTGGCCTTTGGGATATAGGATCCATCGGCAATGTTAACAAGGGTGACACCTTTCGAATCGGCCAGTTTCTCCAAAACTTGCGGATACAGCTCATCACCTAAAATAGGCTTAAGATACTCAAAACTTGGCATGTTGTTATCCTCCTTACATGACTTCCCCTTTGACTTTTTGACGGGCTGTCTCCCGCTTGGGGGAGGCTGCATTACCTGCAGCCCGGGCAATTGTGTGGGTTTACCTGATATATAAAAGCATCATCCTCCAGGGCGATGCTTTATACCTATATGATTGAGAAAGGGTAGCCCTCCGCTTTCATCTGCTCGTTAAAATAAGCAACAAATTCGCTCATTGCCTGCGCAACAGTTTCCTGGTTTTCTTGGCAAAAATCCTTGTCGATCATCTCAATCTGGATTGCAACATGATCCTCGGAAATCTCCGATTGCAACGAAAACACAGGCTCGTTGCTTCCATCATCCCTCTTGTACAGCTTCCGGAAGCTCTTGTGCTCCGATGATGCTATGCTCATTGGTTTCCTCCTCTTTCTGAACTTTCTTCCTGCCGGATCGCTTTCCAGCCGTTTCGGTTTCCGGTGCTTTCGGTTGTTCTATCGCTGCATTTAACCTGGCATATGCATCTGCCACCCTTTTATCGCGGACGGTGTTGCTGACAAACCCCCGATAGGATGCACTCTGACACTGGATAAACTGCCTCTCTGCCTCCAGACATTTTTGATACAGCTCGTAGATCTTTTTTGCATCCTCACGTTCCATCGTTACTGTGCTCATAATTTATTCTCACCTCCAGTACTTTTTGATTCTTTCGATGGTGAAAAATCACCGCTATCAGGATCTATGCCCATTGTCTGCATTTGCACCTTTTGCATTACCACGTCAAGCCGGCTCTTATCCATGCCCGTCTCAATCCGGATGCGATCCACCTCCTCCACTACCTTGTCAGCCGTCCAGTCCGGATGAAGCATCCGCACCTTAGTCTCCGTTGATGCCGCTTTGGCTGCATCCAGCAACTGCAGCGAGCTGGCCATTGTCGGGATATCAGAAGCAAAGAGGTACGGAAAATGGATATGCACATGGCACTTGTCTGTGCTACCCTTTTGGGGGTAAAGCTTGGCATCCAAGTGCACCAGAGCTGTCATCAGAGTCTCAAGAGGATCCTGCCAGTATGCTTGCTTTTTGCTGGTCGTGCTATAGGATTTTTTCTCCCGGATCCGTAGCGCCGTACCGCTTTGAGCCATGCCAACGATATTGATCCCGAAGGTCTGGGGGGAGTACCCTGCACCCGTTACGATTTTGGTGATGATGTCCTGGCAGGTTTTTGCGTGTTCTTCCGCACGGATCGCGAACTGGCTCGGCGTGATAAAGGATCCGCTCTTGTCCGTATCCGCGTCAATGGCCACCAGTGTCTCTACGTCCTCATCAAACTCGAAAGTCGGGGCTGTTTTGGAGGATCCGGCAAAAAGCTCCTCACCAGATCGCCTCAGGTACTCGGCCGGAACAATTAGTCTTGCCTTGCCCAGGCGGATATCTCGCACCCAGGAGGAGTATGCCTCATCCAACGCATCCATGAGATCCCGGAGATTATCAAAATCAGATCTGCCCATATAGCTGCTCCGAAACATCCGATTGGGACGAATGTTCGGGATATGTGCGGCCAGCATCAGATCGCCCTCAACGATTGACTCCGGCTCAATCCCAATCTCCTCAAGCAGGCTATCATCCAGGCGAAGGCCAAGGGAATCCGATGTACCCTGATAAAGCTCTGTAACGATACGTCCAGGCTCATATATCTCATGTGTGCGGTATACGCTCTTTTCGTCCGGAGAATCTCGGATGATGGTAAAGATATGGATCGCTCTGAGAATACCGAGGCGATACTCAGGATACCCGTTATCCCCTTGGACAACCTTGATCCCAGGACATGCCATTCGGTCCCGGTCCCACATAATTTTTAGATACACATCTCCCAAGGCCGAACATGATTCAGCTGCCTCACAAAGAAGCGCATGGAAGTTGTTTATCCTCTCGATCTCTTCCAGGCGATGCTGGACTTTTTCCACCGGCCTCTCGTCATCGTTATCTACTGCAGCAATCTGGAGCTCCTCACCAAACAGGAGATCCGAGGACGTGGCTGCAATGTCAGCCGCGATAGGCACGTGGATTTTTTGCTTGCTCGGCCGGCGCCAGAAGGATTTCATCCTTGCTGTAAGCCGGAGATCGTTTGAATTGCCGCTATATGCCGCAGAAAACATCCGATAGTAGCTTCGTATGTGATCCTGCAGCTTATCCCAGGCTTCTGGCCCGCTTAGCAGCATATCTAGGGTTCCTTGCTCCGTTTTCACCACCTCCTCGCTGCAGTATTGTGTAGCTGGGTTTTGGTTTTTTTATTAGTATGGAATGTATGCTTTACCAGGGAGCGAATTGATAAAATCGAACACGTATCCCATTCCAAGGCCATCTTTACTTGGCTGCCACAGTTTGGGAGGATTCCAGTTTTTAAAGCCATCGTCCGCATATTCCGGAATGGAAGGATCGTAAGAAGGATTATCTACCCACTCTCCACCTTTTATACAGTACTCGTACAGCCGTGGATGCGACTCTTTGAGGAGTAAATAGCGGTGTACTTTCTTCTCACAATGCGCACCAAATCCACAGTATACACATCCTGTTCTATCGAGACCGGTAGTTTTATACTTAGTGCAGTCCGGACATTCTTCCGTGCTGATCTCCTCGACTATATCACCATATACTGAAGGAATTTCGATACCCATAACCTTAATATACTCAAGGACATCATTTTGCACCCAGAAAGCCATTGGTGTACTCGTTGGCGTGCCTGAACGGTTAAAAGCATTGCATCCTGTTGTAAGCCAGGCATTTTCCCTGAGCATACTTTCTTCCGTCATTGTTCCCAAAAAAGGTTTTCTGCCTGACTCCTTACTATAATCATGAGCAGTTTTCTTCTTCATGGCGTTGCAGCATCTATCCGAAATCTTAAAAGGCGCCTCCTCAGCGAGTTGCCGGTGTCTGGCCTTGCAGTAGCGGCTGACTTGCATTGTTCCTTTTTTGGGTGCGTAAACCATCATCTTTTCTTCCCAAAAATCCTTACGCCCATGACCGCTCATATCAAATCGTCTCGCATACTCTATCGACGATGCGACATTTTTGGAGATTACTGGGTATCCATACTCAATAATTACATCCCTAAATGTCATTTTGGGCCGGAAGATGATGACATTGTCTGTATTTTTAACAAACTCTTGCACTTCTGGAAACTCAAGACCGGTATTGATAAAAACTGCCGGCACATCCGGATACATAGAGCGAACCAAGTGAAGTAATGCATTGGAGTCCTTGCCTCCTGAGTAAGAGATATATACCTGCCCATCCCAATGCTCATACCACTCACGGATCCGCTCTCTAGAGATCTTTACTTTATCTTTGAGCGGGAGAGCCTGCAGCTGCCTCAACTCCTCTGCTGTATGCATATAATTCTTCGCCATCACTCTTCCTCCCTTGATCCAGCGTTCATCATCCTTGCCCCACAGTGGACGCAGTACTTATCCCCGGTACAACTTACACCAAAATAGGATTTTCTCCCGCACGCCTCACAAACATACGTTTCATCAGAAAACATACGTCTTTCCACATTGTCTAGCCTCGGATCATCCGGCTTAAGCTTGATCCATCTGGATCTTGCGCATAAATCACCGTCATGTGTTTCCACTTCGTTTGTAGCTTGGATAAAAGGCTCATTATTCGGTAGATTCTTGACTTTTTCCATCAGTTCTTCTTTTTTGATCCACATTCCGCGCTCCTACTATTTCATGCATCAAAGCAAAAGAAAAAGAGCATGCATACTTGCATACTCTTATCCGAACTTCGCTCAGCTTTTTAGTTATGACGGACTCCGTTTTTATCTACATAGGATCTTGGCATCCCCTCGGGCTTCTCAATCTGCTGGTAGATATCTTTCAGCGCTACTTCTTTTTTTGATGGCGATTCTTTTTTAGCCATTTGTTTTGAAGTTTTCATGACACTTTTCTCCTTCTCTATCTTGCCAGTTCCTCTTTGGCGACGTTCCAGATCGCCCGAGACAATGGCTTTGCGCGTTGACGATTGCTGAATACATCTGAAATGGCCTCGGCCATAGTTTCACTGGCATTGACGGCTGCATAGCCGGAGATACTGCGGATGGCGCTGGCAGCAAGTCGACTGTTTTTACGCCACTCGGGCATCGCACGATCCAAAGCTTTGCTTATAATGCCCTCAGCCACACGTGAAGTACGCCACGCCTCAAGTCGTTTTTCACGAGCTGCGTTACTATTACCAGGTATCTGCCGATGTAAAAGAGTCGCTTCAATCTGATGTCCCATCTCATGCACTGATATGTTGGAATACGTGGTTCCCTCCGGATGATATCCACCGGATAAATCCTTGTCATACAATGCTTTGGTAGACTCTGTCGTACGCATTCGGTCTGGCTGCAAGAGAATACCACCATCTACCGTAGCACCAGCATAGGCTTCTCTGCCGGTGAGAGTGGCTTCCAGATGCAGTGGCAGTTCTCGTAACTCCGGAAACTCATTTAACATTTCCTCCATACCAATCGCCATTTCACGTGCCAAAGAAAATTCTATCCGCTCTAGAGAACGTCCAATAAGTATCCCGTAATTGGATTCCATGTATTCCTGTAGTTCAGACAAATTTTTGGTTCCAGCCGCGCCAGCACTTCCCCTAGCCACACCGGAGGACATGCCTTTCCCCACTCAATCTCCCCTCCTCAGTCTTTTCTTCATTTTTTCTATATTCGACTCAATGCGCATCATCTTTTCATAACGACATTCGGAAGGAATCTGTCCATGAAATAGTACCTGGATGGGTTCCAAATTATCAACCATTTTATTAAATCCACGCATAAACCATGCTCCAGCATCTTTGCTATCCATGGATCCAACCGAGGATATCGCCAAAACCGAGTGCTTGGGGTATACATTCCAGCAAAAATCAGCACCAATCTTTTCAGACCACAGGACGGAAGGAACTACCTTTATTCCGTGCTCTGCCCAATAACGTGCTAACCAGGCGTTTTTGTATATGTTATAAGCTATAATCGGGAGGGGAAAATCATCATATGTTGAGAACTCTGGAGAGCACACAGCGCCATACTCCTGCAACAACTCCATATATTTTCTTGACTGCTCCCAGCAACGCTTGAACTGGTAATCATCCACCCAAAAGTGAACACCTGTCCGTTTTCTTTTCGCCGCTTTGTCAGGAGCATCTTCGGCGTATGTAATCGCATAATTAAAGCTGATCCACCGTTCCACATCAATCTCCTTGCACGGGAGCATCTGGGGGATTCCCAATATTCCGTCCCCCTGATATTGATTATGGTTAACATTTTCCCAGTACATCGTCTTTCTGAGTGGAAGATCGTGCTCCCCGTCAATCCTTGATAATATGCGTCTACGGCTTCTCATTTGTCCCACCATCCTGTAATATGTACGAATCGTATATCTTCCATTACTCGCAACTCTTTCTTCTATCCATTGACAAATTCAACTTTTTCCAATATACTGTGCTATGAAAAATCACCGACCGCGGCAACGGACGTATCATCTGTGCGCACCGAACCGCTCTGGAAGTTGGTGATTTTTTATTTATCACATAACAATTATGGGAGAGAGACGAATATGACTTCGATACTCAACAGGAGATACTTAAATTCAATTTTGGAGAGGGATGTGCCTTCTTCAGTGCTGTTAGCCCACGCGAGAATGGGGCAAGGAAAAACGGACGAGGAAATATTTCAGCTCAAGGAAAAGTTGGCGGACGAAATAGAAGCAACTTATCCACTGCTCAAGAAAACAACCGAGAATCCCGAATCATAGATGATTGGGATTTTTCTTTTGCATTGCCGGATGATACATTGGATTTGGAGACATTGTATCTGCAGACAGAGGAATAGAAGCCACTGCAAGAAACACAGAACATCCCATTCCAGATCATTGTCACTTCTGGGAGGCTCTTGATTACTTATTGTCTGTGCTTATAGAGATACACCAGTAGTCTCAAGATATCTCGCAAACGGATAAAACCCATACTCTGTGCTATCTAGGCAGTCAACAGGATAGCTACCGTTATCTAGCCGTGCCCACTCACCTTTGGTGTATGCGTGCTCGTCCCACACGGCCATCTGATATGCTTCGTGCCAGGGAGCAAGATGCTCTGCAATTAAAAAACGCCCTTGCATCTGGAGCATACATGTAAGCTCGATGCGGGCGTTTATACCGTCCGATTTATCAAAGGCCTTTACTGTGATCCTGTTGATGTGCTGTGCATACAGCTCCTCTCGGAGAGCCTGGCGAAAAAGCTTTGCCGCAGAATCAACGTACAGCTTGTTGATGTACGGATATGCCTGCAACCAAACCTTAATCTTTTGGACTAGCATCTTGGCGTACTTGGCCTCAGTCATCTTTTCGGAGAGTCCCTGCTTATCATGGATGCCATCCATTACAACAACTTTTCCCCACCGCTCTGTGCAGCCAATCAAGGTTGCACACGTGGCATCTGTGCCTCCGACATCCACGCCGATGGCAATATCAACGAACTTTGTTTTTGAGATCTCATCACGGGAGATCGAGCACCTGGATCTATCGTAGTCCTGATAGATCCGGCCACTGGCTGATGTCCGCAGGCCCAGGATATCCGCCTGGTACCACAAGCTTGATGAGTTATACTTGCTTAGCTCACTGCGCAACTGATCATCCGAGATGGACATGTTCCCGAGGATGGTAAAGTGCCCATAGTTGTACAATGGGTTTTCCCCTCTAGCTCGAAGCTCATCCTGGTAATCCAAAAACTCGGCATAAAACCAATGAGATGGAGGCTTTGGGTTGAGATCGAAGAACAGCTGCCGCTTTGTGGAGGCAAGAGTACGGTCGATACACTCCATTACAAAAGATTTGTGGCAGTCGTTTACCTCTGTTACGTACACGGTACCATAACTGTTACCTTTGATCCTCCTGGCATCATCCGCTTTGCCTCCGCCGGCGATGATCACGATTTTAGTGCCAGTCCTGGTTTGGACAAACAAAGCATCTTTGCCTTTATACTGGGCGTACTTGCATCGGCCAGCAAAAATGCTTTCGAGGCCGAATCCATTGCTGTCTAAGATGTTCATTTTGGCTGCAGCCATATTTACACCAGCAGCCAAGTGTAGCTTGTCCGGATGCTCTTCCAATACCGCTGCCCAGGCGATCAGATTGATGATGTTCTTTCCGGCACGTTTCCCGCCCTCTGCAACGTTCAGCCAGCTTACCTGGGCTTTCCGTATGTACTCCGCTTGCTTTTCCGTCAGTGGCGCATAAGGAATCATGCTTTCGTCTCCTCTGGAGGTGCCTGTATGGACTCGAGTGTTCTTTCTCTGACCGGAGAGTTAATCAGTTGGGCGATAGATGCGATCTGAGCATTGAGATCATCCTTTTCGGCGTTCGGATGTTCAAGACGATACTTTTCTCTCTCAAAATCCAGCTTCTCGCGGTGTCTTCTCGTCTCCGCGTCCTGCCCCGTCATCTCCAAAAACAACTTCGCTGCCTGCACATCTTGCTTCTCTAGCGCCTTTCGGGCCATTACATAGGCGATTGCTTCCGCAAAAGTCGGATCTTCCAGGCCAGCGCTCTTAAACAACTGCAGCGTTTTATCGTTAAGTGGAGGATTGAGACCAGCCACATACTCGGCAGCCTTCCTGGCATTACTCTGCCTTCGTCTTACCTCCCCTGATTTTTTTCCTCCCTGGGAGCAAATTCTTCTTTGTTCATCCTTCGTTCGCTTAGTTATCGGGATCAGGTTTTCTGCTGCGGATTTCGATCCTTTTTTAGGAGCTTTTTTTTCGTTCAGGGCATTGCACTCATTGCTTTGAGCACCCGCCTTCTTGCTTCCTTCTAGGGCGTTTTTTTCTGTTTTTTCTAAAGACTCACTCTTTTCCTCATGATCAAGGACATCTTTTTTTACATCCTTTTTGGGCCTTGCCACAACTCGATCCCTTTACCTTTTGGATCCATTTATGAGCTTGTCCACAAATCCATCCGTAGTCCCGTACGTCTCAACATACTCGTGCAATACGTCCATGAGACTGTGGTACTCGCTTGCGGATAGCTCGATTACCATCGAGTCAATGATCAGTGAGTGAGTTTCTTCGTCCCCTTCGCCATGTCCTTCGCCTTTTTCTCCATTATCATCCAGTTCATCATCATCAAAAGTGATATCAAAACCGGTGAGCTCTACATCAAAGCCCTCCTCGTCTAGGAGTTTGAGCTCCTCCGATACCAGATCCATATCCCACTCGCCGAGCTCTGTTAACCGGTTATCTGCCAGAATATACGCCTTTCGCTGCGCCTCTGTGAGGCCCTCGATATATACGCAAGGCACCTCCGTGATACCTAGGCGTTTGGCCGCTTCTATGCGTCCATGGCCAGCAATTATTCGATTTTTTTCATCAATAAGTACCGGGGAGATAAAACCAAATTCCTTTATGCTTTCCATGAGCCGGAGGATCTGTTCATCACTATGCTGTTTGGCATTGCGCTTATAGGGGATAAGCTCCACGACCCGAATTTGATTAAACTTCTTTGCCAGTCCCATGCTCATCCTCCTTCTCCCCGACTTCTGTGTTTATTTCCTTCACCTGGTTTTTTTGCTCTGCATATGGAACAAAGCTGGCCCTGATACACTCGCTAAATGGACAATAGGCGACTCCACTGTGCATTGACAAGAAGACACATCGTTTGCACTTAAATTTCTTGGGCATCTGTACACCTCTCTCATTCGCCAGCTACAAATGCCCATAATCCTACTTCGGGAGTGTAGCTCGTACTCGTTTTACCCGGAAGCTGCTCCTCATAATCGTACTAATATCTCTGTACTTCTCCGGAATCTCACCGTAAAAGAGGAGTTCCTTGGGTCTTAAAACCTCCAGGATAATCTCCATACCATCCATAAATATTGCCTCACTCACTCCATTTTTCCGCATAGCACTATAGGATACTGTGTAAATGGATCCTTCCGGGCATCCAATAAACGCATATCGGGCCAGTGATACTTGATCCCAATACAAAGACGGGATGATGTTGATCCCCATCTCCCGCCAGTATCGTGCAAGCCAGGAGGATCTATAAGCGTTGTATAAGCAAATGGCACCTGGGGCATCTCCTCCGGGCATAAAAAAAGCCGGTGACGCCACCGCACCAAACATTTTTATCCGCTCTCCTATACTATCCGGTGCCTCCCAACAGGCCTCCAGGCACTCCTGGCGCACCCAAAAGTGCACACCGATCCTGCTCATCATTTGCGGGGTTACCTCGTCGATCCTCGTATACGGGATCCAGGCATCCACAGCCTCTTGAGTACATGGCAGCATGGGTGGGAGATTATATTGGCCGTATCCTCTGTATACTCGTTTGTTAAGATTCTCCCAAAATCGAGTGGCTCGGTATGGTATTTTTCTTCCTTTAGCTCGGATCTTTCGGGCTTTGACTATCATGTCATCTCCGGATCAATATAAAAAAGAGAGCTCGAAAATCGAACTCTCTGAAAATACATTGGCGCGATGTCTCACCTTGGTCGTCTCGATAAAACATCTAGATATATTATACTAGATTTAAAAACAGTGTGTCAAATAGAATGTGACTAGTTTGCGTATATCTTTTGTATGATTTTGGAATAATTACTCTGTTTTGTTTTTCTATCCCGCTTATGTCTTTCTCTCTGCATGGGTGTACCGCTTTTCTTTATTATGGAACATAACATTCCTTTTTCCTTACCACCCACGTCGACCTTATGAAAGACTGTACATATGTCTCATCGCTGTCAAGTTCATACCCAAGCAGTTCAGCCCTCTCTTTCGCTTCTTCGCTAGCATGATGACCCGTAGGAAGTTTCCTGACATACCCGTTGATCGTCCTGTCTTCCAATTCTCCTTCATGCTTTCCGTATACAGCATGAAGTTTCCCACCTATGCTCTGACGCTCAACCACTTCGCCCTCAAAGCAGTCGCCCCACTCTACAGCAATATCGTCTAGCACCTGCTTCCCATATGCCCAAAGAACAACCTTCTCGATGTACCTGTGCATCTTGATCGCAAGTCCCGAATCAGAGCCTATCAGTGGTGAGAAGAAATCACCGGTTTTCGAATTAAATCGGATCAGGAGATCACCGAACGGCATCCGTACCCGGCAGAGGAGATAGATAGCATCCGCATGGAACAATTCTTTCATGTACAGTTCTTCAATCTTATCATTCCCTTTTACCCTTATTTTAGCACCATTAGTCGGAAGCGTTCTCCGCCTGCGGTTGAACCGTTCTTTGTTAATTTCGAAAGAACATCCAAAATCCACCTTTTCTTTTATCCTCACTTCCATTAGTCTTTCCGGCAGGAGATCATAGGTGTATTCATTGATCCATGGGACCATCGCTATGACATTGTTATCGTATTCCCTAAGTTTATTGACCAGTTCCACAAGGTCACCACTGATCCCGTACTTATTCTTTATATCTTTAATGTTTTTACCCGCACGTGCCGCTTTCTTCATTTCGATAGCAGCGACATCCAGATTAGGAATAGGCTCATCCTGAGTGATCAGCGTTGTCCCGTCTACCTTTATACCAACGATTAGTTCATTTACATTTTTCCAGTCTGGATGCAGATAATCGGTAAACTGCATTAGCAGATCCATATATGCACAGTAGATATGGACATTCTGCTCACTCTGCTGATGAAGAGGCGTTGCAAATGCACGATCCATCGCAAACGCCAATATCTCGTAGAGCCGTAGGAAATCATAGTTCTTTTTAATTTTTACAGACATCTTTTGGTAGAAATCGTGAAGCTTATAGACAAAATCTTGTGGCTTTACTTTCGCAAGTTCCAACTGCCGTTCAAAGGGACGAATCAGATCATCATAATCCCGATGGTCAGCAAATACACCGTACGCAGTAAATGTGAGTGCAGCAAAGTCTACCATTTCCACATGGTCAAGCACTGACACTGCTGTTCCTAAGGTTCGATGCATAAGCACAAATGTTTCCATTGGCACAGCAGAATACTTCCGGAACAATCGATCTACATACTTCTCCATTTCACTCATGTTTTCCAGGCTCCTTCCTCCGCTTTGCTGTCAATATAGATTTCAATTGTGGTCATAAGTTAAGCCTTCTCTTTGCTTTAGTACTTACTTAAATGGCCACATCACATCCACAACGCCGCTTATATAACCATTCCATTCTCAAATTCAACAGCAACAAACTTTGAACCCCACGAATTCATGAGAATCCATTGTCCATCTTCGTTTCTGATCTCATAGTCAGCTCTCAATTGTCTCACAGCCATAAACTTCATAAGTGCTTCCCGTCCATCTGAAGCTAAGACATTGAAGATAGGGGAATTTGAAACTGTGTCGAAAATTGTATACAAAGAATATTCACCTCCTCAAAATCATTATAACAAACCATACTTTATAAGCCAAAGAGCATCTCAAGCCAGCTGTTTTTCTGGCTTGCCTCTTTACTCTAAATGAAGTAAAATAGAGATAACAAAATTTTAACAATAACCACAAACAAACTATAGGAGGGATTTTATGTCTAAAAAGAAGACCTCACAAAACACGAAACGATATGTAACCGGCAAATATTACGGTATATTTACGTCAGATGGAAAAACGCTTGAAAGTACATTTGCCGCGCTAGATTCAGCAGTAGGGAATACGCATCCCTATTTGACCAAATACGGAACTTGCGTTATTAAGTACATTGACGCAAGCTTAGCAGATGATTTCACAAAGAAATTGATGAAATTGTTTGGTGTTTGTGAACAAATAGACGCGTCATTTCTTGCAGATGAAGAAGCATACATGCCGTTGACTGTTACATGGGACGTTTTTCGCAATCAAGACATATATGAACATAGAAAACCCGTCTGAAACTCCGCACTTATCCGTTAAACTCCGTACAATTGCATACACAAAAAGACAGTGTATTTGCACCGTCTTTTCTTATGCGCAAAAATGCGTCAATGTCGCAATGTGCGCACTGTTAGTCGGGAATATATTCGATCAAGTCTTCCACATTGCATTCTAGCAGTTTGCAAAGTGTAGAGAGTGTAGAAAAAGATACTCCACCATCGTTACGCAGTTTATCCTGCGTACTGCTATTAACGCCTTCCTTGAGAAGCATTCTAGCGGTGTATCCTCTCTCTCGTAATGCAGACATAACGTCAATGCGGAATTTGATCATATATTCCTCCTGAATCACTTGTAAAAAGACAACGTCCTTTGTTGGCGCTTAGTCACGTTGTCTTCCCTGTAGGACAAATCCATCCGACGAAAAAACAACGGGCGAATTATGTCTGAAGACAATTTAAACCTCGAAAAAAATTCACAATCTATGCATTTGAAATATGATATAATTAAACTATCATTACAAATCTTAGCTATAGATAAAAGCGTGAAAGCTGAGTAGATCATGAATATAAAAGATATATCCGGCCACCGCTTTGGGCGACTTGTAGCAAAATCCTTTATCCCCGGACAGGGATGGCTTTGCGAATGCAACTGTGGTAACACGTGCATAAAATCTGGCTACGCTTTATCCAGCGGAAACACTCGCTCCTGCGGCTGCCTCCAGCAAGAGAGTCGGATGACGGATTATACAAGCAAGAGTTTTGGGCGCTTGACTGGTATCAAGTACATAAAGGGCAGCACTCACGCAAGCATCTGGCTATGGCGCTGCGACTGTGGAAAGTAGTTTGAACACTCCGCAAAATCCATTGTTGCTGGAAACTACGTATGCTGCCCAGACTGTGCACGAAAATTAAAACAATCTCAAGCAGAAGATATACGTGACAGAATCGAGCGTGATGAGAGCGGGAGGAGCGTAAAACAAGTCGAGTCGATCAAAGATGGCACACTGCTGTAAAACAACACGTCCGGCGTCCGCGATGTATCCTGGCATAATGGCAGTCAAA
>JAFUZM010000308.1 GCA_017476605.1 Clostridia bacterium
ATACCACAGAACGCCCGGAATTACTTGGTTTTCAGCACCCAACAGGTGTATTTCCAATGTACTGAAAAATGTTCTCTGAATGTAGAGTTTTCAAGGTTCAGAGGCACTTCGACTTAAACGAGTTTCACTGATCCAGGTATATATCATAGAAGTGAATCCACGTTCATCCAGAACGGTTCCGTTCCTGTCGAAAGCAACAGGTTACAGTCTGGCAGATATGGGAACGCTGGCCATGCTTGGTATTTCGCTGAGAGAGCAGGGAATTTTCCAGCGCTATCCCGAAGAGAAAAAGCGTTACTATGTCAAAGTTCCAGCGTTCTCTTTCTCAAAGTTGCGGGGAATGGATGCGTATCTTTCGCCTGAAATGAAATCAACCGGTGAGGCAATCGGCTATGATGCCAAACTGCACCGGGCAATCTACAAAGCTATGACCGCCGCGGGGCTGAAACTGAAAAACTACGGCACAGTACTGGTCAGCGTAGCCGATGAGGATAAAGAAGAATCGGTTCCTCTGATTCGCCGGTTCTATAAGATGGGCTTTAATATCGAAGCAACTCCACGGACGGGCAGAATGCTGATTGAAAACGGCATCCGCACACGAATTCTCCCCAAACCCAGCGAGGGAAGCACAGCATTGATCGACGCTATTCGCGCCGGCTACATTAGCTATGTTATCAACACCAGGGCAATCCAGTCAGGTTCCCATCAGGGAGACGGAGCCGCTGTCCGTAGATGTGCCGCCCAGAACAATACTACCATGTTGACAAGCTTGGATACTGTACGGATGCTTCTTGATGTTTTGGAAGAAATGACCATGAAGATTTCTGTCATAAACGCATGACAATACGGATCTGACATTGCCAAGCAACCAATTTCTGGAAACAATCGAAAAAATGCGGTGCCCGTCTGCTGAGCGGGCACCGCGGAAAAAGGAGTGATCCGGAGATATCATTCATCGGACTGGAGCGCGTCGTATCCTTCTTCACCGGTACGTACGCGAACCACGTTTTCAACATCCTGGACAAAGATCTTGCCGTCGCCGATATGGCCGGTATAGAGCACACCGCGCGCGGTTTCGATAACCTGACTTACAGGTACCTTACTGACAACGATATCCACCTGCACCTTCGGCAGGAGTGTAACTTCCACAGGCGTGCCGCGATAGTACTCGGGCTTGCCCTTCTGCGCTCCGTAACCCATGACGTTGGTCACGGTCATGCCTGTTATGCCGATACCGTTCATCGCTTTCTTCAGACTGTCCAAGCTGGCTGGACGGCAAATGATCTGCACACGGGTATATACCGGTTCGCCAGGCGCTTTTTCCATTTTCTTTGCCGCTACAGGTACTGCTTCAGCCATAGGAGCGGCAGCCGGAGACGCGGGAACAGCGGCAGGAGCGTCAATGCCCTCTTCAGGCATAATCGGGAATCCGGAATAAGCGGTGAGCAGGCCATGCTCGCTGCGATCCAGGCCTGTAATCTCATCAGCCGCATCTGCACGCAGCCCAACGGTCTTTTTAATGATCAGGAATACCACCGTGATAATTGCAGTTGTCCATGCAATGACGGACAGAACACCGAGCAACTGTACGCCAAAGAATTTGAACCCGCCGCCGTAGAACACACCTTTCATGGTGGTGCCACCAGTAGCAAACAGGCCGGTCAGGATCGTGCCCAGTGCGCCGCACACACAGTGGACAGAAATTGCGCCGACCGGGTCATCAATCTTGGCAACCTTATCAAAGAATTCAACAGCAAGAACAATTACAAAGCCACAGGCCAGACCGATGATCGCAGCGCCGAAGGGATCCACCGCGTCGCAGCCTGCCGTAATGCCCACCAGGCCGGCCAGTGCTGCGTTGAAGGTCATGGATACATCCGGCTTGCCGTAGCGCAGCCAGGTGAAGATCATCGTTGTCACCGTTGCCACAGCTGCCGCCAGGTTGGTGTTGAAGAATACCAGGGAAGCGCTGCCAATCAGTTCGTCGCTGTCCATGCCAACTGTAGAGGCGCCGTTGAAACCGAACCAGCAGAACCAGAGAATGAAAACACCCAATGCGGCAATAGACAGATTATGGCCGAGAATAGCCCGCGGTTTTCCGTCCTTACCGTACTTGCCGATCCGAGGTCCAAGGATTTTTGCACCGATCAGAGCACACACGCCGCCCACCATATGAACTGCAGTAGAACCGGCAAAATCATGGAAACCCATTTCCGCAAGCCAGCCGCCACCCCAGATCCAGTGTCCAGAAACCGGATAGATGAACAGTGAGATCGCTGCGGAATAGATACAGTACGCGGAAAACTTCGTACGCTCCGCCATAGCTCCGGAAACGATCGTAGCAGATGTAGCGCAGAAGACTGTCTGAAAAATAGCATAGGCCCACAGCGGAACGCCCGCCGGAAGGATATGGCTGTAATCTTTCATGATGAAAGGATCAATCCAGCCGAACAAAGCGGTTCCTGCTCCAAACATGATGCCGTATCCGAACAGCCAGTACAGCGGCGTGCCGATACAGAAGTCCATCAGGTTCTTCATCAGAATATTCCCTGTATTCTTGGCACGGGTGAAGCCTGCTTCACACATAGCGAAACCCGCCTGCATGAAGAAAACGAGCGCTGCTCCAAGGAGAACCCAGATGGTGTTTGCTGCGGAGAATGTCATACAGATCACTTCCATTGCCGAGTATTTCCCAATTAAGAAAAGAGGCACTGGGTGCTTTGCACACCCTTGCGCCTCTCTGGGATGCACGGATTCTATGCCTTATACTTGGGAATGTCAAGTGTTTGTACATTCAAAAAACAGCTCAAAAACAAATTATTGCTATGAGTGATGGAAAGATTTTGTCGGTCTTGACTTTTACCTGTAAGGAGCGTATATTGTCGTCGTTCAATGACGGGCAGTCTCCTTAAAGAGGCAGCTCGTCTTTTTAAACACAAGGAGTACGAAAATGATGAATGTCGCCCAGAAGCTTGTTGAATGTCTTGTTGCAGAAGGAGTGGAATATATTTTCGGCATTCCGGGAGAGGAAAACCTGGAAGTGATCGAAGCGATTGCTGAATCTCCCATTCGTTTTATTACGACACGCCATGAACAAGGCGCTGCCTTTATGGCTGATGTATACGGACGCTTGACCGGTAAAGCAGGCGTATGCCTTGCTACACTTGGCCCCGGAGCAACCAACCTGATTACTGGAGTCGCCGATGCCAATTCAGATGGCGCGCCACTTGTCGCAATCACCGGGCAGGTATCTTCTGAAAGAATGCATATTACAGGTCATCAGTATCTGGATCTTGCCAAGCTCTTTGAACCGATTACAAAGCGAACCAAACTCGTCATGCGCCCGGACAGCATCACAGAAATTGTCCGGCTTGCCTTTAAGTACGCTGAAGGAGAAGGCATGATGGGGGCAACTCACATTGATCTGCCCGTGGATGTAGCTCGTATGGAGGTTCCGGATGGATTAACCCCCATGAGCCCACAGCACAGCCGTCCGGAATATGCTGATTTAGAGACCATTGCTCAAGCCGCCAAGCTGCTTGCACGGGCTAAATTCCCTGTGATGCTTGTAGGCGCTGACGCATCCAGAACAAGGCCGGATATTACCAGTGAAATCATGGACCTTGCGCATACTGCCCATCTTCCTGTAGTCAACACCATGATGGCTAAAGGGATTATTCGCAGTGATGATCCATATGCCATGGGAACGATCGGTATTCCGCAGAAAGACTATCAGGATCTTCTGCTGGCTCAGGCTGATCTTTTGCTATGTGTCGGCTATGACATTGTGGAACTCGCTCCTTCCAGACTTGATCCTCTGCTTGATAAAACAATTATTCACGTCAGCACTGCTGCGGCGCATGTGAACCGCAGTTATCCCCCGGCGTTGGAAGTTGTTGGCGATATGGCGGAAACATTACGCCATCTATCACAACTGACTGCCCGCATTCAGGAACCAGATCATGCCTTTGCGCTTCGGGATGAAATGCTGTTGGAGCACTCTGCCTATGAGACAGACGGCGCTTATCCCATGAAGCCGCAGCGCATTCTGAGCGATATTAGGAAAACAATGGGTAAAGGCGATGTTTTGCTCAGTGATGTGGGAGCGCATAAAATGTGGATTGCCCGTCATTATTTCTGTGACGAGCCTAACACCTGCATTATATCGAACGGATTTGCCTCCATGGGGATCGCCCTCCCCGGAGCACTGGCAGCCAAGCTTTTGCGAAACGAAAACAGGGTTCTTGCCGTAACCGGTGACGGCGGATTCATGATGAATTGCCAGGAATTGGAAACTGCGCGACGCGAGCATCTGCCTTTTGTCACCCTGATCTTTAATGACAGTGCTTATGGTCTTATACAATGGAAACAGAACGATCGTTTCGGACACGCAAATATGACAGCATTTACTAATCCTGATTTTGTCAAAATGGCGCAGAGTATGGGCTGCAAGGGATATCGCGTTCAGAGTGCGGATGATCTCCGTACGATTCTTGACGATGCTTTCCGGCAGGATGTACCCGCGGTTATTGACTGTCCGGTGGATTATGGCGAAAATGGCTTACTGACTCATCGCCTGAAAGCGATAATTGAAGGTCACAGCGCCGGATGTCGCAACTCTGATTAAGCCATTTTTATATTTCATCCTCTTCAGGAATCAGTTTATACACGGCTGTGTTTTGATATGCCAGCGTTTCATTATGCGCAAAGGCAACAATCCCGGGAATCGGAGCCCTGATTTCCTGTAATACTTCCGCCGTGTAAGGATCGCTTATAATTGCAAGGAGCTGTCCCTTTTCCACTTTTTCACCCGCTCCGGCGCACTGTTCAAAGAATCCGGCATGCAGAGCTCTTACATCAATAAAGTTCTGGCTTTCCACAACTCTCGAAATATATCCCTCATATCCTCTGTATTCGATGATTCCCTGCTTCGCGAGGAAGTTGAGAACAGCATCAACAGCCTGCTTGGCGCTGTTTTTATCAATACCGCTTGTGCTCGTTGTATAGATTGAAAACGCGTCTGTTTCCCATAATTGCCAGTTATAATTCAAAGTAGTTGTGTCAAATGGCCTCGGGTTATGAAGAACCACATAGGGCATCCCAAATTGCCTGGCAAGCTCTATATCTTCCGCGCCTGTCTTCATCATACGTACCTGCGGCACAAAATTGCCGGGCATATAGAAAGACGCGAACTGAATACCGAACCGATAATCCTTGATCTTCTTAAAAATGCCGTCCGCAATGCGCTGCGTTGTTTCTCCCAATTCATACCCGGGAAACATTCGGTTGATATCCGTGTTGTCAATCGTCCAGAATCCCTTACGGTATCGGGCTGATCAAGAACAAATATATCGGCAGAACCTTCATCGCGCCAGATAATCGCCTGGATCAGGTCAAAATCAAGCTCGCTGCCATTGAAGATGTCGTTCGCGGTAAACGCATTGTTATGGTAGATGATTCCATTGTGCGGGGAACCACGAGTGGGCATATCGTTTCACTCCTCCGGGAAGCAGGCGCAAAGGAAGTCCACATGCGCGTTTCAGCTCCCCCGTTCCTCTTTCCCTGCTTTTACGGTACGGATATAGATTCACAGGAAAACCTGATCGCCTGCCAGCATTCAGTTCAGGAAATCGCGGAAATGATAGGAGTCGATTCCCTTGGTTATCTGCCTGTTGGTGATCTTTGCAAGCTTACAGGGAACGATAATTACTGCAGCGCCTGCTTTGATGGCCATTATCCGACAAGGATTCCCTCGGATACAAGGAAAAGCCGCTTTGAGCAGCGGCTGTCAGAGAAAAAGCAATCCTGAGAATATTGTTTTCGTTCATGGCCAACGGCAGATGCATGCATGGGTTATTTCAGCAAAGTCTGCTGTACAACCCCAGCAATCAGCTTTGCTGTACCCTCTATTCCAAACCGGGAAGAATCTATCATCAGATCTTTCCATGCCAACAGGGAATCTCCTTCTCCAGCATACTTTTTCTGATAATATCTTCTCGCAAGATCCATATCGCGAATCTGCTTCCGTGCTTCTTTCTCGGACATTCCCAGATGGTTGATGCAGTTTTCCAGTCGCTTCTCATAGGGGGCATACAAATACACGGACAGATGATTTGGATGATCACGAAGAATATAATCACCGCAGCGTCCAACAATGATACAGGAACCCTGTGATGCCGCATCCTGGATAATACTGGATTCTGTGCGGAAAATCTCATCGCTGATGCTGTAACTTGTCAGACTCATTTTCTCCGGATGGTGCCGAAGAAGAGAATAGTTGGCTCTTTCCTCAGAATCGCTGACAAGCGAAAGACTCTGTCCCATCCTTTTTGCGGCCAATTCAACGATATCGCGATCCCAGAATTCAATGCCAAGCAATTCTGACAGATGCTGCGCCACTGTGCGCCCCATAGCGGCAAATTGTCGGGATATTGTTATCACATACTTTTCCATGCCTTCCTCCTACGCAATCTGCCTTGCGGGCTTCCGTCTGTTTTTCTGGATCTTTCTGACGATACAGGAAAGAGTAAAATTGATGATGAAATAGATCATCGCAGCCAGGCCAAACAGAACAAACACATCGGATACGTTAATTGTTCCCGTTCCATTATATCGATTCGCCGCGCTCATGACCTGTTTTGTTCTGGCCATCAGCTCGATCACCGCCACATTGGCCAAATAAGAAGAATCCTTGATCGTTGTAATGACCTCGCTGAGAAGCGTTGGTACAATGTTGCGAAATGCCTGGGGCAGAACAATATATAGCATAATCTGCACGGTATTGAAGCCCTGGGAACGCCCTGCCTCAAACTGGCCATCAGAGACGGAATTCAATCCTCCGCGAACGATTTCCGCAATCTTGGATGAAGTAAACAGAATCAGGGCAACCGCCGATTTGAAAAGCAGTTTCACATCCGCGGACGAATTCAGGCCAAACATCTTTTTGCTGAACATGGGCGGAACCGGACAAAAGATCAGGCAAATGAAAATCCACAGCAGCAGAGGTGTATTCCGGAAAACCTCAATATAAATGATGGCGATTCTCCGAAAAATCCTGGCTTTTCCATGCACTCCGTAATTTCGAAGCATGGCAAGAAGCGATCCAAGTAGAATACCAATTACAACTGCCAGAAGGGAAATGATCATCGTAAAGAGCACACCGCGCAAAAGGTATTCAATGATCGCCGGAGTGGTTACCATCTTCAGACTTGCTTCCCAGGTATTCACATCCCTACCACCCTTCTGCGCTTGCTGCTGGTTCGAATAACTGTCTGCTGATCCCGAAGCTTCAGCTTCTGTTCCCATGTGCTTGCAAGTCGAGACAGCGGGAAGCAAATCAGGAAAAACATCACCCCGCACAGCGTATATGCAGGACCATACGCTCCTCCCGTAATCGCGCTGGTCACAAAGGAGTACGTCACTGAAATCAGATCGGAACCGCCAATAATATAAAGGCAGGATGTGTTCTTAACCAGATTCACAATCTGATTGACCATGGGAGGGAGAATGATCTTGATACTCTGCGGCAGAATGATATAAATCATCTGCTCCAGGTAAGTAAAACCCTGTGATTGAGCCGCCTCGAATTGTCCCTTTGGAATTGCCTCGATTCCCGCGCGGAACACTTCAGCCATATAGGCTCCATGATAAACACCCAGCGCAATGATCGCGGCTGGCAAAATACCGATAGAATGTCCCGAAAAGGAAAGCGCATAGTAAAGGAAACAAAGCTGAAGCACGATGGGCGTGTTTTGCATAAACTCAACATAAACCCTGGACACGCCTCTGAGCACTTTGATTTTCCCGGTGGCAAATAGTCCGAAGATCACACCCATGATCAACACCAACAGGATAGCGCTCAGAGATAAAAGAGCTGTGTTCTTCAGGCCCAGCAGAAAAGTTGAGCGATATGTCCAGACCTTTGCCCATGATTCTCCATTGAGAAGAGACAATGTACTCACCCTCCTCTCCAAGTTGTGCTGGAATAATGGAAGGCGCAGGAAGATTTCAAAGCACCTTCCTGCGCCTGAAGTCAACTTCAGAACAGATTATGTAAGCTTATTCAACGCCATTTTCCGTCATGAAAGCCGCAATGGTTCCGTCTTCCAGCCATGTGGAAACCTTGTCTTCCACATAGGCGGAGAAATCGGAATCCTTCTTTGTGGCGACCCCATACTCCTGCGGAGCAAACTGCGCGTCAATGAAGGACCGTCCTTCTGTTTTGTAGATGGCGAGGATGGATTTGTCCACGGAGAACGCATCAACCTCTCCGGCGCTCAGCGCGGTGGAAATGGTGGGATAATCATCATACTGCTGGAAGGACACCTGATCCGTCCAGGTCGCCGGATCAAAAGTATCCTTGCTGTATTTGTCCGCATCAATCAATCCATCCGCGATTATCGCCTCCACCACAGACCTTGCGGAAGTTGAGCCTGAAGAAACACCAATTTTCTTGCCAACGAGATCCGAAAGCGTCTTGATTCCAGACGCATCATTCACCAGTACGGTCACATAGTCCGTATAATAAGGCGTGGAGAAGTCCCAGTTCTGCTTCCGCTCCTCTGTAATGGTAAAGGTAGCCAACACGCAGTCGATATCACCGGAATCCAGCAATTCTGTCCGTGTCGCGGCGGTCACAGTTGTAAACTCGATATCCACACCAAGCTCTTCAGCCAGTTTGTTGGCAATATCAATTTCCATACCGCTGTATTCTCCGGTAAGCATGTCCTGGTATCCAAAACCTATCACGGCATTTTTAACACCAACCCGAAGAACGCCACGATCAATGATCGCCTGTGTATTCGCGCCAATGGTTTCCGCTCCCGCGAAAACAACAAGCAGCGACAGCATCAGGGTCAGAAGCGTGCAAAGAATCTTTTTCATGGAAAACAACCTCCTTCTGTTTTTGTTTCCTGTTTCAGGAAACGATTATTTCGAGCCCAAAGGCAAGAAACCTATTTTCGGATAATCTTTCCAAGGAACTGCTTAACTCTTTCATTATCCGGGTGTTCAAAAAAATGCTCCGGAGTTCCTTCCTCAATAATCTCCCCATCCGCCATAAAAACAACACGATCCGCAACCTGCCGTGCAAACCCCATCTCATGGGTTACGACAACCATGGTGATTTTTTCTTTGGCCAGTCGGATCATGACATCCAGCACTTCCTGAATGGTTTCAGGGTCCAGGGCAGATGTAGGTTCATCGAAAAGGATGATCTTGGTCTGATCACACAGTGCCCTCGCTATGGCAATCCGCTGCTGCTGTCCTCCTGACAGCGTGGAAGGAAAGACATGCGCCTTTTCCCGCAGACCTACGACATCCAGATAATGATACGCGGTCTCTTCCGCTTCCTGCCGTGACTTATGATGCAGTTTCATCGGCGCGAGTGTCAGATTTCGCAGAACAGTCATGTGCGGATACAGATTAAACTGCTGAAAAACCATGGACATATTCTCTCGGACAACAGCGGTCTTATTATGGGAAGTGATCTCCTTCCCGTTAATGTACACATGACCACTGCTTGGCTCCTCAAGAAAATTCATGCAGCGAACCGTCGTGGATTTTCCGCTCCCGGAAGGTCCGATGATAACCAGCTTTTCTCCTTCCGCGACACTCAGGTTTACATCCTTCAATACATGCAGCTCGCCAAAGTATTTATTGACATTCTCCATCCGGATCATGGCCTTCCTCACCTCCCCGAAAATAGGAAAGGCGCCTGATAAGCTCTGCTTACCAAGCGCCCTTGCACGCGGTTATTATATGTACATCTTCGCCCGTTGTCAATCGTTTTGTATACAGTATCCTGCAAAAATACATTTATAAAACATTCCTGCATTCCTGCTGAAATTTTGTCAGCCGCTGAGACAGCTGTTCATTTTCACCATAATTTACTGGACAGTCAATAACAACTGGTACACTTTGATGGAAAGCGTCTTCCAGCACCGCGCTCAGGGAATCTTTCTCACCTATCCTGTATCCTATGCATCCCATGGACTCTGCCAGCTGAACAAAATCCGGATTGGAAAAGTCAGTGTTCGTAGTATGCCCATATCAATCCATCTGTTTCCAAGCAATCAGCCCATAAGCATCATCATGGAAAACCAGCACAACAAAGGGAAGGTTTTCCCGTCTGGCCGTTTCAAGCTCCTGCATGTTCATCATAAAGCCGCCATCTCCTGTTACAGCGAGAATCCGCGCATTAGGGAAAACAAGGCGAGCGGCAAGCGCACCTGGCAAGGCGATGCCTGATCAAGAAAATCTCTGGTCTGTCCAGCTGCCACGACGCTGAAAAGCTCCGCGCCTCTGTCTATACTGGCAAGCTTGCCAAGGCTGAGAACAATCAGATCTTCCTGACCATTGATGTGATCAACCAGGCAATCAACACCGGCAAGAAGATTTCATTTCAGCACTTCTTCTATAATGGAAGCCGGCAGCGGGTCATGCGTAACAATGGCGAGGTCTATACGGTTTCGCCTTATCTGACCATATGGAAAAATGACCGTTACTATATGGTTGGTTGGGCAGACAACCGATCCGAAGTCCGTTCTTTCCGGATTGACCGGATGGCTGTGCCGATGCTCACTGACGAGCCAGCCGTGCCTCGTCCAGAGGGGTTCGATCCCTATGCCTATTACTGCACCCTGACCAAGATGTATGGCAAAGGCCCTGAAATGGATATCACGCTTTGCTGTGACGACACGCTGATGAACAATATCATTGACCGCTTTGGCGATGATTTTGCCTTTGAGCGTGCAGATGAATCCCATTTCCGTGCAACCGTACACGTCAATGCCAGCGATACCTTCTGGGGCTGGGTGTTTGAATATGTAGGACGAATGAAGGTTGAAGCGCCGGAGGAAGCAAAGCAGATGTATCTCGATCGCCTTTCCAGGGCGCTGGAAGAGTAACATGCAGGAGAAGCTTATGATGGAAATAAGACGTATGCCCATTGATCAGGCGAAGATTATCCAGATTTTGAATGAGGAAGATCAGTATTTCGTAAGCTGTCATCACAGACCGCCCCGCGGCAGGGAGAGCGAGGATGTTGTTGACAATGCCTCCTGAGTCATAAAAAGCTTTTGTCTGATTATCCGTATTTGTTCCGCAAACATCATATACCGAAACACTCCTTCGTCGAGTTCAAGAATACACTAATTCACATTATATTAGCATATAATAGGCGTTTCTTCAACATGAAAATAGCGTCACAAATTGGCGGTAGTTGTTAGAAATGCTAACACTTAAGTCGCTTTTCAGCTAATTGGTGGGTCTGCTCCGTTAGCAAATACATTCACAAGTTAAACCGATGCACTTGATTTTCAGCAGCATGAATATTCATGCCTCTTGCATACTTAATCAGGCATTGCATTTAAAACAGCAAAAATAGCCAACAAGGAGTCGCATGGATTTTCAAATCCACTATTTTTTTAGCTGAATCGTCCGCCAATGTTTGCAATTTTGAGAGCCAGCAAAGGGGAGCGACGTTAGAAATCGGGGCAAAATGTTGGCAATCTGCAAACAGACCCCCTGAATCTGTTAGCAGAAGTGTCTTGCTGAAAAAGAAAAACGCCCGCTTTTGTTAGCAGGCTGCTGTTAGCAGCTTTTTGCTTCAAAAACGGGCTTTTTTGGCGATCCCGGCGCGATTCGAACGCGCGACGTTCCGCTTAGGAGAGGAAAAAAACGTTCGCCTCCAGCACCCTCCAAGTGCCCGCAAATGCTTGATATTACTGGGTTTCTAACGATTTCCGGTTGTTCGCATTTCCTCCAAAAACCGCCTCTTTTACCCTGGAGCGATTAGCAAGCGATTAGCAGAGCTAATTTTGGCGGTAGGACATTTTCCCACATCGTTCGCCAAAATTAGCAAGATGACCGATATCATGTTTTTGAAAAAACGTCATATTCCGGAATAAAGTTTAGTATTATTAAACATCATGGCGGCATACAATAGTACCGCATCGAGCATAATAAGGGCTGCAGGAAGTCTGGCAATTCCAGGAACAGATCCCAGATTTGTCAATATTCTTTCTTGCGCTTTTCGATACATAATGCTATAATGATGGCAAATCCGGGATTCAATCCCAGATTTGTCGAAAGCGAGGATTTGAAATGGACTACATCAAAAGGGCCATCGAAGATATTGTTTTGCATTCTGATAAAACATTCAAAAGCATTCTCATTACCGGAGCACGGCAAACCGGGAAAACAAAAATGATAAAAGAACTGTTTCCTGACAAAAAGTATGTTCTCATTGACGATCCGTTCATAGAGGAACAGGCAAACAGCAATCCCAATATGTTCATGATGCTCAACCCGCCCCCTGTCATCTACGATGAAGTTCAGAGGGCTCCTGATCTGTTCCGCTACATCAAAATTGCCTGTGACGCGTCAGACGACAAAGCCCAATTTTGTCTTTCAGGTTCACAGCCTCTGGAACTGATGGAGAAAGCCTCCGAATCGCTGGCAGGAAGAGTCGGTATCATTGAACTCGCGCCTTTGTCCCAGCGCGAGATTGATCGTGATTCCTTCACTCTTCCTTTCGTTCCCACGATGGATTACATCAAAGAGCGCAATCAAAGCGTCATCATACCAGCGAATATTTGGGAGAGAATTCATCGGGGCGGGTATCCCGCACTGCAAGATCCGGAAGTAGAATGGAGCATGTTTTTCTCCAGCTATGTGAAAACTTATCTGGAGAGAGACGTGCGTAAACTGACAGCCGTCCAAGATCTGAATGATTTCAGACGCTTCATGGTCGCTGTTGCCGCGCGAACTGGACAGATTGTTAACTACAGCAATATTGCAGATGAGATCGGCAAGGATCAGACAACAGTGAAGGCGTGGATGTCCATTCTGGAAGCTTCTGGAATTGTGTATCTGCTCGAGGCATATACGCCAAGCGTGTTGAACCGTGCTATCAAGAGTCCTAAGGTTTATTTCCGTGATACTGGGCTTGCAGCATATCTTACTCGCTGGCTTACCCCGGACACATTGGCAAATGGAGCTATGAGCGGCGCGTTCTTTGAAACCTTTGTCATTTCAGAGATTCTAAAGTCCTATTCCAACAGAGGGATTGATTATCGTTACTGCGTGTCCTATTACAGGGGCCGCGACAAGAAAAAAGTAAAAAAGAATGGTGAGACCGTCGAAGTCGAGAGCGAGATTGATCTGATTATCGAAGAAAACGGGATACTCTACCCAATCGAGATCAAACAAGGGACAAAAGTCAGCGCTGATGAAGCATCTGCATTCCCCGTCCTCGACAAAGTCAATGAAAAAAAGCGTGGAACCGGAGCCATCATATGTACATGTCCTGCCCCAGGAATGCTCAGAGATAATCTGTTCCAAATCCCGGTGTGGTATATCTGACCTTCCGCCTTTCTTTGCATCGTTGTCCGCCAAAATTTGCAGCAATTATGGCTGCTAATGGCACTGGAGATTAGAAATCCAACTAATCACAAGCTTTTCAGGGTGATGACAGACATCTGTCAGCTCTTTCAGTGTGGGCATCTTTCCCTCATATGCCGAATAAGCAGCCTGGGCTTTTTTGTGAGCTTCAATATCTTCACGATGATCATTGTAGAATTTTGAGACCAGCCGGATTCCCGGTACTGTGTATAGATGTCCTTTGTCCGGCAGTAATCTCGTATTGCTTGAACACCACCGAAAGCTTGTTTTCATATGATGTTGATCGTTTCTGGGAAGAAACTGACAATCTGGCTCATCAAAACGGAATGGATGGCAATCTGGCCTACATGTATAAGATGGTTGTTGAGGCTGAAGGCAATCTGGTTCTGAACCGGAAAGCGCTGATGGATTACGGCGCGAAGGTGAAAGTGTTCCCTGGAGTAGAGCAGTGGTTTGACCGCATCCGCGAATACGGCAAAGAAAACGGCGTGATTGTGGAGCACTACATCATCTCCTCCGGTCTGCAGGAGATGATCGAGGGCACCGAAATGGCCAAGAACGGCGCTTTTGACCGGATCTACGCCAGTTCCTTCTACTTCAATGAGCGCGGACTGGTTAAATGGCCGGCACAGGTGGTCAACTACACAAACAAAACCCAGTTCCTGTTCCGAATTGAAAAAGGAACACTGGATGTGAACGACCCGGCTGTAAATGACTATTTCCCGCCAGAGCAGATCCGGGTGCCATTCAGAAACATGGTCTACATCGGGGACAGCGACACGGATATTCCCTGCATGAAGCTCGTCAATGTGAACGGCGGGCATTCGATCGGCGTGTACAATCCAGAAACCGGCAAGAAGGAAAAGGTTCAGAAGATGTTCGAGATCAGAGGATCAGGTATTATGCACCGGCAGACTACACGGAAGGGTCTGAGCTGGACATGCTGGTCAAAAAGATCATCCTCCGGACATCTGCGAATGAAGCGTTGGAAGCGGCACACTTCCACTGCATGATGGAAACCAAGGAAACTTTTTAATCACAGGTTTTACCATAAAGGGCGATTCAGCCCTTTTTCTTTTTTTCAAGCGCAGCTTGAATAAAATATGTTCTTTTCAATTCCAGGATGTTGGAAAAGAGCGATATTATCTGATATTCTCAGGCTGTGAGAAGGAGGTGCTGACGATGACAGTTGGTGAAAAGCTTGCAGCTGCCAGAAAGGCTGCGGGATACACCCAGGAGAAACTAGCAAATGAAATAGGAGTATCTTTTCAGGCAATCAGCACATGGGAGCGCAACGAAAGTCTGCCGGACACGAATCATCTGATGGCCCTGTCCAGTGCGCTGCATGTTTCGCTGGATCAGCTGTTCGGAGGGGAAATCCAGCGGGACTGGGAACTGAAACCGCATTCCTTCAGCGCGGAGCACATGTACACGTATGTAAAGGCAAGGGCGCAGGCCGAAGGACTGACGCAGACTCTGGCGGCGCTGCCGCTGATGCGAGAGAAGCATAAAGGACAGCTTCGGACTTCCCGTACTGCGGAAACACCCTATGCCGCTCATCCACTGACACTGGCCTGCCATGCTCTGGCCATGGGAATCACGGATGATAACGTACTGGCGACAGCGCTCCTCCATGATGTGGTAGAGGACACGGACACCCGTCCGGAGGAACTGCCCGTCAGCGATAAGGTGCGTGATGCGGTCTGCCTGCTTTCCTACAACACTTACCTGAAAAAAGGTGATGATACCGATCCTCAGAAGAAGAATGGGATCAAACCCACCTACTATGCTAATATCGGGAAAAACCCGCTGGCGGCATTGGTGAAATGCATGGATCGCTGCAACAATCTTGCCTGCATGGCGGATGGCTTTTCCCGGAAGAAGATGGCCACCTATGTGATCCAGACGGAGGAGTATGTTCTTCCGTTGCTGGATGTGATCAAAGCTGTTCCCGAATACAACAACGCATCCTGGCTGCTTCGATATCAAATGACAACCTTGCTGGAGACCTTCAAGCGGCTGCTGTGACGATTAGAAGGAGGAATGGTCCATGGCATCCTATTCTGTTGACACAAGAGGTGAAATCCCGACTCTGATCCGCTGGGAATGCCCGTATATCTACACATTTAGTCCGTTGGAACCTGGCGAATGGGTTGAAAGTCCGGGAAAAGCAAGCATGTTCTGGGGCCAGGGAGATTTTGTTTGGTATGACGACATTTCCGAAGCGGAAGCGCTGAAGTACATGGAGCAGATCCGGAAGGCTGTGAAAAACAGAAAGGGAGGCTGATCAACGATGTGGGCATGTTACATTGGAGAAATTTCAGAATCCTATCAGAAACAGTGGGGACCTCACATAGTCAGTCCCGATCAGAAGGAACCGGATGTCTATGATGTCATAGATGATAGATGGGAGATCGGATACCGGCTGGATATGAGGGCAGCTCAAGAGTGCTTCTCTGATTGCATTCAGGTGGATTGGGGTGGCTGGGCTTACAAAGTCACGCCAGAACAGATCCTGAAATACAACGAGGAAGCTTCCCACCAGTATCTGATCCCGGAGGATGTCGCATACGCCTTGAATCCGGACAAACAGTATGCCATTATTGACGTAGAGATTTACTGATGATAAGATAATCTCGCTGATTCCGGATACGGATCATCAGCTAAAATGAATAACGCCTATGAAGAGTGCGCGAGAGACAAGCTCGTTGACCGCACGACAACCTGCCGCGAGGTAAGGTGCCAAAGCTTGACCGATAGGATACGAAACAGATCAGTGAGCAATCCTGTCGGAACGATGGGATTGCTTTTTTACGCGATCACTCTTCGTGGGCTGACGAGGAGGAATCGCTCATGAAAAACAACTTCAAAAAGAACGGCAACATGCGTGTCCGTTTTGAGACACCCGAAGAACGGACTGAAATCATCCGAATTCTGGAAGAGCAGCGAGGTTTCCGGATTGATGAGGATCTGAAGCAGCTGACGAAAATCCATCCGTATGATACCAGGACTTTTGACATCAATCTGAAATTCAAAACCTACAATTACTGGATTCAGCCCTTCATCGGGGCAGCGATGATGTCCAGCGGGGTTCGCTTTTACTCCGCGCAGGAGTTTTTCCGGATTGCTGAACTGGACTTTAAGGTAGTACCCCGCTATCCAGTCTTCCACGTCCCGCATAACGGCTGGGAATTCCCAAAGGAGCTCATGGAATCCGTTTGTATTCCGCAGGATCATTTCATGAAATATCACGAAGAAATGCAGGATACGGACATCAGCCGAATCGTACCCAGCGCCTATCGCGGAGGCGATATGTGTCATACCTTCAGAATCAGCCGCTTGCTCTGTGACGTCGAACGTTTCATCGGCCCAGAAGAAATCATGGAACAGTATGGCATGGGCTTCTGCTATGAAAAAGCCTACGACGGGACGGTCATCAAGCACATGACCGAGGCGCTGAAGGAGAAGACACTGAAACATTACAGAGAGTACCACGAATGGATGGACAGGATCTGCAACCGCCATCCCCGGATTCTACTGTTTGATATGCACAGCTACTCGGACAGGATTATCCCAGCCAGCTTCCTGCAGGAAGGCCGTCCCACTCCTGATCTCTGTATCGGAACAGACAATCGCTTCACCCCTCCGGAGCTAACCAAAATCATCCGGAGGCGCTTCACAGAGGCTGGGTTCTCCATCGGTTTCAATTATCCCTATACAGGCTGCTACATTCCGAATACCATCCTGTCTGGCGAGAGCAAAACCGACATGGTGGCCATCATGCTGGAATTCCACAAGCGGACATACTGCGATCAAAACGGCCACTCAATCTTGGAGAAGTTGCGGAAAATCGAAATGATCATCTGCCAGATCATAGTGGACTGCGTTGATCTCGTATAGCTATATGGGCAAAACTTGCAATAATAACAGCAAAACCCTGCAGAAACTGGAGGATGCTGACAAAAAACAACATCTCAAGCGATAAGCTGTAGAAGAAAGGTAGAAGAAAGGTAGTAGAAAGGCGGTTCAAAACGCAGGAAAACCCCTGTAAGCTTGAAAATGTACGGCTTACGCGGTATCATAATATTTGGTTTTTCTGGAGCCCGACCTGGGAGAGCAGCCTGCCCTGCAGTGATGCAGCTAACAGCGCTCTACAAAGAAATAAAACGGTGGTTGCCAAAGGGTCATCTTGGAGCATGAGCAACCCAACGGCGCGACCGATGGGAGGTTTTAGTCATGCCCCATACTGATCTAAAGTTCTTCACCAACGAACCCGAACGAGATCTCTATAGCCGCTTCTCGTCCATTCTTAAGAGCTACACGAAGAATTTTGACGTTCTGGTCGGTTATTTTCGTACTAGCGGATTCTTCCGTTTGTATGAGGCGATGGAGTCAGTTGACAAGATCCGCATCCTGGTTGGTTTGAACGTTGACCGCCAGACGGTCGAGATCATTGATGAGGCAAAGAAAGAGCCGGTAACTATCAAATCAGCCACTGAGGCTTTCCAAGACAAGGTAGAAGCTGAGTTTGAAGAAACAGAGGTGACCTCCGAGAAAGAGAAGGCCATCCACCTTTTCATTGAGTGGCTTCAGTCCGGCAAACTGGAAATGCGCATGTATGTTGAAGCACCCATCCACGCGAAAGTTTACATCATGCGCAAGGATCAAGAACAGTTGCCCGACACGTTTGGCAGCGTCATCACCGGCTCTAGCAACTTCTCCGAAGCAGGCCTGAAGAACAATCTGGAGTTTAATGTAGAGCTAAAGGATGTAGCTGACGTCGAGTTTGCGCTGAACAAGTTTGAAGAGCTCTGGGAAAAGGGCGTCCCGATTACGGAGGCATACATTGAAGCCATACATAATCGTACTTGGCTAAAAAACGACATCACGCCTTATGAGCTCTATCTGAAAACACTGTATGAATATTTCAAGGAAGAAATCAATTCCGATAAAGAAAACTATGACTCTTTACTCCCACCCGGTTACATGCGGCTTCAATACCAGATTGACGCAGTATTACAAGCAAAAAAGAAGCTAGAAATGTATAATGGCGTGTTTATTTCAGACGTTGTAGGTCTTGGTAAAACCTATATCTGCGCCATGCTCGCGAACACTCTCCCGCCATCTGCATATAAGTTGGTTATTTGTCCTCCTGTTCTTGTTGAATATTGGAAGGCGGTGCTAAACGAGTTTGGTGTGACTCGCTTTGAAGTCGAATCTCTGGGCAAGCTGGATAAGGTGCTTGCAAAAGGTGCGGACAAGTACCAGTATATTTTTGTGGATGAAGCCCATCGATTCCGTAACAGCGGGACAGAAAGCTATACGGATTTGCATCAGATCTGTCGCGGGAAGAAAGTTGTTCTGATTTCTGCTACGCCCATCAACAACTATTCTTCCGATATTGAAAATCAAATCGAACTGTTCCAGAACAAGCACAGCGGGACCATCAACGGCATCCGGAATCTGGAAGGCTTCTTCCGTGGTCTGAATTCTGAACTGGGGAAATATAAGAAGGGCACTACCGAATATAACAATCAGATGCGTGAGAATTCCGCAATCCTTCGTGATCGGCTGCTACGAGAAATCATGATCCGCCGGACGCGTACCGAGATTGAGGAATACTACAAGAAGGACATGGAACAACAGGGTCTAACCTTCCCGAAGGCCGGAAACCCCGAACCGATCCTGTATGAGTTTGATGAACAGACCGATGAAGCCTTTACTCAAACCATTGAAGATATCAAGGGTTTCACATACGCCAGATATACTCCTCTGCTTTATCTGAAAGACACCAAAAAATACGCAACTCTGTTAGCTGGTCAGCACAACATGGGTGGATTCATGAAAGGCGTTCTTGTGAAACGTCTGGAAAGCAGTTTCTACGCTTTCAGGAAGACACTGAGTCGGTTTATCGAATCCTATAAGCGTTTCCTGCAAATGTATGAGACAGGCACAATTTATGTCGGAAAATACAAGAATCTGTATGATATGCTTGACAACGGAGACGACGATAAGCTTTTGTACTTGATTGAGCAGGGAGATCTCTGGAAGTTTGAAACGAAAGAGTTCTCTACAAAGTTCATCAGTGATATGAAGAAAGACCTGTCTCAGTTGGAGACCTGGCAGATTCTTTGGGATCAAATCAAAACTGACCCTAAACTTAATGAATTGGAGCATTGCCTGATCACGAATCCTGTCATGAAGGATCAGAAGGTCATTATCTTTACGGAATCCATGGAAACCGCTGAATACCTGCATGAGAAGCTGAATGTGCTGTATAACGGTAGGGCTGTCTGCTACAGTGGTCAGAGCTCCTTAGCAGCGAAAGCCGATATAGAAGACAGTTTTAACCCGAAGAACAAAGGGAAGAATAATGATAAATACGATCTGCTGATTACAACAGATGTCCTTTCCGAAGGTATTAACCTGCATCGGGCCAACGTTTTGATCAACTATGATCTTCCGTGGAACCCCACGCGTATTATGCAGCGGGTAGGTCGTATTAACCGCGTTGGTACTGAATTTGAAAGGATCTATGTTTACAATTTCTTCCCGACGGCACAAAGTAAGCGTCAGCTTCCTCTTGAAGAACGCATTCTGGAAAAGATCCAGGGCTTTCACGATACTCTGGGTGAAGACATCAAGTATCTATCAGAATCAGAAGATGTCGGACCAAAGAAGCTGTTTGAAGACATGAATAAAAATCTGGATGATGAGGATGAGCCCGCTAATCCTGAATTAGCTTATCTTGCTGTGATTCGCCAGATCAGAGATGAAAACGCAAAACTGTTTGAGAAGATCAAGCGCTTACCCAAAAAGTGCAAAGCAGGCAAATGTTCAACCAAAGTGGATGAAGACCAGACGATTAGCTTTATCCGAAAAGGTGCGATGAAGACATTCTTCATAAATGATGGCGCAGAATATGAACAATTGACATTCCTGGATGCAATTCGTTATATCGAATCTAAGCCAAATGAAAAGCCCATCTCTATTGGCAGTGATTATTATAATCAGCTTGCTGCCAATGAAAAAGCATTTGATCACATGATTACTGAAGCTGAAGCTGTATCTATTGAAAAACCAATGATCGCAGGTAATGATGCAAAAATTATTCGAGTTCTGAAAGCTTTAAAAAACGAACCGACGCTTACAGATGACCAGGAAGAAACCATCGATATATTAATTGCCAGATGGGAAAACGGTGAAATTCCTGCTAAGGTTACCAAAGACGCAATGAAAAAGATGAATATGGCGTCCAGTAATCTGGAACTATATTATGAGATTGTGAAAGCTGTGCCGGAGATCTATCTTCAGGAAACCAAGGCTGGAAAGACCATGGTAGATGGTGAAAAGCAAGTCATTCTTAGCTGCTATCTGAAAAGTGAGGGAAGCAAATGAGCGCTGTTATTGACAAAATCGAAGGAATCCTGACTGAGAAATACAGTGCTGATAATTATGTGGCACTGGCCAGTGAGATACTGGACGGCATGAGACTGGTTTCTCCGAATAATCCTCGGAAGGAGTTTACAAATTTCTCCTCCCACATTGAGAGCAGCACACACGTAGGTAACTATTTAGACCCGGATGGCAAAAAGATTATTATCATGGCAGTGGAACTGAAGCGTGAAACCTATGTGGAGAATTCCCGCAGCACTCAGAGAAGCTATGCGAAGAAGCTGATTGAAAGTGGTGGAGCAGATGCCGCGCTGATCGCTTTTTATACACCAGGCGATCCCCGTTGGCGGTTGTCTTTCGTGCGTCTCGATTACGAAATGAAAATCGAGAATGGAAAACTAAAAACGGCAGAGAACATCACGCCCGCACGTAGGTATTCCTTCCTTGTCGGGAAGGATGAACCTTGCCATACTGCCATCGATCGGTTCAGAGCATATCTGGAAAACTATTCTTCTACCCCAACGTTAGATGATCTCGAAAATGCATTCAGCGTTGAAGCAGTAACAAAGGAATTCTTTGATTTGTACTGTGAAAAATTCCTCCAGCTTAGAGAATGCCTTGAGAACAATCAAGATTTCATTGAAGAGGCCAAACTGCACAACTATACCTCTGCACAATTTGCCAAGAAACTCATGGGGCAAATTGTGTTTCTGTATTTCCTACAAAAAAAGGGGTGGCTGGGTGTAAAAGCATGGCCTACTATGCTGAATGCAGCGGATTACAAAAAGGCGTATTTCTCCAGGGGTGTAAAGTCGCGTGAACTGATACCAATGGTATACACGCAAGTTGGAGAAGACGCATATCATATCAATGCTGCTGCAATTGATCGTCTTTCTGATGATGACGAGACTTTCCTGAGCACTTGCGTCAAAGGAGAACCATGGGGAACAGGGCCTCATAACTTCATGCGCAGATTGTTTGAATTGTCTGAAAAACGTGGAGCTAACTTCTTTGATGATTTCCTAGAACCACTGTTCTATGATGCACTGAATGTGAATCGTGGGGAACAGGGATATGATCCTGCTTTACACTGCCGGATTCCATTCCTGTCTGGTGGTTTGTTCGAGCCCATTGACGGGTACGAATGGAAGACAAACAACTTTGCAATCCCTAATGAGTTGTTTTCAAATAAGAAGGATCATAAGGATCGCCTTGCTGATGGTATCCTGGATATTTTTGATCGTTATAACTTCACGATGTGCGAAGATGAACCGTTGGAGCGTGAAGTTGCTATTGATCCGGAAATGTTGGGTAAAGTTTTCGAGAATCTGCTGGATGTCAACGATCGGAAGAGTAAAGGGGCCTTCTATACGCCTCGTGAGATTGTTCACTATATGTGTCAGGAAAGCCTGATCAACTATTTAACGAATACCATGCAGGTCAGTGAATCTGCTATTCGCGATTTCATTCTATACGGTGACTTCATGAAGGATGAAGATGCCAGCGTTTTGAAACGTGCAGAAAAAGGCGACTCCTATGATTTGTGGGTTTCTGATGAGCTTTATCAGCTGAATAACGACGGAACGATCAAGTTGGATCGAATGGTGGAATTGGATAAAGCTCTTCAGGATGTTCGTATTGCTGACCCGGCAGTCGGTTCCGGGGCTTTCCCACTTGGAATGCTGAATGAAATCGTGCGTGCGCGACAAAATATTACCACTTATTTAGATATCTCCCAGAAGATCATTGACCCCAAAGGCGCTCCTAGAGAAATCCGATATCGCCGAATCAATGATCGCAGTGCACGGAAGTTGAAGTATGAAACTATTCGAAACTGTATCTTTGCTGTGGATATTGAGCCGTCTGCAGTAGATATTGCCCAGCTACGCCTTTGGCTGGCATTGGTTATTGATGATGAAATAACACCAAACGCAGTCAGTGCATTAGATGGACATATAAATCCTTTACCCCTTCCCAATCTGGAATGTAATATTCTGTGCGGGAACAGTCTCGTTGATGAGTTTGAAGGAGTAAAGCTTGTCAACGAAAGTGATATTGTTGGCACCTCAGGGAATGTAATGCAAACAAACATATACCAAAGCGCTTTCGATATGAACCTAGAACGACTGATTTCCAAGCAGGATGAGCTCTTCCGATGTGACAATACAGACCGAAAAAAAACAATCCTTCAGGATATTTCTGCATTGCGTGACGAACTAATACAATCGCAGTTAAATGGAATTAGCAATGAACAGCGTGAACGCTATGAAGCAACAAAAGCCATGGCTTCAAAACCTTTTACGCTCTGGCAACTGGATTTTGCCAGGGTGTTTAGGGAAAAAGGTGGCTTTGATATTGTCATCGGAAATCCTCCCTACATCCAGCTTCAAAAGACAATTAATGATGAAACGCATGAGAAACTTGGCGATGCTTATGCCTCGTTGGGCTTTGCTTCATTTGCAAAAACTGGTGATATTTATTGCTTGTTCTATGAAAAAGGATTTTCACTACTACATCCCAACGGAGCACTTGCATTTATTACAAGCAATAAATGGATGCGCGCTGGATATGGCGAAAAGCTCAGGAAATTTTTTGCTGAAAATACAAATCCTCTTATTCTTATCGATTTTGCCAATCAAAAAATATTCGAATCAGCAACCGTCGATGTCAATATCCTGTTGTTCCAGAAATCCCCCAACCTTGGAAAAACAAAAGCATGCATGGTTAAAGAAAACTGCACAGGGAATTTGAGCGTTTATATCCAGCAGAGCGGTGCTTGCATGCCTTTCTGCTCATCAGAAAGTTGGGTTGTTTTAAACCCCATTGAGCAGAGTATCAAAAAGAAAATTGAAACCCAAGGGACGCCTTTAAACAAGTGGAATGTATCAATTAATTACGGGATTAAAACTGGACTTAATGACGCTTTTATCGTCAGCGGAGAAGTAAAGGACCAGCTTATTGCCGAGGACTCTAAATCTGCTGAGATTATACGACCGATTTTGAGAGGCCGCGATGTAAAGCGATATCATCATGACTTCGCTGACTTATGGCTCATAGTCTGTCATAATGGCATTAAAGAGCAGAACATTAATCGCATTAACATAAATGACTATCCTGCAATAAAGAAACATCTGGATCAGTTTGGAACCAAATTATCCGAACGTGCTGATAAGGGGGATACTCCTTACAATCTTCGCAATTGTGCTTATATGGACGATTTTTCTAAGCCTAAAATTGTTTGGGGCAATCTGTGCTTGTCCGCACAATTTGCTTTTGTCGATAGTGACTGTTTTATAAATGCACCATCTCCTATGATTGTTCCCGGAAACAAGTATTTATTGGCAATACTCAATTCCAAAATAGCTGATTGGTATATACGTCAATTGGGGGTAACCAGAAACGGAGGATACTTTGAGTATAAACCAATGTTTGTAGAACAATTGCCTGTTCCGTTGATTGATGATACTGCTCAGCAACCATTTATTCATCTCGTTGATCAAGTCCTTTCGCTAAAGAATTCTGGAGATGATACGGCAGAGATTGAAAATGAAATCAATAGGTTAGCATATCAGCTATATGGTCTAGAGAAAAACGAAGTTCAATACATCGAGAGTCACGAAAGCGGCTAATTGTCTTCACCGTAGATGAAGTGTCGTTCTTCTTCATTGAGGCCATAAAGATCGCAGAAAATATTTTCTACAGCCTTATCAAAGTCCGACTGTGGAAGGCCTTCTTCTTTCCTGATGAAAAGATCATGTATTATATTCTCTATATCATCAGTAGGGGGAATGAGTGAAATGGCACTTAAAAAGCCTTCTCCTTTCCCGCCAGTAACATTTGCTTGTGAAAGCACGATTTTTGTGAATAACTTGCTGTTTAAGAAGGATAAGATGTACTCCAGATGTTCACCAGTTATCATGTAGCATTTGTTGTTAATGTAGACATCAGGTGCTACCAGACATGCATCCATAGCATCACTGATCTCGCGGTAAACGATTTTTGGCTTAGAAAAATCGTCCCTATATTTCGCGCCCCATCGCTGAAGAGCATACCATTCGTATCGAATACCTGTTTCCGCGACATTGCGTTTAGAAAGCTCTTCTTTGTGGCGAAGAAGATGAGTGTAAACCGCTGGATATTGCTCCCGAAACATTTTTTCTGCTTCTTCAGATGGACCAGTTATACTATCATCGTTTTCAAGCGGGAAATGCCATGGGATATAGAGCACCCAAAGATCTGCATAGTTACAATTGTAACGTTTAATATCCCTGCCGCGAAGAATCGGTCGTATAATCTCAGCTGATTTTGGATCCAGGGAAACAAGTTCGTTCTTGACATCGCCCCCTATGATAAATGCCTCATTTAAACCTGTAAGAATCCCACGATTTATCCTTATATTCCATGAACGTAGAGGAGTGCCTGCCATTTCCATTTTCCGCTTGATGCTTGCTTCAATTGAGGACATTATTGTCCAACTTGCTGATGAACAGAATGGCATTTGATTTGCTTCGTGCTTAATATAAACGCTCATTTAAACTAATCCGTCAAGAGGAGCGTTTATTATGAACTACGGATACATCAGAGTAAGCAGCGACAAGCAGACAGTCGAAAATCAGAGATTCGAAATCAATCGTTTTGCCAAAGAGGAAGCCATTCAGATTGATGGATGGATTGAAGAGACAATCAGCGGAACAAAAAACTACGATAAGCGAGAATTGGGGAAGTTGCTCAATAGAATAACAAAAGGTGATTTGATTATTTGCGCTGAGTTAAGCCGCTTGGGCAGAAATCTGTTTATGATCATGGAAATCCTCAATATATGCATGACAAAGGAGTGTAAGGTTTGGACCATAAAGGATAATTATCGTCTCGGCGATGACATCCAGAGCAAAGTTTTAGCGTTTGCCTTTGGCTTGTCAGCTGAAATTGAAAGAAACCTAATAAGTCAAAGAACCAAGGAAGCATTGGCGAGAAAAAGAGCAGAGGGGGTGACTCTAGGCCGCCCCAAGGGAAAAAAATCGTCTCGCGTCAAGCTTTCAGGAAAAGAGAAAATCATAAAGGAACTTAGAGATCAGGGGCTATCGCAACGAAAGATTGCCTTGATTTATAAGGTAAACCGAATGACAGTAGCGAAATTTATCAAAGATAATCATCTCGATTAGGAGGGAATTTGTAATGGAAGAAGTAAAGTTTGAGATTGTCGAGTCTCTTGGGGTTCTTTCCTCCAGTCCAAGTGGATGGACAAAAGAGTTAAACTTAATATCGTGGAATAATGGAGAAGCCAAGTATGATGTGCGGCAATGGTCTCCTGACCATTCTAAGATGGGGAAAGGGGTTAGTCTGTCTCGAGAAGAGGCACAGGTGCTGTTGAAACTTTTAAACAAATGGTTGCCTAAATGATTTCATGCCACCATATCGGATGATGGAAATGGATGTAAACAAACTTGCCGAGCGACTTGCAAGGCTGTCCTCGGAGCATTTCAGAGATGTTTATGCCGCTGTATAGTACTTGGAGAACCGGCAGAACAGATTACGGCACGGCAGAACTTGTTGAAATGCTGCGAAATGGATACCTTTGCTTATGGTGAAAGTCTGGGAAGAACTGCGAAGAGTGGCAGGGTGTAAGTGGTAAAATAAATTCCTGAATCCGCGGCAAACAATTTTCCCTAAAATGCGGCGGAAATCTTCCCTTAATCTTCTCCTTGGATATACTGTACCCGAGGAGGTAATGAAAGGTGACAGATTGGATGAGCTACATG
>JAFUZM010000309.1 GCA_017476605.1 Clostridia bacterium
AAACTGGAAGCTACTGAAAACAATAGCGAGACAAGCGCCGATGCTCAAACAGAGGAGAAAAAGGAAGAAAATCCACCTATAGAAAAAACGAACAACTAAGCCCAAAAATGTGTGCTTAGAACTTATACCCCCGAGTTAGAGGTTACGCGACACCCACTATAGGGCTGCGCATGGTACCCTCAGGAATTCTCGCTCTGGCGTGACTGCCATTTTTTTGCCGCCTCGGCAATCATCTCATCCTTTGCGATCATGTCCTGCTGCTGAATGGATTTGGCCGCCTGATCATGGGCAACCGCCAGCATTAACCGAATCCGGTTCTCCTGGTTTACCTTTGTTGCTGAAAGGTCATAGTCAATGGGAACGATATTGATTCCCGGATGAACCTCAACCAGCCGCCGGATCATGCCCTTTCCGTTGATATGATTGGGCAGGCAGCCAAAGGGCTGGGCACAGACGATATTTTCATATCCGTTTTCGGCGAGCTCCAGCATTTCGGCGGTCAGAAGCCAGCCCTCGCCCATTTTGGAACCATATCCGATGACGCCTTTGACCAGCGACTTGATGTGAGAATAGCGGGTCGGGGGAACAAAGCTCGTGTGTGCGTCAAAGGCGCTGATCAGCATGTTTTCCATACGTTCACAGTACCTGAGAAACAGCTTGCAGAACAGAAGCTTAAACACATTTCCACCGTACAGATGAATGTCATCGATGCGGTTGTCGATTTTAAACAGGATAAAGCCCATAATGCCGGGGAGCATATATTCGCAGTCCTGTGTTCTCAGGAACTCCTCAAGCCCGTTGTTGCCGAGAGAGGAGTACTTGACATAGATTTCACCGACAATACCGACTTTGGTTTTCGGCTCATGGCTCCGCTCAATGGCATCAAAATCGGAGATGATCTGCTCGATGTTCGCCCGCATCATCTTATAGGAGAGCCCTTTGCCCTGATTAAACTGATCAATCAGGCGGGCATTCCACTGTTCAATCAGTGCATCGGTGGTTCCTTTTTTATACTCGTATGGCCGGGTCTGATTGGAGACGCACATAATGCAGTCGCCATAAATCAAGGAGGCAACGAGCTGACGAAGCAGGGGAAGGGTCAGCTTAAATCCGGAAGCCTTTTCAAGGCCGGACAGGTTGGCGGAGATGACGGGAATATAGTCAAGGCCGGCCTTCTTGAGCGCTTTACGCAGCAAGAAGATGTAGTTGCTGGCGCGGCATCCGCCACCGGTCTGTGTGATGATCAGCGCGGTTTTATGCAGGTCATACTTGCCGGAATGAAGCGCATCCAGGAACTGCCCGATGACAAGCAATGCGGGAACGCAGGTATCGTTATGAACATATTTGAGACCCTCAGACATGACGTTCGGGCCGTGGTTTTTCAAAACAACGGCGTTATAGCCATTGATCTGCAGGACCTTTTCAATGAGCGAAAAGTGAAATTCCAGCATGTTCGGAACCAGAATGGTATATCCGGCATCCCGCATCTCCTTTGTGAATTCCACATGTTTATTTTCCAAGTTGTGCACCTCCCTTTCCCGCCTCCAAAGCTTCCTGTTGAGCAATTGCTGCAAAAAGGGAACGCAGGCGAATTCGTACAGCACCAAGGTTGGTGATTTCGTCAATTTTGATCTGTGTATAAATCTTGCCCTTTTCCTCAAGAATCTCGCGGACTTCATCCGTCGTGATCGCATCTACGCCGCAGCCGAAAGAGACGAGCTGAACAAGATTGATATCCTTTTGTCCGGTGATGTATTTTGCGGTGGCGTAGAGCCTTGAATGATAGGTCCACTGGTTGAGCACATTGACGGGTTCCTTCTTCACGTGTGCGGCAAGGGAATCCTCCGTGACAACGGCAGCGCCGAAGCCGGAAATGAGGCGGTCAATGCCGTGGCTGATTTCAGGATCCACGTGATACGGACGGCCAATCAGGCAGATGATCCGCCTTCCTTCCTGGCGGGCCCTTTCAATCATCTGCGCACCCGTATTCCGGATATCCTGCATCCAGTTTTCATAGGCAGCATATGCAGCGTCACAGGCATGCTTTACCTCGGATTTTGTGAGGTCAGGATAGTATTCCTTGAGAATTCCATACAACTTTTTGGGGAAGACATGACGATGGTCAATGCCCACATAATCATGAATATATCGAATGGTCCGGACTGAATGCATATTTGCCGCAATGACCTCGGGATAATAGGCAACAACCGGACAGTTGTAATGATTATCGCCAAGGTGTTCATCCATGTTGTAGCTCATGCAGGGATAGAACACGGTGTCAATGCCCTGATCAATCAGCCACTGAACGTGACCGTGCATCAGCTTGGCCGGGAAACAGACGGTATCGGAGGGGATGGTCGCCTGGCCTGCGATATACAGTTTTCGATTTGCGAAAGGCGAAACGACGACATCAAATCCCAGATCTTCAAAGAGTGCATGCCAGAAGGGGAGAAGCTCATACAGATTGAGACCGAGCGGGAGCCCGATTTTCCCGCGTTTCGGATTTTCTATATGATGATCCCGAAGCTCTGTGAGGCGCTGCTGCTTATAGGCATAGAGGTTCAGGTCGTTATTGAATTTACTGCCTTTAATCGGACGGTCGCAGCGGTTTCCGCTGATGTATTTGCGTCCCTCGCCAAAGCTGTGCACGCTGAGCTTGCAATGGTTTTCGCAAAGTCCGCAGCGGGTTTCGGTGACGGAATGATCAAAATGCTCAATGGAGGCAAGAGAGATCAGGGAGCAGTCTTTAGGCGAAAGGTGATGCTGCTCACGTGCAAACAGGGCGGCACCGTAGGCACCCATAAGACCGGCAATGTTTGGCCGGACGACCTCGACGCCAAGCTCCTTTTCAAAAGCACGAAGAACGGCATCGTTTAAAAACGTTCCGCCCTGGACGACAATGTTCCGTCCGAGTTCCTCCGGATTGCCGCAGCGGATGACCTTATAGAGCGCGTTCTTTACAACGGAGATGGAAAGACCGGCGGAGATATCCGTGATATCCGCACCATCCTTCTGTGCCTGTTTGACGGAGGAGTTCATGAAAACGGTACACCGGCTTCCAAGGTCGACCGGGCGCTTTGAGGCAAGACCGAGCTGAGCAAAATCCTGAATGCTGTATCCGAGCGCTCCCGCAAAGGTCTGCAAGAATGAACCGCAGCCGGAGGAGCAGGCTTCGTTCAGGAAGATGTTGTCGATGACACCATTGTGAATCTTAAAGCATTTAATGTCCTGTCCACCGATATCAATGATAAAATCAACCTTGGGCAGAAAGGCTTTTGCTGCGGTGAAGTGCGCTACCGTTTCGACAAGACCATAATCAACGCCAAAGGCATTGCGGATCAGTTCCTCACCATATCCGGTCACTGCGCTGGCAGTGATTTCCCAGGAGGGATACGTTTCCCGGATCATCCGGACGAATTCCAGAACATGGGGGACAGGATCACCGCTGTTTCCCTGATACTTGGTCAGCAAAAGCTCTCCGGCCTCCGAGATCACGACCGACTTTATCGTTGTCGAGCCGGAGTCAATGCCAAGATATACCTTTCCCTTGTAGGAATCCGGATCGGAGAGAGGAACCTTGGAGAGGGCATGCCGGGCTCTGAAGGCGTTTAATTCCTCCTCAGAGCTGAAGAGCGGAGGAAGGGCATTATAGCTTTCCGTGCTGTGAAAAGCATCAATGGCTTCGATACAGTCGGTGAGACAAATGGGATCGCTGGGCTGCTTTGCCGCGCCAAAGGCCACGTAATACAGGGAGTTTTCGGGACAGATTCCCTTGAGATGCAGTGCTTCATCAAAGCAGGCACGAAGCTCGCTTAAAAAGGTGAGCGGTCCGCCCAGATATAGGACATTTCCCGCAATCGGACGTCCCTGTGCCAATCCGGCAATGGTCTGGTTGACCACCGCCATAAAAATGGACCGTGATACATCCGAATGCTTTGCGCCCTGATTGAGCAGCGGCTGGACATCCGTTTTGGCAAAAACACCGCAACGGGATGCAATGGTATACGTTTTCTCTGCTTTGGCCGCAGATGCATTCATATCCGTCGGCGTTGTATCGAGAAGCGTTGCCATCTGGTCAATGAAGGCGCCGGTTCCGCCGGCACAGGATCCGTTCATTCGGACCTCAAGTGTTCCCTGCAGAAACAGGATCTTTGCATCCTCACCGCCAAGCTCAATGATGCAGTCTGTTCCCGGCATCAGCGTATCGGCAGCAACCTTTGTGGCGTATACCTCCTGAACAAAGGAAAGATTGGCACCCAGGGCAAGGCCCATACCAGCAGAGCCGGATATGCTGATGCACACCGGCTTTCCATGGATAAACTCATGATCAAGGCGCGTCAGGACTTCCCGTGTTTTCTGGGTAATAAGAGAATAATGCCGTTCATAGCAGGAATAAACAATGTTATCCTCACGATCCAGGACGACACATTTTATCGTAGTAGAACCAATATCAAGACCGATTCTGTATTGATTTTCCATTTATAAAACCTTTCCGATAATGCTTGGTAAAAACCTGTTCATTTGAAAGGCAATTATAAGCGATTTGCTTAAAATTTACAAGGAGATGAGGAAAAATGGAAGCGGAATCTGAACGCGGTCAGTCATTTCATTGCGTAAGCGAAGTGCCATTTCGCAAAGTAGCAGCTTCTACCTGAAAAAAGGAACGACAAAATGTCGTTCCTTCATGTATCACATTTCTCTTCGGCCGGAGATGGCCCGGGCCAGAGTCACCTCATCGGTATATTCAAGATCTCCGCCTACGGGAAGGCCGTGTGCGATTCGTGTGACCAAAACACCCATGGGCTTTAAAAGATGGGCGATATAGTTGGCCGTTGCTTCTCCTTCAATATCGGGATTGGTTGCGAGAATGACTTCTTTTATCTGTTCTTTTTCTATGCGATCCAGCAGTTCGCGAATGCGGATGTCATCCGGACCGATGCCATCCATAGGGGAAATGATGCCATTCAGCACATGATATCCGCCATGATACTCATGCATTCGCTCCATGGCGGCCACATCACGAGGATCTTTTACGACGCAGAGGATGCCGTTATGCCGCTCCGGATTGCTGCAAATCGGGCAGGGGTCGCTTACCGTAAAATTCCCGCAGATGGAGCAATAGGAAATCGCTTTTCTGCCCTGCCACAGCGCGGCAGCAAGCTCCCGTACCTGATTTTCAGGCTGAGAGGCAATATGATAGGCAAGGCGCAGTGCTGTTTTGCTTCCGATTCCGGGCAGTTTGGCCAGCTGCTGCTGCATCCTTGAAATTGGTTCTAACTGCTCAGCCATAATTAAAAGAGTCCACCCATTCCTGAGCCGGCACCAAGCTTGGCCATTTCCTTTTCTCTCGTATCCTCGCCCTGCTTGAGCGCATCATTGATGGCAGCCAGGAGCATGTCCTCGAGCATTTCGACATCTTCAGGATCCACGACATCTTTTTCGATTTTGAGCGAAACAATCTGGCGCTTTCCGTTAACGACGCAGGTGATGGCTCCGCCACCGGAGGTTCCCGTGTACTCCTTTGCATCCAGTGCTTCCGTGGCCTCCACCATCTGCTGCTGAAGCTTCTGAGCCTGATGCATGAGCTGCTGCATATTCCCACCGGGGATTCCACCAAATCCACCGCGTCCAAAACCACCTTTAGCCATAATAAGTCCTCCTTTTATCTATAACCTCAAAAATCTAGCCGCATTTGTCTTATATCAATCAGACAAGAATCGTTCATAAAAACGAAAAGGGCAATTGACCTGCCTATTATACACAACTTTTCCTTAATTGAAAAGTGCATGGTTCACACGAAAAAAAGACAAGTCAAATGGCATTGGGGATTCATCCATCCCAATTGTCTCCCGTCATCCGGCATTCTTTCGCACCATTGGCTCTTATCATCCGGCATTCCTTCTCACAATTGCATATGGAAGGAAGACGACATATTGCATTTTTCTGATTTCTATAATAGAATATCGTCATCATTATTTGGACTGAGGGAACGCCATGAAGAGGATCCGTGAAATTGAAAATGGACGGTGGATTCCATATACAATTGCCACCTGCTCGGCAGTGCTGCTGTATGTTATCATCACGCACTTCCATACCATTCACAGTGTCTTCTCTGCATTGGTCGGATATACGTTTCCCGTGGTCCTCGGGATTATCATTGCCTACGTGCTGGATCCACTGGTTTGTTTCCTGCAGCGGATTCTTTTTCGGCGGGTCAAAGCAAAAAGGCTAAGTCGGAATCTTTCCATTGCGCTTGCCTTTGTTCTGCTTCTCGTATTTGCCATCATTCTGATGTCTGCGCTGATTCCGCAGCTGGTGTCCAGTATCCTCGGGTTTATTGATAATATGGATGGGTATATCAGTCAGCTGCTGAACCTCATTAACTCCTTCGGCCTGACCGTTGAGGAAAATGTGGAAGGACTCGACATTGACATCTCTGCGGTCACGACCACCAGTGCCAATATTCTCGGAAACATTTCCTCTTTCTTGAGAGAGAATATTCCTCTTGTGCTCAGCAGTTCCACCAGCATCGGAAATCATATCTTCACCTGGATCATTTCGATCATTCTGTCGATTTATTTTCTGGCGGATCGCGATGTGATTGTTCGGGGAATCAAGCGGCTTGTCAAGCTGCTGATCCCAAGGGAAAAGCAGGCAGTTGTCAGCGCATTTGTACATAAATGCAACTCGATCATCGGCAAATATGTGATCTATGAACTGATCGAAGCGCTGATCGTCGGCACAGCCAATTTCATTTTCATGACGATCACACAGATGCCATACGCGGTTCTCATCTCTGTCGTAGTCGGCGTCACGAACCTTGCTCCGACATTTGGCCCGCTGATCGGCGCTGCCATCAGTGCGTTTATTCTGCTCCTGGCGGATCCATGGAAAGCGCTTGCGTTCATCATTTTCACCATCATTCTGCAGACCATTGACGGATATATTATCAAGCCCAAGCTGTATGGCGGATCTCTTGGCGTATCCTCCGTCGTCATTCTTGCGTGCGTGATCATTGGCGGGCGGATGTTTGGCATTTGGGGACTGCTCTTTGCCATTCCGTTCGCTGCCATCGCGGACTTTGTTTATCATGAGATCATTCTCGTTCGACTGGAGCGCCGCATGAATAAGGTGGAGCAGGCTCCGCCAAGCAACAATGTCCCCCTGGAGCCGGAGGCTCAGGGGACGAAGTGAAAGGAAACAGCATGACGATCAAAGAGAAAATCAGGGAAAGGGTTGCTGAAATTGAGGGTACGGTAGGCCTGTATCTATACGAATCGGACAGCGGGGAAACCCTGGAATGGAATGCAGACGAACCCATTGAAGCAGCTTCTGTCATCAAGCTTCTGATCATGATCTCCTGCTTTCAGGCAAAGGAGGAGCAGATCCTTTCCTTTGATGAAAGCCTCACGGCAAAAGAGGAGGAACGGGTGCCTGGCTGCGGCGTCATCTCAAGGCTTCACCTGGGCCTGCCACTGACCATCCGCGACCTTGTTGTACTGATGATCATCGTATCCGATAACACGGCAACCAATCTGCTGATTGATCGAATCGGCATTGACTATATCAACCACGTAGGAAAATGCCTCGGACTTACAAATACGGTTCTGAGACGGAAAATGTTTGATGCGGAGCTGGCAAAACAGGGCATCATCAATACCGTTTCCGCACGGGACATGGGAATAGTGCTGAGAGGCATTCTTGAGGGCACTGTTGTCTCAAAAGCGGCATCCAGGGAAATGCTTGATATTCTGCTTGAGCAGCAGCTGAACGCAAAGATTCCGTTCTATCTGTGGAACAATCCGGATGAAAATGATGATGTGGATGTGGCACATAAGACCGGTGAAGATGATGGCATTACGCATGATGTCGGAATTCTCCTTGGAAAAGCACCGAAAATCATGTGCTTTTTGAGCTGCCATACCTATCCGCCGGATACCGTAAGAGCGATCCAGGAAATCGCACGTATGTT
>JAFUZM010000310.1 GCA_017476605.1 Clostridia bacterium
ATCATGTTTGCAATGTCTTCAGCCTTAATTCCTTTCTTATACATGCGTAATGCTGTATCTTGTTTTGCTTCATTCCAACCTTCATCTCGTCCTATATTCAAACCTATATTCAAACCTTTATTCAAACCTTCATTGAAAATCGTTTTGCTTTCATGCTCTAAAACTCTTCCACCCAATAAAGAATTCACTTCTTTCGCGCTATGGTTGTATTTTTGATAGTAATTCCAAAGATGAGATTCTTGCACATGAAAATATGAAAGGCCTCATTCAATAGCGATATTCGATCGTTGGTAAGGAACACATATCGCTGATTGGACAAAGTAAAGCTTTTAGAATTGTCTGCGCAATCTCTCTTTGAGTTTGACAATAAGAGAACCATAAAACAAAGATAGATGTTTGGAACACCCTCATCCGTCCAGGCAAGCGATTTGTTTAGACCAAGAGATCAGGCATTATTCGCTGCAGGGACAGGAGTGTTGAGCCATTGCTTTACAAGAGTAATGCTTGCATCCATCATGTTTGCAATGTCTTCAGCCTTAATTCCTTTCTTATACATGCGTAATGCTGTATCTTGTTTTGCTTCATTCCAACCTTCATCTCGTCCTATATTCAAACCTTTATTCAAACCTTCATTGAAAATCGTTTTGCTTTCATGCTCTAATACTCTTCCACCCAATAAAGAATTCACTTCTTTCGCGCTATGTTTGTATTTTTGATAGTAATCTCAAAGATGAGATTCTTTCATATGAAAATTATGAAAGGGATCATTCAATAGAGATATTCAGTTGTTGAAAAGGAACGCATATCACTGCATAGACAAAGTAAGAATTTTAGAATTGTCTGTGCAATCTCTCTTTGAGTTTGACAATAAGAGAACCATAAAACAAAGATAGACGTTATGAATACCATCATCTGCCCAGGTAAGCAATTTGTTTGGGTCAAGAGATCAGACATTATTCGCTGCAGGGACAGGAGAGTTGATAAATTGTTCCACAAGATTAACACTTGTGTCTATCATTTTAGCAATGTCTTCTGCTTTCATTCCGTTTTTATACATGTGTAAAATTATGTGCTGTAACGTTTCGTTTCGACCTTCATTGTAAATTGTTTTGCTTTCATGTTCTAGAATTCTTCCACCCATTACAGAATTCACTCCTTCCTTAATGCGTTCAAATTTTTTGGCAATATTCTCAAGCACAAGCTTGGTCATATCTATGATGCTTCTCATATAGTAGTAGGGAAGATCACCTTGAGCAGCAGCTTCTTCTAATTTTGTCAGGATTTCTGAGTATTCCTGTTTCAATTGCTCAAGCTGGCTGCTGTCTGCTTCGTAGATTTTAAAATCCGACTCGCGATTGAAGATAAAAAACGGAATCAGAAAGTAAAGCTTCTTTTCGAAAATGCTTTCGATTGTATACTGTTTTATCTTCATCACGGGGATTCCAAACTCGACATCCCCGCCCGGTGTATGCATGAGGATTTTCATTTGATCAGGGGTGCTGCTGGTACTCCTGAGAAACAGAACAGCAGCGTTAGGAATGGTGACTTCCAGGGTGTCACCCAAAATACTCCCTGCATCCAATGCTATTTGGGTAACATACTCGAAAATGCGTACCAACATGCTGTTGTCGGGAAGTGACTGACATTCAAACGAATAGCGCTCTTCTGTCTCGCCGATTATGGAAAAATCACAATCGGTGATCCGCTTGTCCTCATTTCCGTCCTGCTGGTTCAGATAATGCTCATTCGGATGAAAGATGATTTTTTCATCCCCACGATAATGCTTTCCGAAGATTTCATTAACCATGGGAATCAGCAGCTGTGAACAGTCATTTGTCATCGTACGAAATGCGTCATCATATGGGGTCCCGATGTTTTTATTAACGGTGCTCTTAACTTCTGTGTCCATATCATATTCGCCCCCTTTTTTATAAAATCTCCTATATGCAGATTATTCCACTTGCTTTTCTATAGTGTAAAAGAAATTTGCTTGTTTGTCAATAATATCATTCGATGTGTTCCACAGATAAACCTTGACTTTGATTTTTGAATCGTCGGACTTTACATGAGCTTTACGCAAATCCTTCGGGGCGCATATAGATGTATGCTGCTTGAGAGATCACCAAATCTCTGCACAACAGCGTCAATTCTGCAGCATGGAGATGGGGATCTAACGTCAACGCCTGAGCCCTGGCACACAAAGGATCATGACAGCATATGCTTTGAGTCAATGCAGGAATTGCCTTACTGATACAGGAAAGAAACCTCTGCAAATACGGAGCATTGCAGGATTCGCATAGGCATCTTTGTCAAAAGCAGAAGGGAGAAGTCTGTATCCGGGGAAGACCATTTTATGATGACGCTGCTGCATTACAACTGCATACCGGAACATGCTCAAAGATACGGCGATTCATTGAATCCGGAGCCTGTGTTCGGATTGCAGCTTGCATCCGTTGTTGCCATCACATTTCCGCTGGTACCGGGGACAATGTTAAGGGTGGCCCAATACACAGGATCACATGATTCGGGACTTCGTCATTCCTTGCTCGCAGATGGGAGGATAAAGGAATATACGATGAGCCGCGCCCAAACATGATCCTGGGGCGATTTTGAGGGCAACCATGGAATGCCTTTTCCATATTGTACACCTTCAGGGGATGGGGAACAATCGTCAGCTTTTACAAATGGTCTGAACAAAGAAGGTGCAAACGGGAGAGATCGGGGCAAAGTCTGGACCTGTCATCCTGCAGAAATCGAAAAGAAACGGCAGTCCTTTCGTAAGGACTGCCGTTTCGGGAAGAATGGAGTCAGATGGAGAAAGTGCTTTATCGGCGCATGGCAGAGCAGGAGCTGCCACAGGTGCTGCAGCATCCGCTGCAGCCTTTTTTTCGGCTGTTTCGTGCACTGCGAAATGCCAGAAAGGCGATGAGACCAATGAGAAGCAAAATGATAAAGTCTATGGCTTGCATATCTTACCTCATAAAAGGATGGTCCACAGGATCCGCGTCAGCAGGGCAAAGATCCAGGCAATGGCACACTGCCAGAGGACCAGTGCCAGTGCCCATTTGGAACCGAGTTCCCGTTTAATGGACGCGATGGCAGCAACGCAGGGGGTATACAGGAGGCTGAACACCAGCATGCTGGCGGCGGACTGAGCACCAATGGCGGCAACGCCGTCGGTGAAGAGGACTTCCATGACGGAGACGACGCTTTCCTTTGCCATGAAGCCGGAAATCAGGGAGGTGACGATACGCCAGTCACCAAGGCCAACGGGGCGGAACACCGGGGCGATGAATCCCGCAATGGCGGCGAGGATGCTCTCGTGACTGTCCGTAACCAGGTTGAAGCGGAAATCAAAGCTCTGCAGGAACCAGACGACAATGGTTGCGATCAGGATGATGGAAAAGGCCTTTTGGAGGAAATCCTTGGCTTTTTCCCAGAGAAGCTGCAGGACGCTGCGGGCACTTGGCATCCGGTAATTGGGCAGCTCCATGACAAAGGGGACGGCCTCGCCGCGGAAGAGTGTCTTTTTAAAGATCGTGGCCACCAGTATGCCAATGAGAATTCCCAGAATATAGAGGCTTGAGATGATCCACCAGCTGTATTTGGGGAAGAAAGCGGAAACAAAGAAGCCGTAAATCGGGAGCTTGGCGGTACAGCTCATGAAGGGAGTCAGCAGGATGGTCATTCGCCGGTCACGTTCACTTGGCAGTGTCCTCGTGGACATGACGGCAGGCACCGTGCAGCCAAACCCGATCAGCATCGGGACGATGCTGCGGCCCGACAGGCCGATTTTCCGCAGCAGCTTGTCCATCACAAAGGCGACTCGGGCAATATAGCCGCTGTCCTCAAGGATGGAAAGGAAGAAGAACATCGTGACCACGATGGGCAGGAAGCTGAGGACGCTGCCGACACCCTCAAAGATGCCTTTCAGCACCAGCTTCTGGATGACCTGGTTGACCCCGCCCTTTTCCATGGCCCTGGCCGTCAGGTCTGCAAGGGCGTCAATCCCGGACTGGAGCACATCCTGCAGGAAGGGGCCGATCAGGCTGAACGTCAGGTAGAACACCAGCACCATGATGGCAATAAAGAACGGGATGGCCGTCCATTTGCCGGTCAGAATGCTGTCGATTTTCTGGCTGCGGATATGCTCACGACTCTCCTTTGGCTTTTTGACGCAGGCGTCGCAGACCTTATAGATGTACGTATAGCGCATGTCGGCGATGGCGGCGCTGCGATCAAGGCCGCGTTCCTTTTCCATCTGCAGCACAATGTGCGAAAGGGTTTCCTTTTCGTTTGAATCCAGCCCCAGCTGGTCGATGATCAGCTCATCACCCTCAATGCACTTGCTGGCGGCAAAGCGGACCGGAATCCTGGCGCGCTCGGCGTGGTCCTCGATCAGGTGGACGACGGCATGCAGGCAGCGGTGCACGGCGCCGCCGTTATCGGTGCTGTCGCAAAAGTCCTGGCGAAGGGGCCGCTCCTGGTATTTGGCCACGTGCATGGCATGCCGTACCAGTTCCTCAATGCCCTGGCCCTTGGCGGCGGAGATGGGAACGACGGGGACGCCCAGCATGGCTTCCATGGCATTGACGTCTACGGAGCCGCCGTTGCCGGTCATCTCATCCATCATGTTGAGGGCCACCACCATGGGGATGCCCATTTCAAGGCACTGCATGGTGAGATAGAGGCTGCGCTCAATGCTGGTCACATCGACGATATTGATGATCCCGCTCGGGGAGCCCAGAATGAAATTGCGGGACACCACTTCCTCGGCGGAGTAGGGGGACATGGAGTAAATGCCCGGCAGATCCGTGACGGTGGCATCCTGACCGCGGATCTGTCCGTCCTTGCGATCCACCGTGACGCCCGGGAAGTTTCCGACGTGCTGATTGGCCCCGGTAAGCTGATTAAACAGCGTCGTTTTGCCGCTGTTCTGATTGCCCACCAGCGCGAACCGGATGGGGGTTCCTGCTGGCAGCGGATCCCCGCTGCCCTTGGGATGGAACCGGCCCTCCTCACCGAGGCCCGGGTGTTCGGTTTTGCGCTTTTTCCGGTCTTTCTCTGCCGCCTGTACGGATTCGATCGGGGTAATCTCGATGTGCTCGGCATCTGCCAGACGCAGGGTGAGTTCATAGTCATGGATACGCAGCTCCATGGGATCCCCCATGGGTGCGAGCTTGACAAGGGTGATGTCGGCACCCGGGAGTACGCCCATATCAAGGAAGTGCTGCCTCAGGGCGCCCTCGCCGTGTACGGCCACAATCCTTGCGGACTGATTGAGGTTCAGTTGACTGAGTTGCATAGATGCTGTCCTTTCAAAAAAGATGGGGAACCACAGTTCTGGGGATCACCTGGCAGGAAACCTGTCTGTTCCCTGCTACTCAATGTTTCCATAAGAAGACAAAAAAATTCTACACCACAGCACTTATTCTGTCAATCGAGAATCCGGCAGGCATCTGCCGGGAAGAGGGCAAATCAGGGAAAGTGCCTGTTCCGAGGAACCATGTCCATCGCGTACGCGATGGTTTTGTCGGGAAGCAGGTACCTGACAAATCAACAGACCCCAATGTACCTGCAGAGGAGCTGGCCTGTTTGCGCAGCAAACAGGCTGTCGGGGAACGAGCACTGAGCAAAGCCATTATGCCGAAAGACCAGGCTGCTTGTCAGGAAAGGAGTTGCTCGTCAGAGAAGAGGAGCCATGCCCATCGCGTACGCGATGGTTTTGTCGGGAAGCAGGTACTTGACATATGGCTTGGCGAATCAACAGACCTAAATGTACCTGCAGAGGAGACGCAAATGGAATACATCATTGAAGCGGTGGCAAACCTGGATGTCCCCAGGTCCCCGGGTACCTGGCAGGTGCTTGCCGGCACCGGGGACAGTTCTGCTCACCGCATTCGCGTAAGGGTCCTGCAAAATGGTCGGTTCCTGTCCCTTACAGGGAAGCTTGCCTATCTGTACGTGACCAGACAGGACATGTCGACAATTCTCATTCCGGGGGAGATTCATGGGGATACCGCTGAGGCGGTTCTCAGCAGTGCCTGTTATGAGTTCCCCGGAACCCTCAGCGTCACCATGGTCATCATGGAGGGGCAAAAGGTCCTGAGTGCGGTCAGGGGACATATTCTGGTCCGGCCCACTGTTCCCTCGGATACGCTCATTGACCCGGCGAACTCGCTGCCCTCGGTTTCGGAGCTGCTGGCGGAGATCTCGGGGCTCAGGGAACTGAGAACCGGGATTCAGGAAAATGCGGATCAGATTGCCCGGATCGAAGCGGCGAGCGCATCCGGCGAGCAGATGCGTCAGCTGGCTGAAGCAGACAGAGTCACGGCTGAGCGTGCACGGGTTGAGGCGGAAACTGCACGGAGCGTTGCGGAGACAGAGCGCCGGCAGGCAGAGAGCAGCCGTCGCTCAGAGGAAACGGCAAGACAGGCCAATGAAACCCGGCGCCAGCAGGCAGAAAGCGAAAGAGCACTGGCAGAGCAGGCAAGGGCAGAAGCCGAGGTGGCACGGAATACTGCCGAGCAGGAACGAAAGCGGGCAGAGCAGATTCGGGCGGAGCAGGAAGCTGCCCGGGAAAATGCCGAGGCAGAAAGACAGGTGGAAAGCGAAACGGCAAGAGCGCAGGAATCTGCCCGGTGCCAGGCGGAAACGGAGCGGCAGCAGGCAGAAACCCTGAGGGCAGAGGCGTACCTTACATTCATGGATGACCTGGCCGTCTGGGAAACCAGCGAGCAGGCAAGAGAGGATGCAGAGGAAAGACGCCAGGCAGCGGAGGATGCGAGAATATCGCTATACTCTGAGGTGCAGGGAGCTGAGCAGGAACGGATCCGGGCTGAGGAAAGCCGGAGTCAGGCAGAACGTGACCGGTTGGATGCCGAAACGGCGAGAACCGGTCTTGAGCAGGAAAGAATCATCGCTGAGACATCCCGTGCAAGCCTCGAAGCGGAGCGCATTCGCAGCGAAACGGCAAGGAAATTGGCGGAAAGCGAGCGAGCAGAGGCCGAACGTGGGAGAGAGGAAAGTGAACGCGCCAGAGCTCTTACCGAAGAAGAGAGAATCCGCCTCGAAACAGAGCGGCAGGAAAATGAAGCGCTGCGCCTATCCGGGGAAACAGACAGAAACAGGGCCGAGGGCGAGCGACAGACGGCTGAAAACACGCGCCAGCTGGAGGAGAACACCAGGCAGCTGTCTGAGCAGGCCCGCATTGAGAAGGAAATCGACCGGCTTGAAGCGGAGGATACGCGTGAGAGCGCGGAGCGGGAACGCATTTTAAGAGAAGACAGCCGGCAGGAGGCGGAAGACCTGCGGGATTCTGCTGAGCAGGAGCGAATAACCGGCGAAAGTGCACGCGTGGCGGCTGAGCTGGAACGAACCGAAAAGGAGGGGTTGCGTCAGGCTACGGAGCAGGAACGGGCATCGCAGGAGCAGGAACGGGGAGAGGCGGAAACAGCCCGCAGATCTGGTGAGCTGGCAAGAGCCTCGGAAGAAGCCGCAAGAGAGCAGGCCGAAAGGTCAAGACAGGAAGCGGAACGTGCACGCAAGCAGGCGGAGACAGTGCGAAGCCAGGTCGAAACAGAACGTCTCGACGCGGAACGTGATAGGCAAGAGGCCGAAAGCCTGCGGGCAGAGGCAGAAACCACCCGTGCACAGGCTGAGACAGCTCGGGCAGAGAGTGAACGCACACGGGAAAGTGAGGAGCGGGATCGGGCGGCTGCTGAGCAGGAGCGGAGCGCTGCCGAAATCCTACGGGTACAGGCGGAAAGCGAGCGGCAAACGGCTGAGGAGGCCCGAGTAAATGCAGATAGAGAGCGCAGTCTGGCAGGTGAGCAGGTTCTGGCAGATGCCAGGGAGGCCATATCGCTGGCAGAGGAAATCAATGACATTGCAGGCATCTGGAACGTGGAGCCGACCGCAATCGCCAGTGCCCCTGGAGATCCCCCGGAAATACGGATTTCAAGGGAAGAACCAAGGAGTCTCACGTTTGTTCTGCCCAGGGGAGAGGACGGCATTTCGCCAGTCCTGACGCTTGGTGAAATCGAAACCATCTCATCGGACGAGTTAGCACGCGCCTGGCTCACAGGTACGGCGGAGGCACCCGTTCTGAATCTCGCAATCCCCAGAGGCATCCCGGGAACCGGGCATGTCTCAGCGGTTGAAGGCTGCCAGCCGGATGAAAGCGGGAATGTTACGTTTCCGGAGATGAGCGAGGCAGACATCGACAGATTAACCCCAATTGAATAGCGATAAAGAAGAGGCAGGGCCATGCCTCTTTTTTATATAGTTTGGCAATTGCCGAGGTGCACAGCGGCAGACGTCGAGAACACAACAATTATATGGAGGAAACAGCATGTCAAAGTATTTGGATCTCACAGGTCTTGAGCGGTTTTTGGGCAAGATCACGGCACTTCTCACAGGCAAGGTGGACAAGGTAGAGGGCAAGGGCCTGTCTACCAACGACTATGACAACACGGCAAAGGCCCTGGTGGAAAAGCTGGGCACGGCAGATGCCGCTGGCGGCACCCTCATGACAAGTGAGCAGGCCAGCAAGCTCTCCGGCATTGAAGCCGGCGCCAACAATTACACCCATCCGGGGTATACCGAGCATGCATCCGGCCTTTACAAGGTGACGGTGGATGACAAGGGTCACGTTAGTGCCGCAGTGACTGTCACCAAGACGGACATCACGGATCTCGGTATCCCGGCATCCGATACCACCTACAACGCAGCGACCACCGAGGCAGACGGTCTCATGAGCGCATCCGACAAGAGCAAGCTGGAGGGCATTGCCAGTGGTGCCAACAACTACAGCCTGCCGGCAGCCACGGCAGATGACCTTGGCGGCGTCAAGATCGGCAGCGGTCTCAGCGTCACGGAGGGGCGGATTGCTGTTCCGGGCATGACCGGTGCGACCCAGTCAACCGGTGGTACCGCAGGCCTTGTTCCGGCCTCTGCAGCTGGGGACAATGGTCGTTTCCTGCGTGCCGATGGCACCTGGGCCGAGCCGGACAACACCGAATACGAGGCAGCCACGCAGGCAAGTGCCGGCCTCATGAGCGCAGCAGACAAGACAAAACTTGACGGCTTTGGCAGCGCCGATACGTATGCCCTCAAGAGCGACATCACGAACGTGTATCGCTATAAGGGCAGCGTGGCGGCGGTTGCGGATCTGCCGGCGAGCGGCAACACCGCAGGTGATGTGTACGACGTCCAGGAGCGCGGCATCAACTATGCCTGGACCGGCAGCGCCTGGGATGCCCTGGGTGAGCTGTTTGCAGTAGACAGCATCACGAACGCCGAAATCGACAGCCTGTTCGAGTAAGCAATAAGGGGCCCGAGCGTTCGGGCCCCTTTACGCCTACATGCCCATCCAGAGAGGAGTTTGTCAGGTGACGAGCACCGGCAAAGGTCACTACGCAGAAAGATCAGGTTGCTTATCAGAGGAAGGCAGATGAAGGAAATATGCCCATTGTGTTAGCAATGGTACGGGGAGGAAACAGGTATCTGACAAAATGGCTTGGCGAATAGGGGAGGCCCAATGTACCTGTTGAGGAAAATATGCTAAATACCAGATGGATTAGTGGGGAAACAGGTCCCTGACAAAACGGCTTGGCAAATAGGGAAAGCCCAATGTACTTGTAAGGGAGGAAAATGTGCAGATCAGTGAAGAAGGCCTGCGGGCCTTAATACGATATATCCTGGACCGACTGGGAGAGAAACTGGATAAGAGCCCCGGCATGGGGCTGAGTGAGAAGAACTTTACCGAGGCCTACCAGGCCATCCTGGAAGGCGTGTATTCGGGGAACGGCAAAGGCCTGGTGCCGGAGGGACGGGATGCGCTGCCGGATGCTTTTCTACGTCAGGACGGTACCTGGCAGCTGACTCCGGATACACAGAGTGACTGGGAGAACACGGATCCCGGGAGTGCGGCATTCATCCAGAATAAGCCCTTTGGTGTGGAGATCATTGGGATTGTGGATGAGCAGACAATCAAGATCACAGGTCAGTATGCGGAGCTTGTGGCGGATCCCGGGGCGTTTCCGGAGAGCGGGGAAATCCAGTGCGAGCTGAATGGGGAACAGTATACGCTGCAGGTCGAAAGCGAATATGAAGACGGGCGGCTTGTTCGCAGCTGGGCGGGAAACCTGTATCTTGTGACCGGACAGTACCGGGACCAGACGGAGGAGCGCTTTTGCATCCTGTCGGATACCGAGCATGTCTATCTTTACGCAGCCCGGGGAGACGTGACCATTTCGGC
>JAFUZM010000311.1 GCA_017476605.1 Clostridia bacterium
AGAACCATTTCCTGCTGATTGCTCCTCGGCATGCCGGATTCGCGTCCGTCTATGGTAAACACATAGCCGCGATCCAGGGTGACCTGCAGCGAATAATCGCCGGGCATGAGCCGATCGAATTCAAACTCACCCATACGGCCGGAGCGAACGCTGTTTACCTCATTATGCGTCGAATCAAGGAGTGTCACAAGCACTGAGCGCAGCTTCGGTTCACCTGCATCCTCTGTTCCGTTGTAATTGAGATCCTCCAAGAGACTGCCGCGAATCACGCTCTGCATGAGCAGACCATAGATCGGAGCATCCGTATAGCTGTTTCCAAGCACGGTGAACGGTGCAGTGTAATACCATGAACCGCTGTTTGATTCCACAGGAAGGACATTGCCTGCAATCTCACCTGCGTAGACATATCCCTCAGGTGCATCCATGCGAATCCGGTATGTTCCGGGATAGATGGATGTAAAGGTAAAGAATCCCTCATCATCCGTCCTGACGGTGCTTTCAATTGTTCTGCCCGTATTGGACGTCAGATTGACCGTTACACCGGAAAGCGGGTTCTCCTCTGCATCCTCCACCTGATTTCCGTTCCTGTCCTCAAAGATTCGTCCGCGAACCGTAGCAGGACGAACGACGGCGGCATTGACCTCTCTTAAGTCTTTTCCGGGTTCTACGCTCAGGATATGTGTGGATGAGACAGCGGTATCACTCCGCTCCGCCATATTGCGTGCCACGCTTCGGCTGTTTCCGGCAAAGCGCTGTCCTGCCTCTGCGTAGAAGCGAACGGAATAGCGTCCTCTTGGAATTCCCGTAAAGGCATAACTGCCCGCTGCATCCGTTGTTGTCTCAGCAATACGGGCATTATCTGCATCGTACAGCTCCACCTGCATTCCCGGAATCGGTGCATCAGTCTCTGCGCGCTGCGTATCCGCATTATCGTCGTAAAAGACAGTACCGAAGATGTTTCCGGTTTCCACAGCACCGATGTAGTAGAGATTGGAGGAGCCCATCCGAAGCTGGAACGGCTCGCTTTTTCCCTCTGCCTCAATGCTCTTTGGCATCTGATTCGCGGGCTCCTCGGGTGTTCCGACTCCCACGATGCTCGTCCTGTAATTCCCGGGCATACGGTACTGAAGGACGTATTCCCCTGGACTGACTCTGCTGAACAGAGCTTTTCCGTCTGCATCCGTATACGCACTGATTTCGTCCAGCAGTTCTCCGTTTTCAACGCGGGCAATGGCAATCCGAACCCCTTCGAGACCGGATTCGTTCATCTGTTTGAGGCCGTCTGCGCGGCTGTCCTTAAAGACGAGTACCTCAAGTCTTGCCGGGACCGTCGTTCCTACGTCGATTCCCTGGAGCTCTTGCCCGGCGAGCACCGTAAATGGTTTTGTGCTTCCGCTGCTGGATGCAGAGCCATAGACCTGTGAGGCTTCCCCATACCGGGTGAAGACGGTATTTCCATCCAGTTCAAAGGTTAGGAGATATTCCCCGGGGAATACGCCCCGGAACTGATACTCTCCGTTTTCATCTGTCGTTGTTTCGGCGACAGGCTTGACCTGATCCTCTGAAACCAGAGACAACTCCACATTTACCTGTGAGACGCCTCTTTGGGCATTGTCCCTGATTCCGTCTCCGTTTTCATCCAGCCATACCTGTCCTGAGACCATTGCCTCCTCAAGCAGCTCAATCGCATCCGCGACCAGCTGTTCCCCTTCGCCGAGGACAATGGACCTTTCTATCTCTCCATCCCCCTCGCGGCAGAGCATTCCCTCCGGGATCTGCATTCTCAGCACGTAGGTGCCCGGCAGCAGACGCTCTGCCTCAAAGGCATTGCCTTTTGCAGGGATCGAGCGGACATTTCCATGCTCATCTGAAAGGATCAGCGTAAGAGGTTCGTCCAAATTCTCCGTGCCGAGGATTTCACCCCGGATTCCGGCAGGACGAACGGCACCGGCAAGAAGCCAGACATCCCTGTGCTCTCCGTCAATCCGGATTTCCTCACTGATGCCCTCGCTGTTTACGCGACTGATAATATAGTTTGAGAATTCCTCTCCATGGGTATAGATTCCATTCCGGGAATCAAATACCAGGGTATATGTACCCTCTGCAACAGGGCTGAACACAAATCCACCCTGCGCATCCGTTGTGGTTTCTGCAATGGTTTCCGAACCGCGGAGCAGAGAAACGGTAACACCATTCAGACGATCCGTTTCTCCCGTAAACCATCCGTCTGCTGCGGAATCATAGAAAACAAAGCCGGAGATTTTCCCCTCGGGAACAGACGATACACCTACCGGGCCATTTGACAGAGTAACCTGCGATTCGGCCCCGACAGAGAGATCGACTGACTCGATGTCACTCTCTGCTGCACGGCGATAGCGAACCGATCCCGAAAACGTGGTGCTTACCAGGGTCTCCTCCACCGTGTCATTGTTTCCAAGAAGCAGGGTGAGCTGCCATGGCATCAGGCTGGCGGACTGCTCAAGACCGGTTTCGGGGTCAAGGAAACTGAGTCGAATCCGGTCAATATCATATGCTGGCAGGGAAATGGATTTAGGCAGCTCCTCTGCCCGGATGACGGAAGCCTCTCCCTCAAGCCAGCCGCCGTTTCTTGCATGAACTTCAAGTCGTGCATTGACCTTCTGTGAGCCACTCAGGTCATCCAGCCGGATGCCCGTTATTCTGGCCGTGTTCTGTTCGCTTGAAAGCGAAACTTCATAGGCAGGACGCAGAATCAGGTATTCCCCGGGCAATGCATCCATCTTGACCGTAATGCTGCTTTCATTTTCATCGGCTGTCAGGAATACATTCCTGCCGCTCAGGTCTTCCGTCGGCACTTTGGAAGCCGTGCGCACCAGCTCCGTCATTTGTCCGCCCTGGCTGAGATACGGATAGATTTCAAAGGAGGTTTCCTGCTCATTCAGCATGTATCCTGGTGCAGCGTTCAGTTCCTTTACGGAATACGAGCCAACTGGAAGCGCCATGGCGTTCTGATGCACGCCATCTACAGTGAAGGTTTCCACCGTCTCGCCGGCAGCATCCAGAATGGCAAAGGCGGTCCCGGATACAGCTGCGCCGCTTTCGGCATCCTGAACTGAAAGACGATAGAAGCCCCGGTCCGATGTCACAGCCAGAGAGACGGTTTCCGTCTTGCCCGGGAACAGCGTAATGGCATGCCACTCCTCGTCATCTGCAAATCCGATGTTTGCCTCCATCTCATGCAGATAGTATTCGGTTCCCGTATCCTCGGCCGGAAGCTGCACGGAACTATGTCTGGTTTCATCCTCTGCGGTATTCGCCCAGATGATGGCCTGCTCCGTTTCGCTCGGATATGGCAGGTATCCCTTTTCTGTTCTGGTATATACCCCATATGCTCCGCTCAGCGGAACCAGATAATTCCGAAGACTGTCATCAAAGGTGAGGCCATATTTGCCCACATACAGTACGGCGTAGTCCTTAAGCGGCACCGAGAGCTCGCTCAGCTGACCACCGGTGACCGTAATCGTTCTCGGCTTCATTGGTGTATATCCCGCAGGCATCCGAATCTCGCTTACTGTATACGTTCCGGCTGGCAGATGCTCTGCATAATACCCATGGTCCGTCAGATCAAGGACATATTCCCCACCGTCTTCATCCTCAAGTGCAAACACCACCTGCGAAAGAGATACTGCCTCGAGACCATCCTCGTTAAACGTGATATTGACGGCACCATACTGGTCCGGTACGTCCAGTGTGCATGGAGTTTCTGCCCCATTTTGGACACTGAGGGCGGCAGTCAGATCCGTATCCGCAAGCACAGCAAGGTAGTTCCCTTCGGGCAGATATACCGCTGTCTGCCCGTCTGAATTGGTGGTGGCAGCCAGGGACTCCCGCCCACTGTCCTCAAGTGCAGTGATCGAAATGTTCGCGCCTTGAATTGGCTCAAACCGGAGCTGTCCATCCAGAACCCGCTGCTTGCGGATCGTGAACAGCACATGGCCATATAATTCATGGGGAATCTCGATCGCAGTCAGCGCTCCCGCTTCTACCTGGCAGCGCATCTCCGTAGATTCCATGCAGTTGACTGGCGCTACAAGATTTGTAAGGCGCACCTCCCCTTCGCTTAAAGCAGGGGAGACTGCCGTTCCGCTTTCATCCATCTCGATGTCATATGTCTGCCCATCAGCATCTACAATCTGATAGATTCCGGCAGCTGCCGGATGCCCCTCCGAGTCTAACGCAGAGAGAAGAAGTCTTCCCTGTTTGCTCGGGAAAGAAACCGACTCATCCTCTGTCGGAAAGAGAAATGGGTCTGAAATAGATTTTATGCCCAGGGCGTCCGCTGCCTCGGCACTGATTCGTACAATGTACTCCTCCGGGAACGTCAGTGTCTCGCACACGCCATTATCAACCGTCAGGGAAAGCCGTTCCCCACTTGAATTGATCAGCTCTGCCTCCCCGGTGTAGGCCAGGTTTTCAAGAGAAACACTGCCAAGGTCATCCAGGCTCTGCCTCACGAGGTGCAGTTGCTGGCTTACCGGCGCCGTGATCCGTGCCGTGATCTCCGTTTTCTGACCTGCCTCAACAGAGACGAGAATGGCGGCTCCCTCCAGCTCCTCCATTGAGGGTGAATCCATGCTGTCAATGCGGGAGCTGCCCGGAACGGCGAGGCTCGCCCAGTAAAATCCCGGCACCAGCGGTTTGCTGATGGGGATCGCTGCCGCAGAAAGCGCAATGGTGTCCATCTGCTCGCCGCTGCTTTCCGACACAATAGTCAGCGTTCCCTCGGGCACCTGACCGGCAAAATCCGCATTCAGTTCGATTCTGCCCGCGTTCTCGGTTGCATCAAGATTGATTGTGGTGGTATTTCCGCTGGCGACCATCAGTTCGGAATCGCTGACCGGAAGAAGAACTGCGGGATCCTCCGTCTCAAAGTGAACCGCATAGATTCCCTCAAGCAGCGTTCCCTCGGCAAAACCATTTTGATCCGTCACAAGTTCCAGCACCGGATCCGAAAAAATGGTCATGTGCACGCCAGAGAGCGGCAGCTGCTCTGCCTCGCCCTTGTCCCCGATGGAAAGGAGACGCATGCTAAGCTGAACGGAGCCATTGGCAGCATGCCGGAAGGTGACCGATGTCTTTTGGCCCATCACGGCATGGATCTTCATGGGGCTTTCGGTTTCCTCACCGTCCTGCAGGACCTGTTTCAGCACTGCCAGATGATTAGGTACGGTACTCTCCTCAAGTGTTCCCGTTTCCTCCTCCTCAAAGAGGAACGTCGCATAGCCACGTTCATCCGATACGGCATGGCGCTCCCCATCTGCGGAAAGGAAGGAAATCTCAACTCCCTCAATGGGCTCTGCCAGTGTATCCGTTACCTGAACCTCAAGCATGGCGGGCATCCGGTTGATGACCTCAATCTCCGTCCCGGTGATGGGAATGGCCTGTCGGTCAAATACATATCCCTCTTTTCCCGTCTCCTGGACCAGATAGAATTCCATCATGCCCGGCAAAGAGAAAGAGGCGCCTTCCTCATTGGTCCTGACCCGCATAGGTTCGGCCGGATAGAGCGGATTTGCCCAGGGGCGCAGCTGTCCCTCCGCCGAGATGACATAGATGCCGAACTCAAGCCCGATCAGGGACTCCGTTTTCTCCTCCCCAGTCTCCCGGTCATACCCGATGCCCATGGCACTCAGATGAATCCGGCCACCAGTACTCTCGATCTTGCTCTCCGGTACATAAATATAATTCCCGATCTGTTTTTCCTCGCCGCATGCACCAAGCGTTACAAGAAACGCCAGAAGCAGGCAAATCAGGCCCAAACCGATTTTAATCCTTTTCACCATGGTCCTCCACGTATATCAAGTTCCAAAACGGAAACCTATTCATATTCAGTCGTTTACATGACCTTCTATTTATACCGCATTTTGAGTGAAATGACAAGAACACCTGGAAACATTTTCCGATTTTCTCCCCCTGAAGGCTGCTACCTTTTGCGTGCGGTCAATGGGATTCTCTTGAATATTCTGCCTGCTTGTGCTATCCTTCTTCCATCGAAATCAATTAAGCGAGGCATTTCTTTATGGAAAAAACCTACAGCGAATCTCTGCTTGTACGGGCAGCAGATTGTGATCTCTTCGGGAAAATGCGAATGGATGCCCTGTTTTCCGCCATGCAGGAAGGCGGCGAACAGCACTCTTACCGCATCGGAGCCGGTCGGCAGACTCTGCTTGAAAAGCACCTGTTCTTTGCCCTGGCCCGTATTCACGTATCCGTTCTCCATCCGCCCCAGTATGGACAGCACATCCGGCACACCACCTGGGCCGGTCCGTTCAATCGCTTTTTCTGCCCCCGTTATCACGTATTCTCTCTTGAGGATGGAACCCCGCTTGCGGCAGCTGGCGGCCTTTGGGTCATGCTGGACACCGAGACGAGAAAAATCGTAAGTCCCCTGCAAACCGACATTCATTTTCCGGATACCAGTGACATCAATGCCCCGGTGGAGCTGCCGACGAAACTCCCGGCAAAAATCAATACCGTCTTTTCCTCTGCCACCCGTCATGTTGCCTATTCGGATAAAGACGTAAACGGGCATGTCAACAACGCCCGTTACATTACCTGGCTTTGTGATCAGCTGGGCTGTGAGGCTTTCCATGGCCGTCACATCAGCAGTCTTACCGCAGGATATGAAAAGGAAATCCGGGACGAGGACCCGCTGAGCCTCCATCTGTCGACAGGCAGTGATGCCTTTTCCTTTGAGGTTCTCTCCGGCACCGCCGATAAGCATTTTATTGCCTTCGGAGAATTTGAGGTCGATCCATGAACGACATTCTGCTTGAGATGCGGGCCCATGCGCTGCGCGATCCGGCATTTCGCAGGAAACTCCTTGACAGCCGGAATACACCGGATTTCCTCACTGCTTTCTGCCAGATCGCGGGGGAATACGGCTATGTACTGACACCGGGGGAGCTCATCAGCGACGGAGAGGAATTTTCCTCCAATCAGACAAAGTCGACCAATGGCGGAAATCCGCTGCCCTACGACTGCTTTGATGATCCCGTCGAAATGTTTCTCATTTCCATTTCCTGACAGGTTTATAAAAGGGAGCATTCCATGAATGCTCCCTTGCTTGTTATTTGGAAGGTGCACCGCAGCGTTCGCACGGTTCAAGCTTGTTATATGGGCTCTTTGACAATTCAGCGTAGGTAAACGTGCCCTTGAGCGGCAGATACTTTGAGGAAACCGACCGGCAATTGGGATCAATATGATACTTTTTACCGCCATCCTTATTGTAGTACAGCTTGGTCTTGGGCCCCGGCGTCGGCGTTGGTGTCGGCTCCGGTGATGGAGTTGGTGTCATATTGGGATCCGGTGTCGGCGTTGCCTGCTCCACCTTAATACCGCTGGTCAGTGAATCGGGATCGACATACCAGTTGTCATTTTCAAACAGCGTGATGGCATCATACTGATAGGTTCTGACCTCCTCATTATACATGACATCCGCCTGTATGGCGATGGTCCGGGCCGCACTGGCCTCTGTCCCGGTTGGTGCGGACATCTGCCGCCAGTCCATCAGGGTTCTCGTTTTAAACTTCCAGTACAGCTGCGTCGCTGCATTATCCCCCTCCTGTGCTTCTCTCCAGGAAGGCGCTGCATACTCAAGCATGTCCGCCGGAATCTGCTTGTACCATTTCTCCATGAAATTCTCAAGCGCGATCTCGGAACCGGATTTTACTGTCGGAACATACACGCCGCTTGTTCCGCCCGTACCATCCCCCTGTGACTCGTCCACACCAGTGCTGATGCCCACCTCATTGAGTCCCGCAAGTGAATCCTCATTGTCGAGTGTCACATAATAGTCCGGCGGGACATCCGTTCCCATGGTATTGTACAGTGCATCAAAGGCCGGTGTCTCGGTGACGGCCACCGTCGGGACCGGTGTCAGGTACGTATTGACGGTCATCGCAGATGGGGTCGCCTTTCTGTGTGCATTGAGCGCAGATACAAGAACCAGGACGGAGAGAAAACCGTATATACCCGAGAGGATCATCCTTCCCGGGAACAAAAAACAGTGGAGAACCCACATGATTGCAAGTGCGATGATGACGGCGATGATAAACAAAATGCGGAAAAGCTGGAAAAAGATCGCCAGGATTCCCATCACCGGTAAAACGATGAAAAAGACGATCAGCATGATCTGATTGATTTCCTGTTTTGGCCGCTTCTGTTTTGCTTTTCTTTCGAGGGCTCTGTACGTTCCTGCAGGAGAGGACGAATAGCTCGCTCTGCCTGTCCGCATTATACTCCTCCTTTCGCTACCGGCAAAACGCCGATCTTAACGAGGACAGAACATATCGGCAAATGGTTCTGTCTTAAATTGTGTTTTCGTATTATACCATAGGTTTGTTGCGAAAAAAAGAGCAAGATTTTAAGGCCCAAAAACAAGGAAAAGCGAGTTTTCCTGTACTCAGGAAAACTCGCTTTTGTGATTCAATTACAGCTGTCCCTGCTTCTCAAGGATTGCCGCATGTGCAGCTGCCAGACGTGCGATCGGCACGCGGAACGGCGAGCAGGACACATAGTTGAGGCCAACCTTATGGCAGAACATGACAGAGGACGGATCTCCACCGTGCTCACCGCAGATACCAAGCTTGATGTCCGGGCGGGTCTCACGGCCGAGCTTAGCGGCCATCTTCACCAGCTTGCCTACGCCATCCTGATCCAGCTTGGCGAACGGATCGCTCTCGTAGATCTTCTTGTCGTAGTAGCTGCCCAGGAACTTGCCGGCGTCATCACGGGAGAAGCCGAAGGTCATCTGGGTAAGATCGTTTGTGCCGAAGGAGAAGAACTCTGCTTCCTTAGCGATCTCATCTGCCGTTACAGCAGCGCGCGGGATCTCGATCATGGTACCGACCTTAACCTCAAGCTCGACACCCTTCTCTTCCATAACCTTCTTGGCAGTGTCAAGAACGACCTTCTTGACATAGGCCAGCTCTTTCACAGCGCCAACCAGCGGGATCATGATTTCCGGATGGATATCATATCCGTCTTCCTGCTTCACTTCGATGGCAGCCTCGATGACCGCACGGGTCTGCATTTCGGCGATTTCCGGATAGCGGACAGCCAGACGGCAGCCACGGAAGCCCATCATCGGGTTGAACTCATGGAGTTCATCAATCTTCGCGACGATCTTATCGGTGGTCGTGCCAAGCTCCTTGGCAAGCGCCTCGATCTCAGCGGTCATGTTCTTTGCAGGCAGGAACTCATGGAGAGGCGGATCCAGATAACGAACGGTCATCGGACGGCCTTCAAGTGCCTTGTACATGCCCTTGAAGTCGGCTTTCTGATACGGAAGCAGCTTATCCAGTGCAACGCGGCGCTGTTCCTCGGTCTCGGAGAGGATCATCTCACGCATTGCGGCAATACGGGTTGCCTCGAAGAACATGTGCTCGGTACGGCAAAGGCCGATGCCCTGAGCGCCAAACTTAACGGCAACAGCCGCATCATGCGGGTTATCCGCATTGGTGCGGACCTGCAGTTTACGGGCAGCATCCGCCCAGCCCATCAGGGTTGCGAAGTCGCCGGAAACGGTTGCATCCACGGTCGGGATCTGCTCAGCATATACCTTGCCGGTAGAGCCGTCGATGGACAGCCAGTCGCCCTCATGCAGAACGAGATCACCAAAGGCAGCGGTCTTGGCTTCCTCATCAACACGGAGCGTATTGCAGCCTGCGACGCAGCAGGTTCCCATGCCACGGGCGACAACAGCAGCGTGGCTGGTCATGCCGCCGCGAGCGGTCAGGATGCCCTGAGAATGTGCCATGCCCTCGATGTCCTCCGGGCTGGTCTCCTGACGAACCAGGACAACCTTCTTGCCGGTCTTGGCAGCAGCAACAGCTTCCTCAGCGGTGAAATAGACCATACCGCAGGCAGCGCCCGGAGAGGCAGCAAGGCCGACAGCGATCTCTTTCGCATTCTTGAGTGCGGTCGCATCAAACTGCGGATGGAGCAGGGAGTCAAGCTGCTTCGGCTCAACCTTAAGCACAGCCTCATCCGTTGTGATCATGCCCTCGTTGACGAGGTCAACCGCGATCTTGATGGCGGCAGCAGCGGTACGCTTGCCGTTACGGGTCTGGAGCATGTAGAGCTTGCCGCGCTCAATGGTGTACTCCATATCCTGCATATCGCGATAGTGATTCTCGAGCTTGGTTGCGATATCGACAAACTGGTTGTAAACCTCAGGCATAACATTGGCCAGAGTGGAGATCTTCTGCGGTGTACGGATGCCGGCAACGACGTCCTCGCCCTGTGCATTGATCAGATACTCGCCAAACAGCTTCTTCTCGCCGGTCGCCGGGTCACGGGTAAAGGCAACACCGGTACCGGAGGTCTCGCCCATGTTACCAAAGACCATGCTCTGGACGTTAACGGCGGTGCCCCAGTCAGAGGGGATATCGTTCATGCGGCGATAGTAGATGGCGCGGGGGTTGTCCCAGGAACGGAAAACAGCCTTGATGGATTCCATCAGCTGAACCTTCGGATCCTGCGGGAAGTCCTCGCCCTTGTTCTCTTTATAGATTTCCTTAAAGCGAACAACGATTTCCTTCATATCATTGGCGTCGAGATCGGTATCAAACTTAACGCCCTTGTTCTCCTTGAATTCATCGAGAACCTTCTCAAAGAGAGGCTTCGGAATCTCCATAACGACATCGGAGAACATCTGGATAAAACGACGATAGGCATCATATGCAAAACGCTCATTGGATGTGAGGTTCGCCAGTCCCTGAACGGCCACATCATTGAGGCCCAGGTTCAGAATCGTATCCATCATGCCAGGCATGGATGCACGGGCACCGGAACGAACAGATACAAGGAACGGATTCTCAAGGTCGCCGAACTTCTTGCCGCTGATCTTCTCGGTCTCGGCAAGCGCTGCATAAATCTGCTCAACGATGTCCTCACCAATGACCTTGCCATCCTCATAATACCGAGTGCAGGCTTCGGTGGTAATGGTGAATCCCTGAGGCACCGGAAGACCAAGGTTGGTCATCTCAGCAAGGTTAGCGCCCTTGCCGCCCAGCAGGTTCCGCATGTTCGCGTTTCCCTCTTTAAACAGGTACACATACTTTGTCATGCTGTTTCTTCCTCCTAAAATAATGATCAAAACATTTTCCCATAAAAATATGTGAAAAAAGACAAAAATTGAGGCATCCTTAAAAAAGGTCGCACATAGATAATTATATACATTTTCGGGGCTCAATACAATTCCTTTTTTCCCGATTTTGGCGATTTATACTGAATCATCAATAATTTCCCGTTTTCTTTGAACGAAATGTCTATGGTTTTGCCCGAAATGAACCGCGCGTATTGCGTTTTTGAGGCTTCTACCTCATGTTCCCATCAGTTCCTTGAGATGATCTGCTGTCCGTACCGCTGTTCCGCTTTCCGCATCACCGCCTGATAGTCCTCGGCAAGGGCAGGATTTTCCGACAGATATAAAAATGCCTCCCGCGCTTTTGCCAGCAGCTGACCATCTCCGCTGAGGGCCACCCCCGGCAGCTCCGGAGCACCGGACTGTCGCGTTCCGAAATACTCTCCGGCACCGCGCAGCTCCAGATCCTTCCTTGCGATTTCAAAGCCATCGTTGGTCGAGCAAAGAAACCTCAGCCGCTCATTGGCCTCCGCCATGAGGAAGCACCAGCTGCTCTCCGTTCCCCGGCCCACCCGGCCGCGCAGCTGATGAAGCTGTGCCAGGCCAAACCGGTTTGCACCCTCAATGACCATTACCGAGGCGTTTGGTACATTCACGCCCACTTCAATGACCGTCGTTGAAACCAGAATGTCCACCTTGCCTGCGTAGAAGCTGTCAAGGACGGCTTCCTTTTCCTCTTTCTTCATCTGTCCGTGAAGCAGGGAGATGCGGACATCCGGGAGTGCATCCCGCATCTGTTCACACACAGAAACCGCACTCTTCTCATCCGCCTCCTCCGCATCACCGATCAGGGGACAGACGACATAGCACTGACGTCCCGCCTTTACCTCCTGGCGAATGAACCGATAGAGGTCCATCCTCTTCTCCTCCGGCACCAGACGTGTCCTGACCGGGATGCGTCCCGGCGGCAGCTCATCCACGATACTGATATCAATGTCTCCATAGAGGATCAGGGAAAGCGTCCTTGGAATCGGAGTTGCGCTCATGACAAGAACGTGCGGTCGATCTCCTTTTTCGCCCAGCACCGTCCTCTGCCTCACACCAAACCGGTGCTGCTCATCCGTAATGACAAGCCGGAGATTGTGATACTCCACCCCCTGAGAAATCAGCGCATGCGTGCCGATGATCACCTGCCACTCGCCGTTTTTAATGGCCTCAATCGCCCGTCTATGCTCCGCAGCGGTCATTTTCCCTGTCAGCAGTCCGCAGGTAATGCCGTATTTCCCCAGCTCCCGGACGGCATTTTCATAATGCTGCGCCGCCAGGATTTCAGTCGGAGCCATCATGGCCGCCTGTGCACCTGCCCGGGCGCAAAGATACATGGCCGCAAAGGCAATCATTGTCTTGCCGCAGCCAACATCGCCCTGGACCATCCTGGCCATGGCATACCCGCTCATGAGATCCTCTGCAATTTCTGTAACAGCCCGTGCCTGTGCGCCCGTCGGTGTATAGCTGAGTCCCGCGTAGAAGGTATCAAGCATCCCGGCATCCTTAAGAAGCGGATGGACCGCCTGCTTTTTCGCCATGTGGCCTGAAATGGCCGTCTGAAAGAGAAGGAGATCATCAAAGGCCATCCGGGCCTTTGCCCTCTCAAGCTCCGCACTTTCCTTGGGAAAATGAATGGCCGTATAGGCCTCTTTTTCAGACATCAGCTGATACCGGTCTCGTATTTCCTCCGGCATCCAGTCCTGCTCGTCCAGTTCGTCAAGCAAAAGACGAATCGCATCCCGCAGTGTTTTCTGCCCGATATCCGGAAGCTTGCGATACACCGGGGTAATGATCCCCGGTTCAATCATAAGCGGATTGATCACATAGATCCCGTTCGATTTCTGAACCGCCTGTCCGTAAAAAATCCTCTCCTGATTCTTTACCAGCTTTTCCCGGATCCATGGCTGATTAAAAAACATGCAGCGCAGCTTTTTCCGTTCATCTCCGATGATGACCGAAACATAGGATTTACCACTCTTTCCATAATGAAACGACGGGAGTCCGAGGATATAGGCGCGAAAACAGCCCGTCACCCCATCCTGCATCTCAGAGGGCTCCATGGGATTCATTGCATCGTAATATCGCGAGGGCAGGAACCCGATCAGATCCTCCGCCGTCCGTATGCCATGATCCTCAAGGCTTTTGAGTCTCTTCTCGCCGAATCCGCGAATTTCAGATAATGCTCTCATTTTATCCTTAAAAAAACCTCGCTGCTTTCGCAGGAGGTTTTGATCCTATTGTTATTCCGCAGACAGAAGGTAATAGTAAAGCGGCTGTCCGCCATACTGCACTTCCACATCCATATCCGGGAAAATCGCACTGATTTCCTCGCAAAGCGCATTGGCGTCCTCTTCTGTCGTATCCGCACCGTAATAAATGGTGATCAGGCTGTCCTCATCCTCCACAACCAGGCGAATCAGCTCCAGCGCCATATCATGGATGTCTTTCCCGACGACCTCAATCCGGCCGTTGTGAATGCCGATGATATCGCCCTCATGGATTTCCTTATCCTCAAAGACCGTATCCCGCACGGCAAACGTAATCTGTCCCGTCTTTACCTGCTGGGCAGCGGCGGTCATCATCTCAAGATTCTCCTCAGGAGAGGCATCTGCACTGAAGGCAATCACAGCACCAACGCCCATTGCCGTATTCTTGGTCGGAATGACAATCACATTCCGTTCGGCAAGCTCTGCTGCCTGAGAGGCAGCAAGAATCACATTGGAGTTATTGGGGAGAACAAAAACGGTTTCCGCATGCACCCGCTCCACCGCATCCAGGATATCCTCAATGCTGGGGTTCATGGTCTGTCCGCCCTCTACGATATGATCCACACCGAGATCGCTGAAGATCCGGCTGAATCCCTCACCAATGGAGACAGCGACAAAGCCATAGGGCTTGAGTGGCTCCTCCGGTACCTCGGGTGCCGGCGCAGCCGCCTCAGCGGCAGCACTTGCAGCGGCGGCAGCAGCTGCCTCGGCCTCGGCTTTCTCCTCCTCAGCCTTCCGCTCCTGTTCAATCTTACGGAGTTTTTCTCTCTGCTCCTCTGCCTTATTATCAATGACCATCTGTGTCAGTTCGCCAAGCTCACAGCCATACTGAACGGCCTTGCCGGGATCATTGGTCAGTACCCGAACCTCCACAACCTCATCTTCAAATTCCACAGAAGCCTTTTCGCCAATCCTCGAAAGACGTGTCCGGACGCGATTGACATCGTCCTCCGTCACACCCTCATTCAGATAGGTGATCTGATAGCGAACACTGTATTTGTACTTCAGCTCCTCAAAGGCATCGGCTTCCTCCTCCGCCTTTGCTGCCTCGGGCACAACTGCCTCAATGTGTTCCCCATTAAACGCAGCGCGCCATCCGCGCAGGACCGTCAAAAGACCCATTCCGCCGGAGTCCACAACACCGGCCTGCTTGAGTGCCGGCAGCATGTCCGGCGTCTTGTCAAGAATGGCTTCGCCGCTCTTGATCATCTTGTCAAGAAGACCGCCGATGTTCTCGGGATGACGGCCGGCATACCGGCCTGCATCCTCAGCGATTACGCGGATAACGGTCAGAATCGTGCCCTCTTTTGGCTTCATAACCGCCTTATACGCCGTATCTGCGCCGCGCTTCAGGCCTGCAGCGAATGCTGCTGCATCAATCGTCTCTTTTCCGTCAATTCCCTTGGAAAACCCACGAAGAATCTGAGATAAGATGACGCCTGAGTTGCCGCGGGCGCCCTTTAATGCTCCCTTTGCTGCCGCATGAATGAGCTTGGATACATCATGTTCATCCTTTGATTCAATCTCCTTTACCGTCGATTTCATCGTGAGGGACATGTTTGTACCCGTGTCGCCATCCGGCACCGGAAACACGTTCATTGCATCAATCGTTTCACGGTTCTGCTCAAGCAGGTTAGCACCCGAGATGATCATCTCTTTAAAAAGCAGACCGTCGATCACTGTCTGTGACAATGGTTTCGCCTCCTGATTTCTAATTTCTTTTAAATGCGGATGCCTTCCACGGTAATATTCACTTTTCGAACCTTGGCACCGGTCATGTTCTCAATCTTATAGCAAACCTGAGAGCGAATGATGTTACAGACCTCTACGATTGAAATTCCATATTCAACAATGATATATAAATCAATATCGATGCCGTCATCCGTTATATTAACCTGAACACCCTTGGTCAGGTTCTCACGTCCCAGCCACTCGACAAATCCATCTTTTGCATGTTTGCTGGACATCGCAACGATGCCATAGCATTCAAGCGTTGCATACCCTGCAACTTTCAGAAGGACGTCTTCACTGATTGTAATCTGACCCAGGTTGTTGTTAATCCTGCATTCCATTTTGAATCCTCCTTGTAAAGGCAAACGCCCGGATTTCCAAAAAGATCGGTACAAGTATACATGAAATTCTATAAATTAGCAAGAAATTATCAAAAAAGGTCCTTGGCAGGCAGAAAGCACCAGACCGGATTCCGTTTGAATCCGGTCTGCACAGGAATCACGGGAAGAATCAGTCTTTGAGTTTTGAGACTTTTCCTGATACATATCCCTGACTTCCGTCATTCAGTTGGATTTTATACCAAACACTGCTTCCTTTTTCGACAGTTTCAAGCCAGGAATACATCTCGCCTGAGGACGCCCGGCCAATTCGCCTGCTCTCAGCATCCGGCTTTTCCCGGATATTGATGGTTCCGTTTCCGGTAATGATCACCTGTGTTCGCGTCGTCTTCGGTACGGAAATTTCGCCGGAATTCTCTGCTTTTATCTGCTCTGTAAAGGTTTCATAATGTCCCTGCTCTACATCAACCTTTAACTGATTCTGCAGTGCATACTCGTGCGCATAGCTTCCTTCTGTTGTAATGATCTGTACATCCTCAGCACCTAAAAAAGTCAGCGGCTGAATTTCGTTCACCGTTTCCGGGATCGAAATCGTCAGCTTTCTCATATTCGCTAAACTTCCAAGCTTTGAAATCCCATATCCGAGAGCGACGTTGGTAAGATTCCAACAGCCGGAAAACGGATATGTGCCAATGGATTCTACACTTCCGGGAATATAAATGGATTTAAGTTTCGGCAAATGGAAAAATGCATTTCCACCTATGCTTTCAAGGCCTTCCGGAAGTTGCAGCGATTCAATATCTGTGTATGTGAAAGCGCGTGGACGAATTTCAAGCAGCCCCTCCGGAAGGATAACATGGGTAAGATGTGCATGAGAAAACGCATCCTCATCAATGATCTTTGTCTCGCTTTCAACCGCATAGGTCGTTTCCTGAATTCCTCCCGGGTAACAGTAAAAGATCGAATGATCCTTTGAATAAAGATACTTGTTATCTATCGCATCAAGTGTCGGATGAGACGGAGAAATGATAAACTCCTGCAGTTGTGTACAATCATCAAACACGCCACTTTCAATTTCAGTAAGGGTATCCGGCAATGCAACGGAACGAAGGGCGGTATTGCAAAATGCCATTCTTCCGATTGAAACAACTCCATCCGGAATTACAACCTTTCCAAGATTTTCCGCGTACAAAAATGCACTGGCTCCGATTTCAACTGTTCCGGAAGGAACGTTATATTCCTGCAGTTCTTTCTTTGGCGGATACTGAATGAGCGTTTCTCCATCCGCAGAAAACAGCACACCATCGATGGACTGAACCGTTTCGTTTCCCGGCATCACCGTGATTTCCTCAAGCTCTGTACAAACATTGCAAACAGGTCCTGCCACAGCAGTTCGGTTTGGAATAGTGATCCTGCGAATTGAGCATAGGCCAAAGCTGTTTTTTTCGAGCACTCTGAGACTGTCCGGAAGATGGATTTCTCGTAGATTGCGGCTGCTAAACGCGCTTTGTTGAATCGTCCTCAGCGTTTCAGGCAATTTTACTTTGTGAAGCGAAGGCATGTTAAAAGCATGTGATTCAATCAATGTGGTCCCTTCAGGAACAACCACCTCTTTATCCGGATATCGATCCGGACATCCAATCAGTCTTCTCAGGTCGCGTGAGTACAGAATTCCATTGACACTTGCAAGCTGGGGATGGCCTGGATTGACATAAATTGCAGTCAGATAGGTAAAATTGTTGAGATCATAATAGCTGATAAAAATCGTTGATGGGATCGTTACACTCAGGACCGGATGTTTTGAGCCTCTGAAATTGATTTCCGTCACAGGATACCCATCTATGATTTCCGGCAGGACAAGATGCCGCTTGGTTCCATAATAATAGATCAGTGTCGCCGTGTTGTTCGGTTTCAGAAGATAGCTGAATTCGCTGTTCCGATACTCATTGGGCCCCATCTGTTCTCTGCTTGAGTGCAGCATTTCCGTATCATCCTGAACCTCTTCTGCCTCCTCCAGTTCCGCCAGTTCCTCCATATTCCGGGTATATTCCTCCATTTCCTCTTCTGTCAGATCCGTGAGGATTTCCAAATGGAGAGGGTCCGTTGCAAAATCAGACAGTGTTCCTCCATATGCCTTAAATGGAACAGTTGCCGCGTAAGAGCCACACATGGCCTCAAGTG
>JAFUZM010000312.1 GCA_017476605.1 Clostridia bacterium
ATTGTCCGGAGTATACGCGTGAAAACCGCGGCATTGTCCTCATTCCAAGGAATCATCCACTGTATGATTACATTGACAGCTACGGTGAGACCATCCGAAAGTATCTGGGTGAATTCTCTACCCTTAAGAGTATTGAGGATATCTATGCGCATACGTGTTCCATACATGATGCCTACTATTCCTCAGAGGATCTATCCGCCAGACAGTCGCTTGAGGATGAGGCTTACAGCCTGATCATGCAGGCCTATCAGGCCGTCGGTGCATCGCAGAGTGCCAGCAATGACACGAGACGGCAGATCAACACGGCCATCAGCACCGTGCAGACGCTGCTCTCCGTTACCCCCATTGATTACGATTCCCTGCAGCTCGCGGTTGATAATCTCCGTTATCAGCTTCAAAGCGCCGGTTTGATGTACTAAAACAAAGCGGTCTGTTTCAGATTCACTGAAACAGACCGTTCTTTCTGTATTTCCGAATATCCTCGCCGATAAACAGAAGTCCCGTCATCCGGCTGGGGTCAAAAAGCCTTGCGGCAATGCGCTCACCGTACATGACTCTTATACCGGCGGTATCCATATTGGTCGTGACAATGATGGACCGATGACTGTTGATGCGTTCATTCAGAATATGATAGAGGCCGCTTTGCAGTCCGTTTTTATAGTTCGGCTCAGTGCCAAGATCGTCAATCGCGAGAAGATCCGCATTGATGTAATCGTAGACCAGCTCTTCATCTGTCCGGTCAAAATTGTAGGCCCGCATGACCTCGGCGAGACGATAGGCGGAGACCTTTACGACAGAAAAACCTCTTGAGAGAATGCGCTCAACAACACAGTTCAACAGAAATGTCTTGCCAAGCCCCGTTCCTCCGATCATCAGGAGGCCTTTCCCGGAATTCGCTTCAAAGTTATTTGCATATGTTTCGCAGTGATCTTTAATGCGCACCGTAAGCTCTCGCTGTGTGTATTTTTTCCCAGGAACCGGCGTGTCCGGAATGAGTGCGGGATCAAAATGGTCAAAATTCTGCTCAGTCAGCTCCTGCAGACCATTGAGCGAAAGCATTCTCTGTGTCACCTTTGCCCGCACACAGCCGCAAATCTCATGGATGAGTTCACCGACATAGCCGGTATCCTCGCAGCGACTGCACTGATACGTCGGCTGCAGATAGGTTTCCGGATAACCCATTTTTACGAGCTCCGCGCGAATGGTCTTATTGATGACATCAATTTCTTTTTGAATCCGATTTGAGACTTCCTGAGCCTGCTTGGGATTTTTAAATGCATCCGCCATTCCGTTGCTGAACGTCATGGCCCGCTCATTAAACAGCCGGTCAATCACGGGATTATTTGCCCGTACCTGCGCCTCCCGGTTTCGAACCTCGTTATATTGCTCTTCCCTCTGCTGCTCCAGTTCCGAAAATACCATTCTGGTAATGACATCTCTGCTCTGCATTTTCACTCATCTCCAAAAAGATCAACCATAAGGGCTTCTTCCGTCCGTTTCCAGTCCTCATCCGTATGATGGATAAATCCGGTTGGCTCCGGTTCCTTTTTCTCACCTGAATCGCTGCTTTTGCTGCCTTTCTGATGCTGTTCATGTTCAAGGACTGCCGCCTCTGCCGTTGAGATGGACGCTGCATGCCAGTCGCCAAGAATTTTGTTCATGACCTCCATTGGCCGCTCTTTTCCTGCAGAATACCCGGCTGCAAGTCGGATGAGATCCCTGCTCATGCCATAATCGGTTTCCCACCGGTCAAGCAGGGAAATGTCATGCTCGGTAATGGTCGATTTCTCAATCTTTGCATCGGTGAACACCGAATGGAGGAAATCCTTCTTTTCCTTAAGCTTTTTCCCTTCATTTCTGACCATGGTCGGGTTAAGCATTCCCTTGTTGAACCAGCTCATGAGCTGCGTTTCGACATCTTCCATATTCGCATTATTACGGCGATTATGCGCAGCAGTGGCGCCCAGCATGATATACTCATCTGACATCCCATGTTCCCGCCAGGAAATGACGTGGGCCAAATCATCCTCTGTCGGTACCGTTCCTGCACGTCCCAGTGCCATCAGAACCTGCTTTGCCATATCCCGGATGGTTTTCTCCTCAGCAAAGGCCATCTGCATTTTTACGGCATCATGGATGCCGTTCTGATGCTGTCTGAGCAGAATTCCATCCAGGTAGGCCATGGTAGGCGTTCCTTTTGTTGTCTCTCTGCATGCTTCCTGGATGCTTTCCGGAGTAAATCCCCAGTCGTCCACCCATTTCCGGTACAGCTCTTTTTCATCCTGACTGGCTGCCCGCCGCTGCCCAAGACGGGCAAGCAGTTTTTTAAGCTCCTGTTCACGTTCTTTGCCAAGGATGATGATTTTCTCCACATCCTCAACAGTACGCACGCCGCTCTGTGCCCATTCTTTTGCCTTACGGTCTGCGATTTTGATGGATATATTGCCCTTTTTGCCTTTCTTTTCATTTTGAAGAAGCATCAGGACAACCTCTTCGGGCAATTCGAGAACGTCCACCCAGTCATAGATGATCTGATAGTCGCTGATTCCAAGCACCTGGTTTCCCATGATGCGCTGAATTTCCTCAGCAAAACGGCGGTTATACACCTGTTCTCCGGGATTTGATGAACGGTTAAATGCCTGGTGGACCGCTGTCAAAATCACATAGGCCGGTGGATTGTCCCCCACCTTTCTGGCAAGCCCCTCTCTCTCCCAGTAGCGAAATGCCTTTTCGACATCCTGAACGCTCAAATCCAGATCCTTGGCCAGCGCCTCATAGCTGGAGCGCTCGCGCGGATGATGACAGAGCATGAGGGCATACAGATATACCTTTACATAGTCTCCGGGAGCGTGAAGCATGTATTCTGAGATAAACAGATTATCGACCGGCGTTGAATCATACAACGAGCCGCCTTCATCAAATGAAAACATCGACATGTTTGCGCCCCCTTTCTTTTTTTGCAGTGGTTCATTCTAGCACAGGGTTTTGGCACTTGCAAGGAAGTCTTGCAAAAAAGATTTTGACTTTCATCCTTTCCTGGAGGAAAAACACTGGCGAATCTATCTGTGCAGAGTTATAATATGCAGTACTATATCAAATTTATTCCAATAATCCGTCTTTTTACATGGCATCTGTTGCCGCTATCCATCATATTTCGGACGCAGGCCATTTCCCGGAAGGACAAATATGAACATTCTTTCAAAACACAGGTATCTGTTTCTATCTTTGCTTGCTGCATTTTTCATCGGATGTCTCCTTGCGCTGTGTTTACGCGAGCTCGACCGCATGGACAGTAAAGTCACACCTATCACCGGCAAGCTTCTGGATCTCAGTTCCTTTGGGTTTACAATGACCATCCCTGAGGACTATTCCACCAGTGATCTGACCGAGCCCGGCGGCGAGGCCCTGCTCAGCATGGGTGTCGGAACAGACAAAGAGCAGCTTTTCATCTACTGTTATGAAAACGAGAGCGATGATCACATTGACGACTATGATCCTCTTGACATTTATCGGTATTACCAAAGCGCCGGATGCGATGAGGTGAAAATGCAGACGCTGGGTGGCACTTCCTTCATCTCCTACCGGGCATCTGTAGAAACGGAAACAGGACGGGAATACTGGTATGAATACGAAACCTGGAATCCTGAGCTGCATCTGGTCTTTGAAACAAAGATGGCGTCACATCGTGTTCTGCCGATACTGGTGACACTCACCTTCCTTGATCCGACATAGACATTGAAACGCATTTTAAGCAAAAACGGAGGTTTCTCATGGCATTCACGCATTTGCACATGCACAGTGAATACAGTCTTTTGGACGGTGCGAATCGGATCGGTCCGATGCTTGACCGTATTAAGGCACTTGGAATGGATGCCTGTGCTATTACCGATCATGGTGCCCTGTATGGCGTGATTGATTTTTACAATGAAGCCATGAATCGCGGCATTCATCCTGTCATAGGCTGTGAGCTGTATCTGTGCCCCAACATGGACGACAAGAATTCAAGCAATGGCCCAAGGGCAACCAGTCATCTCATTGTGTTATGCGAAAATCAGACGGGGTATCAAAACCTCATTCAGCTGGTCAGCGACAGCTGGATTCGCGGATATTATTATCGGCCACGCGTAGACCTGGAAGCACTCAAAAAGCACCATGAAGGACTGATTGCCAGCTCCGCCTGTCTTTCCGGGCGCATCAATCAGCTGCTGCTGGATGGCCGGTATGATGCTGCCATTGAACATGCAAAGACAATGGAAGAGATTTTCGGAAAGGGAAATTTCTTTATTGAGCTCATGGACCATGGTCTGCCGGATGAAAAACGGGTCCTTCCCCTGCTGATCCGCCTGTCCAATGATACCGGCATCCCCATGATTGTCACCAATGACTGTCATTACCTCACCCGGGAGGATGCTGCCGCTCAGGAAATTCTGATGTGCATTCAGACCGGAAAGACGCTGAATGATGAAAAGCGGATGCGCCAGGACACCGACCAACTGTATATCAAGAGCGAAGAGGAAATGCATGCCCTGTTCCCTCAGCTGGGCGAGGCCATAGAGCGAACCCATGAAATCGCCATGCGCTGTCAGGTCAGTTTCACCTTTGGCGAGACAAAGCTTCCCCGCTTCGAAACGCCTCACGGGGAAACCAGCGAGGAAATGCTCCGTTCGCTTTGCGAGGCCGGATTGAAGGAACGCTATCATCCGGTCACCCCCGAAGCCCGTGAGCGGCTTGACTATGAGCTCTCTGTGATTTCCCGTATGGGATATGTTGACTATTTTCTGATCGTCTGGGATTTCATTCACTATGCACGTTCCCATGGAATCGTTGTCGGTCCCGGGCGTGGCTCGGGCGCCGGCTCCATTGTCGCCTACTGTCTTTCCATCACGCAGCTTGACCCGCTCCGTTACTCACTCCTCTTTGAACGGTTCCTGAATCCCGAGCGCGTTTCCATGCCCGATATCGACGTGGATTTCTGTTACGAACGCCGTCAGGAAGTGATCGACTACGTCGCAAGAAAGTACGGAAGCGATCACGTCAGTCAAATCATCACGTTCGGAACCATGGCCGCCCGGGCCGTGGTCCGGGACGTTGGCCGCGTTCTTGGATACCCCTTTGCAGAGGTAAACAACATCAGCAAGCTGATTCCCTATGAGCTTGGCATGACACTGGAACACGCGCTTAAGATTTCACCGGAATTATCCAAGCTCTATAAAGAGGATCCGAAAATCACAAAGCTGATTGACATGTCCCTGCGCCTTGAGGGGCTTCCCCGGCACACCAGCACCCATGCTGCCGGCGTGCTCATCACGGATCGTCCCCTTACGGATTATATCCCGCTCCAGCGGAACGACGACGTCATTACCTCCCAGTATCCGATGGGAACCATTGAAAAGCTGGGTCTGCTCAAGGTCGATTTCCTTGGTCTCAGAACTCTGACCGTCATACGGGATGCCCTTGAAATGATGAAGGATATCGGCATCTCCATGAACAGCCTTGATATTCCAATGGATGATCCTGAGGTCTATAAGATGATTTCAAACGGCGATACGGACGGGGTCTTCCAGCTCGAATCGGCAGGGATGCGAAGCTTTCTCAGCAACATGCGTCCGCAGAATTTCGAGGATATCATTGCGGCTATCTCCCTCTATCGCCCCGGCCCCATGGATTCCATTCCCGTGTACATCAAGAACAGGAAGAATCCCGAGGGCATCCAGTACCTGCACGAGTCCCTGCGCCCGATCCTTTCCGTCACTTACGGCTGTATCATCTATCAGGAACAGGTCATGCAGATCGTCCGTGACCTTGCCGGATATTCCTATGGCCGCAGTGACCTGGTTCGGCGTGCCATGGCCAAGAAAAAACACGATGTCATGGCCAAGGAACGTGAAATCTTCATTCACGGGCTTGAGGAAGATGGAAAGGTCCTCGTTCCCGGATGTGTCCGCAACGGCATTTCCGAAGCGATTGCCAATCAGCTCTTTGATGAAATGACCGCATTTGCCTCCTATGCCTTTAATAAGTCCCATGCAGCGGCCTATGGCGTTGTCGCCGTTCAGACCGCATGGCTGAAACGACATTATCCCGTTCAGTTCTTTGCCGCAATTCTGAACTCCGTTTCAAATGCGACGGAAAAAATGGCCAGCTATCTTGAATACTGCCGCTCCTGCGGGATTTCCATCCTTCCCCCGGACATCAACAAGAGCCAGCGCAAGTTCTCTGTGGATGAATCCGAAAACGGCCCTGGAATTCGCTTTGGCCTTGGGGCCATCAAGTCCTGTGGTGAAAAGGCCATTGACGCCATCATCAGGGAAAGGGAGATCGGTGGCCGCTACACGGACATTTTCAATTTCTGTACCCGGATGAGCTCCGATCTCGTCAACAAGCGTGCCGTTGAATCCCTGATTGTCTCCGGTTCCTTTGACTGTACCGGCGCAAAACGCGCCCAGCTCTTTGCCGTTTACGAACAGGCCCTTGAGAGCGCATCCAAATCAAGAAAAAATGTCATTGCCGGCCAGCTCTCCTTCTTTGATGACAATCTGATTGAGGTCGAGCGCCCGGTTCTCCCCGACATTCCGGAATTTGAGCCGAGAGAGCGCCTCGCGCTTGAGAAAAGCGTGACCGGTCTTTACATCTCCGGTCATCCACTCAGCGGATATACCGAGGCCCTTTCCGTTCTTCCCATGAATACGGCGAAAATTCTTGAGCTCAAGGAAACCGGCGATCAGGGCTTATCCCTGGATGGGACAAAGACAAAGATCGGCGGTCTCATCACGGAGATCAAGCAGAAAGCCACAAAGAACGGTCAGATCATGGCGTTTTTGCAGCTTGAGGATATGACAGGCAGTATCGAGGTCATCGTGTTTGCAAGGACCTTTGAACAGCTGAGTGCTCAGCTTGTTGCAGATACGCCGGTCATCATCAGCGGCCGTCTTTCCATCCGTGAGGATGAACCGACCAAACTCATTCTGGAATCCATAGATCCCTTATTATCCAACAGCGAAATTGCAGAAAAGCGCGGATCCATTTTATCCGGGAATACAGACACTGGATCCACAGGTACACGCAAAAACGCTACACCTCCTGCCACACATGGCGCAGTTGCGCACCCGAAACCTGCGACTGTCGCATATGGCACAGATACTGTGCCTGCTGCCGCCACTTTGCCCCCACAGGAAAAACACGCTGATGCAGGCCAGAAAATGTCGACAGATTCCCCGGTGGGCACAGGAAATGCCAAGCTCTGGCTCTCCCTTCCTGATGAGAGCGCCATCCAGTTTGTAACGCCGGTCCTTGCCCGGTATAAAGGAAAAACGCCGGTGATGCTGTATGCACGGAATGTAAAAAAGATTTTAAAAGCCCCGGATCACCTTTCCGTAACGCCCGGACAGTTCCTTTTCCACGATCTCATTGATCTTCTAGGCGAAAAAAACGTCGTTCTCAAGGAGGAAAAATCCTCTTCGTGAATTGACATGTTCTCAATCGCATGCTAAATTATGGTTCGTTTAGAAAAAATCATCACAAGGAGCATTCTCAATGTTTGAACTCAATCTTTCCCCGGCATGGGCGGACGCCGTGTTTAAGCGCTCCTCCGTACGCCGCTTCCTCGAAGCACCGCAAAAATCCGAACTGGAAGTACTCGGCCAGTTATGTAAGAAATTGTCCTGGCAGGGCATCAGCGTTCGCTTGTTCAAGGGCCCCGGTCTCAAGAGCGTGATCAAGGGAACGGATGTCTACGCTGTAATTGTCGCCAAAAACAATACGGTTCCTGAGCTTGAGGGATATATGGGCGAAGCGCTGGTCCTTGAAGCCGTCAGCCTTGGCCTTGATACCTGCTGGCTTGGCGCCGGATTCCATCCAGATATCGTAAACAAAAACGTGAATCTGCAAAATGATGAGCACGTCAACTGTGTCATTGCCATCGGAAAGGCAAATCGCCCGGAATTCAATCCGAAGCGCCGCTCCTTTGAACAGCTCTGCGGCCTTGACGAGAAAAAGCTCAAAGAACTCGGTCCTTGGCAGTATGCTGCGGTCAGTTCGGCGCGTGTTGCTCCAAGCGCAATCAATATGCAGCCCTGGAACATTGAGGTGACCGAAACGACGCTCTCCGTCCTCAACAAACGCGTTCTCATCGGAAAATATGCCGGTGTTGATCGCGGAATCTGCATGCTTCACGCGGCAGTGGGTGCCGCTTCTCTCGGACGCAATCCCACCTGGAAAAAGGGCGAGGATGGCTGTCAGATGCGCGTATAAGAAAGAGTCGCCTTGTGGCGACTCTTCTTTTGTTTATAATCTAGTTTTTAATACTAGATTAAATGTTTTCAGATATTGACACATTCTCGTCTGTGGTGTATACTGTTCCGGTCAGCCAACAGACAGGGGCCATCCAGTTGGCTCTCTCAGAAAGCAGGTATTTAACATGGCCCGGCGGATCAGTCAGGCCAGATGTACCCGCAAAGGAGGATTATTACATGAATTATCATATTTTGGTCGACAGCTGCTGTGATCTATCCCCGGAACAGCTTGAGGATATGAACGCAAGCGTTGCCCCACTGACCATCACCATTGATTTAAATGAATATGTTGATGACGGTTCTGTTGAAATCGTCCCTTATCTCAATGCAATGAAATCCTCACCGGTTCCAGCCCGTTCTGCCTGTCCTTCCCCCGAACGGTATATGCAGGACATGCTGATGAGTCCCGGGGACTGCTTTGTGGTCACCCTTTCAAGCCGTCTTTCCGGATCATATAATGCGGCGATGCTGGGCCGCGAAATGGCGCTTGAGGAGCAGCCGAATAAACGCATTCACGTATTTGACAGCGAGAGTGCCAGTGCAGGCGAAACGCAGATTGCCATGATGATCCATGACCTGATGCGTCTCGGTAAATCCTTTGATACCATCGTTCAGATGGTCAATGATAAGATTCGCTCCATGAGAACCCTCTTTGTTCTTGACAGCCTGGATAATCTCGTAAAGAACGGACGTATTGCCAAAACGGTCGCAGCTATTGCCAATGTCCTGTCCATCCGTCCTGTGATGAGCGATGATGGCACCGGCGGGATTAAAATGCTGAGCAAAGGAAGAGGAACCAAGGGTGCACTCATCCAGATGGTTGAGGCTGTTCGCAAACAGACCGCACAGCTGGCAGCGCGCTCTCAGCGGCTTACAATCTCATACTGCAACTGTCTTGAACGGGCAAAGCAGGTTCGGGAAATGATCTGGGAAAAATGCCCCGCTATTGGGGAAATCATCATGACACCTACCTCTGCCCTCTCCTCCATGTATGCATACGACGGCGGTATCGTCATTGCGTTTTAATGTCCTCCGGGCTTCGACCGGAAAGCAAAACAATGGGAGCATCACTGGCAGAAAGGCAATTTAAGTAGTAGTTTTCGTTTCAGTTTAGCAGTAACAAAGCACCTGTCAAGTGGCAGGTGCTTTCCTCATAGCCATATGTCTTGTGCCGGGATCATCAGATGAAGGCAGCCTTCTCCTCTCCAGCTTTCCAGTTCTCGTGCGCCAGGGATCTGCAGCCGATGAGCATAGTAGTAGCCCGCCTGACTCTCCCTTCATTCTCTCCCTGAATCTGTACTTTGTGTGAAGCCACTTGTTTGTTCTGAAATGCACTTTCTCGCTCTTGGATTCTTATTCCAATAGCGTGATAGTGTAATCCTTTTTACGCTTTGTTAAACAACCTGCAGTGCCAACCGTTTCATGCTCTCAACAACGTCCGCCCATGTCAGATCTTTCACAAAATATGAATCCTCCATGTAGTTATTCCATAACCTATGCATTCCTTCGTCCTGCTTAATTTGATCCAGTATCGGTATAAGTTCAGAAACCAGTTTCTCCGTACCGCGTTTTCTGCTTGTTGCAAAGAATGCCCGTTTCAATACAACTGGATCGAACTTCTTCGTTGATGTCAGCACATATACGTCATAGAAGTCTCTCATCCTCGTGTTTGCAAGGTTCCTCGCCATAGCCGTTTCAAGCTTCTCGCCTAGCATAGTCTCCAGATTGTAAGTCCAAAGGGATATGCTTCTGTCTTCGAACATCAGCTTGTAGTCGTAATCAATTGCGCCTGGCGTAATAACGTCGTCCGTGGAAATATCTATTTTTACTGCCTGCTTCAGCTTATCAAGCTGCGCTTCGAGGTGAAAACGGATGCCCGGATAATCGTGTTCTGACAAAATATCTTCGACTTTCGTGATCCTGAAGATAATGTTGTCAGAAAGCTCCATCCCAGCAATTTCACTTACAACTTTCTCAGCATCTTCTCTTGACAGGGAAAGTGATTTGACCGTGGTGTCGATATCCTGTGTTGCTCTCGAGTCCAATCCAACTACAGAAGATACCAGCATGCCACCTTTTAGAATAAAGTTATTTCTGTATTTTGAAAGCGCAATTCTCTCAAGAAAACGCTCCATCACATAATTCCGGATCAGCGTCTGAGCCTTAGCGCTGTCTCCACCGGATATGTTTCTTATCTTGGCCTTCAGTTGTGTTGATGTGCCAATCATAGCATCACCTCCGTATATGTCCTCACCTGATCAAGTATACCAAGGGCTTTCGCATATTTCATCAGATTATGGATGTTTTTATCTTTGCCTTTCATGTACTCCTTCATGGCATACTGAAATACCTGGACATCCACAGTCTGTTTCCGCCGGATAAGATCGCAGATTGTGCGATCCATATCAAAAGCCTGTACAGCATTTCCGTACTGGGTTTTGACAGTATCCTTTCCCATGGAGCAGACGTCAGCCTTCTCCTGATATACGCGTACCCCCTTCTTCCTTAGATGGGTTGCGTTATATCCTGCTGGGACAGTCACATTTATTTTCCTTGGTTCTCTCTCCATGAGGCCGTGAAGATACAATGCACTTTCATGCGAGAAGATGATCCTGCCATTGTTCAGCATCAGCTCATAATATGGATCCTGCCATCCATCCTGGGACAGATAGATTCCGTGTGCTACCTTTTCCATCCCCCGTTCAGAAACATAGGAAGCCAGGGTATGTTTGGAGATTCCATTGTCCACGACTTGAGTCGTTTTGAGGTAACCATTTCCTGATGCGACAAGTTCATCAATTTCCTCAAATTTTCCCATTTTCATCACCTCACTTTCTCGCTTTAAATTTTAACTCAAAAGAGCGAGAAAGTGAAGTGCTTGTTTGTTAATTTTCCGTATATAAGAAAACTGCCACTACACCATTCTCGCAGTAAATCCAGATCACTGCGAAGGTTGCGTGAATATGAGGGATTCGAAGCAGACAGATTGCAGCATCGTATCCTCAACGTTTTCGCTGAGCACTTTTCAGAAAATTGTGAGGAGGTCGAGATCCGGTAAAGAAATCCCGACCTCCATGCACCGTAAAAAGATATAACGGAGTGGTAAGCTTCCCCTTGGTCTGCCTCAGTTGTCTTCCCACACTTTATTATGTCCATAAACAATAGTGGTTTGTCTTGAGAATCGCTTAAATCCATTGATATTCGGATTAGGTCGTGATTCAGCTAAGACAAACCCACTTTTAACTATTGACCATATCTTTGTGTGAGGACAATTGCCAGTTTGGATGCGGTGTGTACGTTTTCGGAGTTCTTCTTTCGTGATTTTCTTCCTGCTCATTCCCTCCAGAAATCACTCGTACACCATCATCACAACGCCTTACTCCTTCACATTAATCCCACGTCCGTCGTCCGCCAAGGTCATAGCCGTGCAGAAAGGACGGGTAGATCGGGTTTCTAAACCCGAATCAAGTGTTTTCCTCCTTCACCAGTCCTTCCATCAGCTAGGGAGTAAACTTTGATGCCGGACTGTCTACCGCATGAAATCTTATCTCAGTCTACCTCCGAACCAGTACATCCACCTTTTTGTTATCTGCGGATGTCATAATTCATATTCATCAGATTGCGGATGCTTTCGACATCATCCGTAATATTTGCATCTCCGTGAATGGTATGCTTAATTACGCTGCTTGCCACAGCAAAGTTGATCATGTCCATGGGTTTATAGTCATGGAGCATTGCATAAATGAGTCCGCTGGCAAATGCATCTCCGCCACCGACACGATCAAGAATCGTGAATGTGAACAGCTTGCTTTCAAACGTATGTCCCTCATAGTACATGAAGGCCTTGAGGCTGTTTTCACTACCGGAATGGGCATAGCGAACATGACGGGCGATGCATTTGATGTTCGGATACCGCTCCACAAACCGATTGAAGATCTCATCCTGCTGCTCATAGCTTGGCTGAAGCGGCACACCGTCCTTATAATCCCCCGCCTGAGGATTGGATTCATCCCGCCACAGATGATAGGGCTCAATGCCAAGGAGAATATCAACATATGGGAGACACTGGGTGCAGTAATCCCTTGCCTCCTCCCATGACCAGAGCGTGCTCCTGAAGTTTCCGTCAAAGCTGACGGTAAGGCCAAGTTCTTTTGCTGTCTTCAGCATGTTCATCACAAGATCCGCACAATTGGGGCTAAGTGCCGGCGTGATGCCGCTCAGATGCAGCCAGTCAAAATCCTTAAGCAACGCCTCAAGATCAACACCGGAATAATCATACTCAGCCATCGCGCTGTGTTTCCGGTCATAGATGACCTTGCTGGGGCGAATGCCATAGCCGGTTTCAAGGTAATACGTTCCAAGACGATGCGTTGGGGTCTCCTCAGGTGTGCTCAGGATCATCGGTGTACAATGCACATCATTGCTTCGAAGCTGCCGAACCGCGCTCTTACCCAGGCTGTTGTTCGGGACAACGGAAAAGAAGGTGCTGTCCACTCCGAGGTTTGCAAGGGCAAGAGCGATGTTGGCCTCGCTTCCGCCATAGCTTGCCTCAAATGACGTGCTCATGCGAATCTTTTCGTAGTTCGGCGGCGTCAGGCGAAGCATAATTTCACCGGCAGTGATGAACTTCTTCTGTGTTGTGTTCTGCGTCAGAATCGGGTTTCCGTGAATCATGATCTTTTCCTCCGTTTCAGCTGTTCTTATGAGTTTGAATCGTTCTTTTGTGTCTCTGTTTCGTCTTTATCCAGTTCCTTCTGCAACTCTTCAACAATTGCAGGATACTGCTGATGCTTCATTCCAGGATGGGCACGCAGGAGTCGTCCCATTCCGAAATACCGTTCTTTCAGTATAGAGGCATACAGAGTCTGCTTTTTCTTAAACTGAGATTTCTGTTCCTGAATGCTCTGCTCCATCCGCTCCCGGGTTTCCCCGATGGAGCTTGAAATGCTCTCGCGGATTTCACGGACACCGGCCCCCAATTGCTGCGAGGCGCTTGACATGTTCTCGCGCATCTGCTGCCCGGCCAATTCTGCCCGTTCACCGAGCTGTTTTGCAGCTTCCTCTGCCTTTTCCTTTCCTTTTTCAAGCTTCTCTGCCGTTTTATATGCCCCGCCGCCGATGACATCCGTCAGCCCGTCACTGACACGACGCAGGGATTTCTGGACCTTATCAATTTCGGCAAGCTTCCGGTTGAGACGATTGACCGCAAGCACCGTCACAATGACATCCGCCAGCAATACGGCATATAGAACCACCAGAATCGGAATGCCATATTGCCTTGGAATCATCATCACCTGTCCCGTACGAATGTACGGCTGAATGCCACGGATGACGAAGGTGATGGCAAGCCCCCAGATGATGCTGAACTCAAGACAGATGTATCCATGAAGGTTAAAGGGCTTGTCGCTGTAATCCCACCATCTTGCATGGAACAGGACATCAAGGAGAAAGCCGCCAAGAAGTTCAATGGCCGAGGCCAGAACCATGCCGCCCAGGAAAAGCTGCCAGAGCGGGATATCCTCCACCAGGTTTTCCCCATGATTGCCAAGAAAATAGACGAGGATAAACACGCTTACGACACCAAAGCCGTAGATGGGACAGACCGGACCGTTCAAGAAACCGCGATTGACGATTTTCCCAAGCGCAATTGCATGGAAAATGACCTCAACCACCCAGCCAATAAAGGAATAAATCAGAAAGTACCAGAGTATCTGGTACATGCTCATGCCAAATAACACGAAGGTTTCCACGCTTTCTTTTGCATTTTATCCCATCAGGATGCTGATGGCCTCTGCGAGGGTATCCACGCCGTAGACCCGGACGCCCTCAGGTGCCTGAAACCGCTTGCTGTTCTGCCTTGGAATGATGACTGAATGAAACCCGAGACGATGGCATTCCGCAACGCGCCGATCAATCTGAGAGACCGCACGTACCTCACCTGCCAGTCCGACCTCACCCATAACCGCCCAGTCCTGTGGAATTACAGTATTGCGGACGCTGGAGGCAACGGCTGCGAGCAGCGGTAAGTCTGCTGCCGGTTCGCTCAGATCCAGTCCACCGGCAATATTAATGTACACATCCTGATTATACAGGGAGACACCGGCGCGTTTTTCAAGTACGGCCAGCAAAAGTGCCAGACGTCCGCCATCAAAGCCGTTTGTCGTCCGTCTGGGCGTTCCGAATGCACTTTGCAGCGCAAGGGCCTGAACATCCACCAGCATGGGCCGCGTTCCCTCAAGTGCGCAATGCACGCAGGATCCAGGCACATTATTGGCCCGTTCAGAGAGCAGCAGCTCCGACGGATTGGAAACCCCGCACATGCCGGTATCCCGCATTTCAAACAGACCGATTTCATTTACCGACCCGAACCGGTTTTTGACTGCCCGCAGAATGCGGTACTGATGCATGCGGTCGCCCTCAAAGTAGAGCACCACGTCCACCATGTGTTCAAGAACCCGCGGACCGGCGATGGCGCCCTCCTTTGTCACATGACCCACCAGGAAAATGGCACATCCCGTGGTTTTCGCCATGCGCATCATGATGCTCGCACACTCCCGGATCTGAGAAACCGACCCGGGTGCACTGCTCATATCCGGCCGGTACATGGTCTGAATGGAGTCAATGATCATGACATCCGGCTGAATCTCTGTCCAGCGCTTTTCCAACAGATCCATGGCATTTTCGCTCAGGATGAGCAAATTGTCAGAAGAAACCCCCAGTCGGTTTGCGCGCATCTTGATCTGCTTGGCGGATTCCTCACCTGAGATGTACAGGACTTTCCCGCCGGCAGCTGCAAGATTCTCAGATGCCTGCAACAAAAGTGTCGATTTTCCGATTCCCGGATCGCCGCCCACCAGAATGAGGGATCCCTCAACGATTCCGCCACCAAGGACCCGATCCAGTTCATCAATACCGACCTTTGTTCTTGGAACCTCCTCGGAGGTGATTTCGGAAAGCTTCAGAGGCTGGGCGCCGGTGCCCGGACGCTGCTTAAGCGTTCGGGGCTCCTGAAAGCCGACAGGGGCTGTCATTCCGGGGACAGATTCCTCAAGCGTATTCCACGCCCCGCAGCCTGGGCATTTTCCCATCCATCCGCTGGTCTCATGCCCACACTCCCGACAGATAAAGATCGTTTTCGCCTTTGCCATAAAACGGATTCCTTCCTTTTTTACATCCCATGGTCTCTGCTGTAAATTTCCATAATTCCATTGAAACCGACCAGGTCCTGCTGTATAATTTTGTCTGTTCCCAAAGAACGAAGTTAAATAAGCAACGACAGCCGGTCTCCCGTGCTGTTTTTTCATACTGGCATTGATCACAAGGAGAACACCGCAATGAATCGACGTCCATCGAAAAGCCGGAAAGAATATGATGCATTCAACCCGGATCAGATCCGCTCCTTCGATCCGCATGGTCCCAGCGCGGATTTTTTTAAGGATAAACCGAGGTTACTGCCCTATCAGCTTGTGCTTCGCGGTTGTTTCCTTCTTATTTTAATTACCGTGCTCATCAACCTGGTGATCAATCAGTTTGTGTATATTCATCGTGCCACAATCCCGATCACGGGCCTCACGGAAGCCTTTGACGGATACACGATCCTCCACATCAGCGATCTCAAGGGAGAACGCTATGGCACTGCGCAGGATGCGATCCGGTCACGCCTTGCAAAAGAGCATTTTGATCTTGTGGTAATGACCGGCGACATGATCTCGGAGCGCGGAAACGCCCAGCCGTTTTATGAGCTCATTGAAGTACTGCGTGACCTTAATTCTGCTGCACCCATCTATTTCATTCCCGGTGATACGGATCCCGCTCCAACGTCCATGGACTACGCCAGCGGCGGCAGTCCCTTTGCTCCCTGGATTCTGGGTGCACGCCAGCGCGGTGCCACCTATCTTTCCTCTCCGCAGATGATTGAATCGGAGGAGCAGAGAATGTGGGTTATGTCTCTCAGCAATGTGACCTTTGATACCCTGCAGCAGCGCAGCCGGTATGAACAGCGCCTGATCGACGCCAGGCGGAATGGCGATAAAAACGAGATTGAACTGGCGGAGTTTGAGCTTGCAACAATCAATGATACGGAAAATGCAAGAGCGGCCCTGCAGGAAAACGATATCTTTATTGTCCTTACCCATGTGCCCAATACCGAGATTCAGACAATTTCAACCATTCCTTACAGCAAATCCTATCAGATTGATCTCATTCTGTCCGGGCATTTCCTGGGTGGCCTGGTTCGCATTCCCATCATCGGACCCGTCTTTGTTCCCTCGCTCATGCTGCCAAGATATGGCCTTTTCCCTGGCAGCGCCCTTTATGCAAAGGGGGAACGTCAGGTGCAAAAGACATGGTACAGCGTCTCTACCGGCCTAGGGAAATCTGATCGGAACTATCCCTTTTTCTTTTTACGGTTGAACAATCCGCCCACAATCAGCCTACTCACGCTCTCTGCTACAAAGCTCTAACTATTCGTTCACCGGCATTTGTTACTCTCTTCTTCATTATAATTCACGGGAGGGCTGCTTTCAAGTCCTTTACAGATGCAGATCGCCTCACAATCGGTCAAAGGTGGACATGAGACTGCCATAGGAACAACAAAAACACTTTAAACATGAATTTTTTTCATGTTTGTCATGAAAAAAAGTATCAATACCTTCTTGTTTCTGTTTTTTATTTGCGCTATAATAATGCGCGAAGCAAGTCTCAGCAAGAGAATTGCGTGAAAATCCCAAATAGGAGGAACTTCCATGAAGAAATTTATTGTTGTTGCATTGTGTCTTGCAATGCTCGCCGTCTCCGCTCTTGCCAGCGCTGATGCGATCAAGATCGGTGGTTCCGGTCCTCTGACCGGCCCGGCTGCAGACTACGGCATTTCCGTAAAGAACGGCGCTGAGATCGCTGTTGATGAGATCAATGCCGCTGCCGGCGCAACCGTTCTCGAACTGAACTTCCAGGATGATGAGCACGATCCGGAGAAAGCCATCAATGCGTACAATAAGGTTCTTGACTGGGGCGCTCAGATGATCGCCGGCACAGTCACAACCAGCCCCTGCATCGCTGTTGGCGCTCAGGCCTTTGAAGATCGTATCTTCATGCTGACCCCGTCCGCATCCTCTGAGGATGTCACAGCCAATAAGGACAACGTCTATCAGGTCTGCTTCACCGACCCGGCACAGGGCGCAGCATCCGCTGATTACATCGCAGGTCATAAGCTGGCCACCAAGGTTGCTGTCATCTACAACAACGCCGATGCCTATTCCACCGGTATCTATCAGACCTTCAAGACCGAGGCTGCCAATGTTGGCCTTGAGCTCGTAAGCGAATCCACCTTTACCGATGACACCACCGATTTCTCCGTCCCGGTCACCGAAGCCAAAGAGGCCGGCGCTGAGCTCGTGTTCCTGCCCATCTATTACACTCCTGCTTCCATGATCCTCCAGCAGGCCAAGAACATGGAATTCGCTCCCATCTTCTTCGGCGTCGACGGCATGGACGGCATCCTCTCCATCGAGGGATTTGACACCTCTCTTGCCGAGGGCGTCATGCTCCTCACCCCGTTCTCTGCTGATGCTCAGGACGACCTCACCGTCAATTTCGTAAAGACCTACACCGAGCGCTACGGCAACGTTCCCAGCCAGTTCGCAGCGGATGCATATGACACCGTCTATGCACTGTACAATGCATCTGTCAATGCCGGAATCACCGCCGAGACCGCTCCTGAGGAAGCCTGCGATCTGCTGATCACTGCCTTCCAGAGCCTTGAAATGACCGGCCTCACCGGAACCATGTCTTGGGATGCGTCTGGTGCTGTTACCAAGACCCCGACCGCTGTTATCATCAAAGACGGCGCTTATGTTGGTGCTGACGTAGAGTAATCATGTCGTTCCGTTCATGGCCTCGGCAGGCGCCGAGGCCATGAATTTGTTTTCAAGTGGTTGACGACTGGAGTACACTTGAGCAGGAAATGTATTGCCGTCGTCAACCAGAATGGATCTAGAAGGTGATTGTGAATATGACACTTTTTCTTTCCTATCTTATTAACGGAATCAGTTTGGGCAGCGTCTATGCCATTATTGCACTCGGCTATACGATGGTGTACGGCATTGCCAAGATGCTGAACTTTGCCCATGGTGATGTCATCATGGTCGGTGCCTATGTTTCGTTCTGCGCCGTTCAGTATCTGAATCTTCCCCCGGTGGTTTCCGTCCTTTTGGCCATGGTGACCTGTACCTGTCTTGGCATTGTCATTGAAGGTCTTGCCTACAGGCCCTTGCGCCAGGCACCGTCTCTGGCCGTCCTTATTACCGCCATTGGCATGAGCTATCTTCTGCAGAACTCGGCTCTGCTTATCTGGGGTGCAACGCCAAAATCCTTCCCCTCTGTCGTTCACATCAAAAACATTTCCCTCATGAACGGGAAACTGCTGATCACAGGCGAAACCATTGTCACCATCCTTGCAAACATTCTGATCATGGTTACGCTGACGCTGTTTACCGGCAGGACAAAGATGGGAAAGGCCATGCGTGCGGTTTCTGAGGATAAGGGCGCTGCGGAACTGATGGGCATTAACGTCAATACGACGATTTCCGTCACCTTTGCCATTGGCTCTGCGCTTGCTGCCGTGGCCGGTGTCCTCCTCTGCTCTGCGTATCCGACGCTGATGCCGACCACCGGTTCCATGCCCGGTATCAAGGCCTTTACCGCTGCGGTCTTTGGCGGCATCGGCTCCATCCCCGGCGCGATGATCGGCGGCATCCTGCTTGGCATCATTGAGATTCTTGGAAAAGCCTATATCTCAACCGAACTGGGCGATGCATTCGTATTTGCCGTCCTCATCATTGTGCTGCTGTTCAGGCCCAGCGGTCTGTTCGGCAAGAATGTACGAGAGAAAGTG
>JAFUZM010000046.1 GCA_017476605.1 Clostridia bacterium
AAATCGGCCTCGTTTTGGTGGCATTTTACAGAACGATTACAATCTAAAATAGGCATCGACGGAAGGGACGTAAGCGTCAAATATAGCCACGTTGGCACTCAGCCCTGACAGTCTCATTCCAAGGCATAAGGCTCTCAATGAAAACATCTGAGAGATTGCCATCGGCAACCGGTATTTTCCGAAACACATAATTCAAGTATTTCATCACATCGAGACCGTTGGCCTTGGCAGTCTCAACCAGGCTGTAAGCATCCGCCGCAGCAACAGCGCCGTCATTGGATTTGCAGAAGAGCCAATTCTTTCTGCCAATTACAAACGGGCGGATCGCGTTTTCGGCGGCATTATTGGAGATGGGAATGCGACCATCATCCAAGAAACGCATGAGCTCTGCTTTCTGGTTTCGGGCATAGGTTATGGCTTCTTTCTGGCCTTTGTACGCCGGATCACGCGCTTCAAGCCAGGTATAGAATTCCTCAACAATGGGAAGTGACTCTTTTCGACGAACCCGCAGCCTCTCTTCCGGGTCAACATTTTCAAGCCTTTCCTCAATACGGAAAAGCCGGTCACAGTATCTCACACCTTCTCTGCCAAGGCTGGGAAGATCCATGTTGTGATTCAAAATGGAGTCATAAAACTTTCGTCGCAAATGAGCCCAGCAGCCACATCGAATCGCTCCTCTGCCGAGATCATTGTAGCCGGAATACCCATCACAGATAAAGTAGTGGTTATATCCGGCCAAAATCCCTGTAGGAACCTTCCCGGCTCTGGATGGACGGTAGTTGAACACCACTATCTGCTTTGGTTCGTACTTTCCGGATCGAACCACCCACATATGGCACTTCCTGGGATTGCCGTTTTCGGTTTTCTCATCAAGGATCTTCACGGGCGTTTCGTCGCAGTTCACTACATTGGATTCGTCTTTCACGGTTTTCAACATGTAGACCGTAAGGGGCTGCATGTAGTCCTTGTCGGCCCGGAGAATCCAGTTGCTCATGGTCTGTCTGGAAAGCGGAAAACCAAGTCGCTCCCATTCTTTTTCCTGACGGTATTCCGGAAGTCCCAGCTCGAACTTTTCGTAGAGTATCTGTGAAAAAACGGAGCTGCTTGCCTTGCTTCCCTTTATGAAGGGGTGCCGGTATTCCTCCGGCAGATTGCCAGTAATGATGACTGTCCTGGGTCTGTCCGCACAGGTCTTACAGGCATCAGTTCCGGCATACGGACAATTCTCACATGCGCCGGTGCCTTCTTCGCAGGCGTGGCAGACATATTTCTCCACATAATGATCATGCCGGTCGACATGGGCGGGAACCCGTACATATTCAGTATAGACGAGTTCCTTGCCAATGTACTCAAGCTCTTCATTCCCGCAGCGTGGGCAGGAAAGCTGATCCTGTGGAATCTTGTGCTCATGGACAACAACGGGAAGGTCGGCAATAATTTCTTCCTGGGTGCGCTTTTTCTTTCGCTTGTGGCCAGAGACTTTAACAGTCTCGGGTTCAACAGGCTGGGAAATGGAGGCTGGTTCTTCCTGGCTGAAAATGCTCAGCTGTACTGCTCCGTCCTCCATGGCAGGTATACGAATCTTCTCGCTCTTCTTGCCAAAGTAGAGCCGCTGAAGATTCTGGAGCATCTGCATGATATCCGCAACGCGGGTTTCCAACTGAGCAATGCGTTCATCCCGCTGTCCCAGCTCTTGCAGTTTTTGTGCTGTGTCTTGCTCCAGGGAGGTGATGTACTCAGCAACATCCGGGCGAATCCCGGTAAAATCCGGTCGCGTCATACCAGCACCTCCTGTCGAATTCTTTTCTGTATATATTCGACACGAATGCTGAAAATCCTTTTGGTTTTTCAAGGGAAACTCTTATTTTTCAAGGGCTTTACACCAAGTCCTTTGGCACAGGAAACCGCTTCTGTTCAATTGCCAGACCTTCCAAAAGACGATGATACTGTGGCCCGGTTAAAGCAAGAACCTCCCTTGCATTGCGCGGCCATTGGTAGCGGAAACCAATAAGCACCTTGTACAGCATAAGGAAACCGTCGCCCTCCCAGATGAGGGCCTTCATGCGATCCGCACGCTTCCCGCAGAAGAGAAACATGCTGTGCTCGTCAGGCCGCATTTCAAACTGTTGAACGATGATGGTTGAAAGCCCAGTGATTGATTTCCGCATGTCAGTATAGCCGCAGACAATGTAGATGTTGTCAACTTTGACCTCAGCGAGAACCATGGCTCGCCGCCTCCAGGAGTTTTGCAAGGAAGGAAGCCGGGATAGTCTCCGGTACAGAAAAGCCCATTCCATTCACGCTGAAGCTGATCATGGAGGTATTCGCCTGACCCGTTCCCGGAAACCGCAACTTCACGATCTGGGGGCGATTGCTTTGCGACTCCACAGATGATGCGGCCGCCTCACTGAAACTGCCTTCCGGTAATGCTGGAACCTCGGCCTGTGCCGCAATGATCGCACGAATTCGACGCTGGTAATAAAAAAACTGCTTTTCGTCTATTTCGTTTTGCTGGCAGTAGTCCCGTTTGGACAGGCCACTCTTGCTCCAATCCTGAATGACTTGTACCCAACGCTGGTACCTGATTTCAGCAGTCCTGGCGTCCATGATAGCTTCCCTCCCTGTTAGTATTGTTTAGCTTTTTCGTGACCGTTCTCGTGGTGAAAAAACTAAACTCTCTCTAATCCTAGGGAGTTAGCTTACCATGTTAGCAGACTTTAGTACACCCGCACAGATATTTGACGCTTAC
>JAFUZM010000313.1 GCA_017476605.1 Clostridia bacterium
TCTGATTCACAATGAAAAGCATGAGGCGGTTTTTCGTGCCATCAAAGATATTCTCCGTGATGACACAACGATTTTAGATACGACCGTAGTCGGTAAGATGGTCGGGTTTGAAAAAGAGAATATTCTAAAGCATGACTCTTTTGATGAATCTGCATTGCTCGCAAATGTCATCACTTATGCGATTACAAACACCGATAATGATAAACTTGGTGCGAATATCCGGGAAATCGGAACCGGCTATGTGGATGGGTTTATTGGGAAGGGTGAGGATATATTTTTCATCAGCCCACTTGTTGATCAGGATCAGGTCTCTCCATTAAAACGAACGCTAAAAGACCCGATGTTTGACCACATCTTTCAAAAAGCAACAGATGTGACTATTTCTGGGATGAGCAATCCTGCGAGGGCGTGTGTCTTTTATATCGATCCAAACAACTGTAAGTTCCGCTTCCGAGACCTTAAGGACTTTATCATCAACAATATTGGCAGTTATGTTTTTTCAAGGGCACAGACAAAGCGGATAACCGACAGAACCAAGAACAAGGCCGCCGTGGGATCGCAGGCTATGCTGAAGTTCATGCAGAAGTATGGTACCAATGCGGAAACCGTTCTCGGCGAGATTATGCTGTATATATTTATGGAGCAGGAACTTGATGCGCCTAAGATTATGAGCAAGATCGAACTGGACGAGTACAATCGTGGTGTCGTCAGCAAAAGTGATGGTGTCCATCTCCTATCCATGAATCACACTGGGCAGCCGTTTCATCAGCTTGTTTTTGGTGCGTCAGATATAGTCGGTAATCTTTCAGCGGCAGTAGACCGAGCCTTTGATAAAATTATAAATATCGAGGCAAATGGTGATGACGAATTGCGGATAGTAGAAAGCACCACGCAGTGGACAATTTACGATCCCGATGCAACACAATATATGGTAGAACTGATGCGTCCGCAAAAAGGCGGCTCCTATAAGCCGGATATGGCATTTGGAGCATTCCTCGGATATACCATTCAGCTTGATACTCCGGAGACAGATAGCCAGAAATATAAAACAGCCGTCAAATATCAGCTGATTTAGGATATCGCTGCCGTACAACCGCACATTACAGACCTTATCACAAGAAATGGCTTGAGTGGATATAGTTTCTATTTTTACGTGTTTCCGTTCAATGATGCGCCGAATGAAAAAGTCAGCATCATTAACGAGCTATTGACAGGGGGTGTCATTTAAGTGATTCAAATTCCAAGAAATGCAACCCTTGCAGAAGCGTTATACCGTGACATTGACAAGGACGAATATCTTCAGGAGATATATGGGGATTTACTATACAATTACTCAATAAAGCTCTTCGGCTCCCAGCGGAGACCGAGGGAAATAAATATCAAGGATGCTTTGCGTTTTTCCGACCTGTTGTCAAAATCGGCGTATACGCCGACTGCGGATAGAGACAGGCTGTGGGGACAGGAAATCGCTATATTGCTGCGCCTTTTATATCCTAAAGATGAAACTGTGAGATACTACCTCGGCTCATCCCTTTCGGCTGTTGGCAATTTTCGTGAGCTACGTTCAAAAGCCGTAGGTGAGTATTCCAGCACCGATCTGCTCGACCAAATTTTTTATGAATACGACATGGACGAACATAAAATCCCCGGCAAGGAGGAGGAGTATTTTTTTCATGACCAGATGATCGTCTATCGGGGCATGGATAAGAAGTTCTTCAGCTATTCCGGTCCTACGTCAATGGGAAAGTCATTTGTCGTACAGACATATGTGCAGGAGCAGGTTAAGAACGGCTCCACGGAGAATTTCGCTATTCTCGTGCCGACGAAAGCTCTGATCAACGAGGTAAAAAGCAATCTGATAGGTGCGCTGCAGGAAATCCTAAAGGAAAAAAACTACCGTGTGGTTACAGCTGCTGGGGATCTGGTCTTGCAGCAAGATCACCATTTTATTTTTGTAATGACACCGGAGCGTCTGCATCACATGATGATTGAGCGGGAGAATATCCGTATCGACTTCCTGTTTATTGACGAAGCCCATAAAATATCTGCCCGTGGCGGTAGAAGTACATATTACTTTAAGGTGATGACTCAGCTGCGAAAAATGCAGCAGTTACCTACGATTGTTCTTGCTTCTCCAAATATCCCTAACCCGGAGGTATACTTGAACATTATCCCCGGAGGTGAATATGGCGAAATGAACAGATTGGCATCCCGTTTTGCGCCTGTTTGCCAGTTTAAGTATTACCTGGATATCCCCACGCGGAAGGGATATTTCTTTAATGATTATAAGAAAGAACGAGAATTGTGCTATACAATTCCGGAGGGAGGCAAACTCAGCGACATTGTGAGAATCGTCGGTAAAGATGAGCAGAGCCTCGTATATTGCAGCTCAAGAAGGTCTGTTCTGGAGAATGCTGTCAGATATGCAAGCAACTTTACGCCAAAAAATGATGAGAAGTTGAATGCATTAGCCGCAGAAATAAAAGCAGAGGTACATGACGACTGCTATCTTGCAGACCTTATTGTTAGAGGAGTTGCTTATCATGTGGGCTATCTTCCGGCAAATATCAGGCTGCGCATAGAACGGAGTTTTGAAAACGGCGATTTGAGAACCATATTCTGCACGAGTACGCTGATTGAGGGAGTGAATCTACCGGCAGACAATCTTTTTATTACAAGCTATCGCAATGGACCAAGCAATATGGATGAGGTGGAGTTCAAAAACCTCATCGGGCGCGTCGGAAGAATTAAGTACAATCTTTATGGAAATGTTGTTCTTGTGCGCGAGGATGACAAGCTGAAAGAGGACCAATATACAAAACTGCTGAAGTCGGATGTTCCTCCACAGGAGCTGTCTATTGATATTAAATCGAATGCCAAATACATGGATGCACTGATTCAAGACCTTGCAGATGGCGATATTGAGATGAGTTCCTGCCATGATGCGGCAACGGAGACTGATTTTGAAGCCTTGCGTAAATTCGGACTTATATACACTCGTGACTTGGCAACGGGCGATATTACACCAGTAACAGAGACCTTTGAAAGATATGTTGATGAAAGGCAGAAGAAACGCATTATCGAGAACTTTCCGATTGAACGGACAAGCGATGACATTACCCTTTCGTATGATCAGTCTGAAAGTCTGCATGATGCCATTGCAAATGGACTTTCCTATCCGATACTGACAGGCGAGGACGATGAGGTCGACTTCGAAAATCTTGTCACATTTATGATGAGGTTACGCAGCCTTTTCAAATGGGATATTTATGAAAAACAAACCATAGGAAAACCTGGAACGCAAAGGCTGGATTCCGTAATAAGATGGTATTCTACGATCTTGCTTCGATGGATTCGCGGCAATGGTCTGCATGCCCTTGTCGGGAGTGCCGTGAGGTACAAAGAAAACAATCCAGAAACAGGAGTCTGGTCAGGGCAGTATAAGGTAGCAGATCGATATAATCCAAAGTCAAAATACCATAAGAATCTGGTGATTGCTGAATCGTTGAGCATAATAGAAAATGTGCTACTGTTCAGCATCTCCAATTACTTCAGAAAAGTATCGATGGAGTATAAAGCATATCATAATGTCGATCATTTTGATAACGACTGGTATGAATATGTTGAATATGGGACAACAAACCCGGATACGATTTTTCTTCAGCAGAATGGTTTTTCGAGAGAAGCATCTATCTTTATACAGAAGCCGTCCAACTATAACAAGTATGTGACTGAGGTCAACGGCGAGAAGAAAATCAAGCGCAGTATTCTCGAATGCGGGAATATCGGCGTTGAAACCGAGGCACAAGATATACAATTCAATATCCCAGAACTGTTTGTGGATTAAAACTACTCAACGGCCTCCTGCCATGTGCAGGAGGTCTTATTTTTTTGCCTATTTTTAAGAAAAATCATTCTCCCAACTCTCTCCCAAGTCCGTCCCAATTCCCTCCCAAGTGAGCATATTTCAGCCGCCACAGCCCTTGAGTAAAATGAAATTAGCCTTAAAACAAGGCGATTTCAAACGAAGGCGAGGTGATTTGATATGGCAAAGAACAGCAAGCAAACTTCAAAGTCTGTTGCTACGAAAGCAAGCAGAATATTGAAGGACGGTCGCTACGGCAAAGACTCCAAGTCCATTGCTGGAAGTGCCCTGGCTCAGACCAAGTCGGTTAAGAGAAA
>JAFUZM010000047.1 GCA_017476605.1 Clostridia bacterium
CCTTGAATGAAAGAAAAAGGAAATGGGTTTTACAATGGAGTACTATATTTTACTTGAACAGTTAAACAAGATCATGTGTACCCTGAATGAAGTGAACAGAGAGGACCTGTATGCCGTTCTGAAGAAGCTGTGTATTCTTCTGCGTGTGGATAAAGGCGTCATCTCGTTTTATCAGAGCCCGACCCATGAAAAGCTTGGACGAGGGGATACCTTTGTCTGTTATGACAGCGGAAAACCCAGCGTAGAGAAGCGATCCATTCGCATGTTCACATCGACCATGATGATCGGCATCAGCTCTGTCTACCAGGAGGAGGGAGCTGAACCCTGGACGGAGGAGGAAAGCGAGCGCATTGAGATGATTCAGAACATGATGCTCCTGCATCTCAATAAAGTTCGTCTTGGTGCCGTTGTTGAAAAGCTTACCTTCCTTGATGACGATGGGTACTTCAATTCACGGTATTTCGTGAGTAATCTAGAGAAGCTCGGACATGCAGGCAGCCTCAAGGGCAAAGTTGTATTCCGCTTCAATTTGCGCCATTTCTCACTCATTAATCATCAGATTGGCCGTGCAGCTGGCGACCTGGCAATGCGGAATTTCTTCTCTCTGGTACAGGAAACCGGGGGAGAGGGCTGCATCGCCGCACGCATGGGTGGTGACAATTTCCTTCTCCTGTGTGATGAAAAAAATAGAATGGCCGTTGAAAAGGTTCTGCTTGGCGCTCCGGTGGTCTTTGACAGTAACACCAGTGAACGCGTCGTCATCTCTGCCACTGCCGGCGCGATGATCATTCCGGAGCATTTTGAGTTTTCCGAAGCCAATGACATCATGGATAAGGTCACCTCTACCTTCCAGGATGCCTCTCGAAATAATGTTGAAATCCTCTACTGTGATGATGACATGATGGCTGAAAAAGAGCGCATCATGCGTATTCAGCAATTGTTCCCGATTGCGCTTGAGCGGGAGGAGTTCCTTGTCTATTATCAGCCGAAAATTGATGTTTTCGGGAACGTTCTGGCTGGTGCAGAAGCGCTATGCCGCTGGTATCATGGCGGGAAAATTGTGCCTCCGCTTGAGTTTATTCCGGTACTCGAACGCAACTTTGACATCTGCAAGCTTGATTTTTACATGTTGGATCATGTGTGCCAGGATATCAGACGCTGGCTGGATGAAGGAAAAGAGGTTGTGCGTGTATCCGTCAATCTTTCGAGAAAGCATATGATGGATGCAGATCTGTATAACCGTATTGTTGAGATTGTGGATCGCAATAATGTCCCGCATAAGTATATCGAAATTGAGCTGACCGAAACAACGACGGACGTTGAATTCCGCGATCTCAAACGTGTAGTGAACGGACTCCAGTCTTCTGGCATCTTTACCTCGGTGGATGATTTCGGTATTGGCTATTCCTCCCTTAATCTGATTCGTGAGATTCCCTGGAATGTTCTTAAGGTTGACAAGAGCTTCCTGCCAACGGAATCCGAGAATGAAATGAGCAGAAGCAGCGTTATGTTCAAGCACGTTGTTGCGATGGCACATGAGCTTGGACTTGAGTGCGTTGCAGAGGGAGTAGAAACGAAGGAGCAGATTTCTCTTCTTAAAAAGAACAGCTGCAATATCGCACAGGGCTTCTACTTCGATCGGCCTTTGCCGGTGGAGGATTTTGAGAAGCGCCTTGAAGCCAGAAGATATTGAGCATGGTCTGCCGTGATAAGGCAGGGAAAACGATGATGCCTCTATTTCGCGAAGAAGGTGAATCAATGAAGGTGTTATTTCTGCCTGTGGATTCAAGACCGTGCAATCGGCTGTTTCCAAAGCAGATTTTAGAGTGGTGCGGGGCAACGTGCATTGAACCGCCACCTGATATATTTGATCATTTTACACAGCCCTCAAACTGGGAGGGAATCAAGCAGTTCCTGATCGAACACGCAGAGGAAGCGGATGTCTGGGCGATTTCCATGGATCAGCTCTGCTATGGTTCTCTTCTCTCCTCGCGCTCAGCAGTGGTGACCGAGGAGGAAGTGAAGGAACGGCTTGCATGGTTTGAAGCGTTCAGAAACCAATATCCTGAAAAGCCGGTCCATGTCATCAATACGATTTTAAGAACGTCGATCTCAACACTCAAAACATCGGACCTTCAGGTCTATCATGCCATGACGGAATACTCATACTGGAGCGACAAGGCAAGTATTACCGGCTCAATGGAGGATATGGCCCGCTCCGAACAGGCAGCAAGACGGATTCCTACCGACGTGATCCTTCAGTATCACAGCGTTCGTCAGAGAAATCACATGCTGAATGCCAGATGCGTGGAGCTCACGAAAAGAGGGATTTTCAGTTCGCTTCTCCTGCTTATGGAAGATTCCGAGGAATACGGATTTCATCGGGCAGAGCAGAGGGTGCTCGTGGAAAAAATTGCGGACGATCCCAGAATCACCATTAAGAACGGAACCGATGAAGGCCCACTGCTGGCGATGAAATGCCTGATGCCGCAGCCGATTTCCTTATCCATTCAATGGATAGGAAGAGAGGATGGCAAGTTTATTGCGCGGTATGAGGATCGTCCTTTTGAGGAAAATGTTGCACGCGCACTTGCCTATCTTGGTATTGAGAATGATCCGGAATCAAAGACGGTGCTGGCGATTGCGGCAAACGAGGAAGGCGTTCAGGTGGATATGGTGATTACCGAGTATGCCACGACGCCATCCTATCCGAAAGAAGCCAAACAGGCAGCAGATCGAATCAATGAACTGCTCCAAAGCGGATATGACGTCTATCTGCTGGATCAGTTCTGCTGCAATGGCGGGTGGCCGGAGTTTACCCGTCAGATTGACCATCCTGAGAAGCTCAGCGGATACAGCGCCTGGAATACGGCATCGAATGCCCTTGCCACGCTTTTGGGACAGCTTTGTTCAGACACGATGGCAGGGAAAAAGAATCTGAGATTCCGCAATGAACGGTTCCTTGATGATCTCCTCTATGAATCCTGTATCCGGTCTCAGCTGAATCATATGCTTCGTGCCTATGGTCAGGATCCGTATCATCTCAGCGATCCGGAGGATGCAGAGCGGCAGCTGAGGGAAATGTTTGAGGATCTGTTCTCCCAGCGTGGAGGGTGGACAAAACGATTTGCGAACATCGTCCGTTTGATTAAAGAGACAGGACCCTATCGGGTGTCACTTCCCTGGGAGCGTACCTTTGAGGTTGAAGCACACCAGGACGATTAACTGCATACAAAACAGATGGACTGCAGCATTGCTGTGGTCCATTTCCCCCTCCCGAGTATTTGCTTGGGATACCATGCCATTCAATGAGGAAGAAAATGAAAAAGGGAAGACTTGTTGTAGAAAAAGAATCGACGATGACAAAAGTGAGACGATACCTGCCTCAGATTGTCTCCGCCGCCATGGGCATTATGGTTCTGCTGGTGATTCCGCTGTTTTATCATGATGCCTTCTTTGATATCAACCGTGCAAAAGTCAGCCTGTTTCAGACGATTGTTCCATATTTCGCAGCGGTTATGGGACTGTCTCTGTTGCTGATGCCGCAAAAGTCTCAGGCGTTTTCAAAATATCCATGGCTTCTGATTCTGCCTGCGGTGCTCTTTGCGTTCACGTGCCTGATTTCAAGTGCACTGCAGGGCTTTGATGAGGCGACGCTTACCGGAAGTGAGGGGCGCTATGGCGGTGTATTCTTTATCCTGTCCCTCATGGGTGCATTTCTGATTATCGCTATGGGACGTGATCGTGGAATTGTACTGAGCGCAGCTGCCATCCTTTCAGGTATGATTGTTGCGGTTCTTGGCATCGTCAACGCACTTGGACAGGATCCGCTGCATTTCTATGAGAATATGCAGACATCGCAGCTCAATATTTTTCTGTCGACCATTGGACATCTGGATTTTTACGGGACCTACCTGCTCATGCCAACAGCGCTGGCCCTTGGTATCGGCATCAAGGCAAAGTCCTTTCTTCTTCGCCTCGGAAGCACGCTGTGCGGCTTTGTCATGACCGCAGGTCTCTTCTGCGCACGCACGGACAGCACATGGATTGGCATGGCGCTGATCGCCTACTGCCTGTTCTTCCTCTCAGGCGAAGATCTGGATATGATGAAGCGTGCTCTGATTCAGATCGCCTTTGTCATTTTCCTGCTTCCAACGATGGTTTTTGTCATTGAAACGTATTCCACGCGGCATCTTGTCTTTGACGGACTTTATCGAATTATCACGCTTTATAACGGGGCGGAGACAGCCGCAGTCTTCCTGATTCTGGCATTCATTCTTTCAATGATGAAAAAGCACAGCATTAAGGCACCGGGATTCCGTCGGCTTGCACTCATTGGACTCATCCTCATCCTGGTGATGATCGTCCTGATGACAGTGGCCTTTGTGTATTATACCGGCCATACAACCGAGACCGGTCCCTTTGGGATTGAGCGGTTGTTCCGTATTGATGACAACTACGGAAGCAGGCGTGGCTACATCTGGACGCGGGCCATGCGCGTATTCCGGGATGCACCTGTGGTCAATAAGATTTTCGGTGTCGGACCGGAAATGACCCGCAGGGTGACAAGAGCCTATATTGAGGATCCGAACGAGGAAATGATCAGCGGCGGCATTTACAACGATGTGCATTCTCAGCCGCTTCAGTATCTCCTGACACTTGGAATCGTTGGATGTGTGCTCTTTGTGCTGCACTTTATCCTTTTGTTCCTGGCGGCCTGGAGATATTCTGAGGAGGATCCGATTCTGACAGGGCTTGCGGGAGCGTTTGGTGCATACCTCACGATCATGCTGATCAATGTTGCCCAGCCCATTTTGCTCATGACCTACTTTGGGTTTTCCGGAATCCTCGTTTCCTGCGTCGCCTGGAAGCGAAACCCGAATAACAAAGCGTCACAGCTACAGAATAAGCAATAGAACAAAACACGGCCCGAAAATTCGGGCCGTGTTTATTAGTTTCCGCATTCGATGGAGATTTCGTTAAACTTCTGGAGCAGCTCCTCAACACGGAGATTTTTGCGGGCTTCACCGGTAAGGTCCAGCTCGCTTTTTCCCTGGTGCATCATGATGAGGCGGTCTCCGTATTCGACGGCATAGCGAAGGTTATGGGTGACCATGATGGTGGTTACCTGCTTTTCTGCGACAATCCGTCCTGTCAGCTGCATGATGATTTCGGCAGTCTTGGGGTCAAGAGCTGCGGTGTGTTCATCCAGAATCAGGAACTCGATGGGTGTCATGGTGGTCATGACCATGGCCATGGCCTGCCGCTGCCCGCCGGAGAGGTTTCCGACCTTTACGCCCATCTTGTCCTCAAGACCCAGGCCAAGCTCTGCCAGAAGGTCCCGGTATTCACCGGCTTTCTTTTTGTTGACGCAGCGTCTAAGATTAAAGGGCTTGCCCTTGTTGTCCGCCATGGACATGTTTTCAAGAATTGTCATGGACGGACAGGTGCCCTTTGCCGGATCCTGATATACCCGGCCAATGATTCTGTGCCGCTTGTATTCCGGCATATTGCTGACGTTTTTCCCGCCGATTCGCACCGTTCCGTTTTCGATCGGAATGGTGCCGCAGATGATGTTGAGGAGGGAGGTTTTCCCCGAGCCGTTGGAACCGACGACACAGACAAACTGATGATCCGGAACGGAAAGTGAAAAGCCATCAAACAGGCAGGTTTCGTTTACGGTCCCACCCTGATAGATCTTTACAATGTTTGAAAGTTCAAGCATGGTATTTCACCTTCTTTTGCTTTCCGCCGACAATGATGATGATCAGGAGGAGTACGGCGGTAATCAGTTTGAGGTCGAAGGGGGAAAGGCCCAGGGAGAGGGCAAAGGCAACGCAGGCTTTGTAAAGAACGGAACCGACGATGACGGCGGTGGTTGCTTTGAGGTGACGCAATCCACGAAGCAGCTGCATGCCGAGAATGACGGAGGCAACCGCCAAAACCAGCGTGCCGGTACCCATGGAGATGTCAAAATAGCGCTGATACTGACACATGACGCATCCGGACAGGGAAACCAGTGCATTGGCAATGGAGAGGCCGAGAATCTTGACCTTTCCGCTGTCCTTGGCAAGGGAGGCAACCAGCGTCGGATTGTCACCGGTGGCTTTGAGAAGGAAACCGGAGCGCGTTTCGAGGTAAAAATCCATGACAAATTTGCAGAGCAGGGTCAGGATAAACAGAAGGAGAACCGGATAATAGGGCTGTATACCGGCAGGAACGGAGGCGGCAAAATCATTCTTAAACAGCGTATCGAAGCCGAACAGCGCAATGTTTGCGCGGCCTGCAATATGCAGGTTGATGGAATAAAGTGCCGTCATCATGATGATGCCGGAGAGAAGGTCCCGCACATGAAGCTTGACATGAATGATGCCGGTGAGCATGCCCGCAATCGCGCCGCAGAGGAGGGACACGGGCAGTGTAAGCAGGGGGTGCATGCCGTTCGAAATCATAAGCGCGGTGATGGCAGCACCGAGAGGGAATGTAGAATCAACGGACATATCCGGAAAATCAAGAATGCGGAACGTGATATAAACGCCAAGAGCCAGAATGGCATAAATGAATCCCTGTTCCAGAACTCCAATTACCTGGGCCATGGACAACGCCTCCAATTGCGAAAAAATCAGGGGCAGCCGGAGCTGCTCCCCGATGGGCCTGAACGAACGATTTGAGTTTACTCAACAGCAGTGGCACGAGCGGCCAGATCCTCACCCAGTGTGATACCGAAGCTGGCAAGAACGCTTTCGTTTACATAAAGGCTGGGCTCCGTGATGATCTCATACGGGATTTCCTGGGCAGTGGCTTCGCCCTTCAGAATCTTGGCAGCCATGTAACCGCACTGTTTTCCAAGCTGCACGTAGTCAAGGCCTTCTGCTGCGATGCAGCCGATCTTGACCTGCTCAATTTCAGATCCGAAAACGGGCTTTCCGGCAGCGTTTGCCTTGTCAAGAACCAGTGCAAGCGCCTGCACAACGGTATTGTCGGTCAGATTGGAGAGGCAATCAACCTTGGGAAGCAGGGCATCCAGCGCCATGGGGATGTTGTCCGAGGTCGCAATGCCCATTTCCTCAATCTCAAATCCATAATCCGGAGCCAATGCTTTGTAGGTCTCGATGGTAGAAATGGAGTTGGTCTCAGAGGTGGTAAAGAGAATGCCGATCTTCTTGGCTTCCGGCATCATGGCGCGGATGGTAGCGAGCTGCGCGGCAACAGGCAGTGCATCCGATACACCGGTTACATTGCCGACGGAGGTTCCGTCTGCATTCACAAAACCGCTGGCAATCGGATCGGAAACGGCATTGAAAATCACCGGGATCTTGTTGTCAGCCGCATTATAGCAGGCCTGAGCCATGGGGGTTGCAATGCCGACCATGAGGTCGACGGACTTGGCAGCGAACTGAGAGGCAATCAGCTGCGTATTGCCCATGTCGGCCTGTGCATTTTCGTAAAGGACGGTCAGGTTTTCACCCTCCACGATGCCTTCCTCGGCAAGACCAAGAATAAAACCGTCGCGGCAGTTGTCAAGTGAGCCATGGATGGCAAACTGGCCAATACCGACTGTGTAGGATTCAGCAAGAGCGAGTGAGCATACGAGAACAAGAACGAGTGCGAGGACAGCAGTAAGTGTGCGTTTCATGGTATACCTCCAAAAATATAATAAAGAATGGGGAAGTATACGGGTAAGCGTTCATGAGGTCTCAAAAAATAAACGCCCCACATTCTCGGTGAGAACATGAGGCGGAAAATCTTCCGTGGTGCCACTCATATTGGCCATAAGGCCCGCTTATCCCGTACTAACATACGGTGCAGCTGGATAACGGGTCTGCGTCCCGTCTCTGTCTAATAGGGGGAGAACCCGTTGACAGAGCCCTCAGGAAGCCCATTCAACAGAATACCTGTACCACTTTTCAGCACCAGTGGCTCTCTGAAACAGGGGAAAACTGTCTACTCCTCTTCCTTCAGCGGTTTACTGACCATACTCTACCATGGGGATGACAATATGTCAATACCCTTATTTTAATTTTTTTCGCTGAGACAGAAAAAACAGCAGACACCATGCCGCCGCATATGCGAAGGGCATGGCTTCTGCTGGTGTTTTTATCCTTATCCATTTGCACTGATCAGATCGTTTACTTTAATGTGTTCATTTCGGAATTGCGTGCTGCCCGCTTCAAGAGGAATGTGAATCGCATGCACCGGACAATTGTGAAGACAGGAATAGCAAACCTCGAAGTGATCAGAAAAACGGACGCGGATTATCCGGTGACCAATATGTAAAAATCAGGAGCAGGCATTCACCTGCTCCTGCTAAAATCGCATTCAGAGCAGCGAAACGCTCGCTTGATATCTTTCGTAGAGCTGGGAGAAGCACGAAAGAGGGCTTCTCTTAAAGGACAGACCCGTTACGGATGACGACGGGTGGGCGTTCCCACACCTGGGGCACGTCCGGGATTTACCGGTGGTTTCGGAACAGCCGGCTTGCCGGATGAACCGGGGACTGCGGTATGTCCTGCAGCCTTTTGAGTGGTTTGCTTTGGCTCGGGAACGGCTGCATGTTTTGGCTGCGGAATTGGAGCATGTTTCGACTCCGGGATGGGCGCGTGCTTTGGTGCCGGAGAAGCGGCACGCTTTGATTCCGGAATAGGAGCATGCTTTGGTTCAGAAGAAGCTACATGCTTTGGTTCAGGAATAGGAGTGTGCTTTGGCTCAGAAATATCGGCGTGCTTTGGCTGTGGAATCGGTGCATGATGCCTGGGCTCAGGGGTAGATGCCTGCCTTGGTTCCGGAATGGGCGTATGCTGCGGCTGCGGAATCGGTGCATGATGTCTGGGCTCAGGGGCCGACGCCTGCCTTGGTTCCGGAATGGGTGCATGCTTTGGCTGTGGAATCGGCGTATGATGCTTCGGCGCAGCTGAGGAGCGGGAGCCGAAAACGGACGCCCATGTGTTTTTTGGAGGAGGGGTATGCCGAGCACCCGGTTTAAACAGGTTGGCTTTCACGTTGGCATTTGTCCAAAGAGAGATGCGATCGACCTGATTGATTTCCGAAAGGGTGCCAAGTATATCGGCGGCATCCGTTAAAAGGAGACCGGCAACTGAAAAGATGGAGAGTGGCGCAAGAGATCCCATGTTCACATAACGGGTACTGTCGCAGATGGCAACATCCATCCCATAGTCCGTCAGGACCTGAGAAACATAGATGGCCTGCTCAGGGGTCAGATTGCGTGCAACTTCCACCGGAATGGCATCGACCAAAGCAGTGGCCACGGTGGACGTGTAACCAAGAAGGTCACGGATCACCTCTTTGGCAAGCGCTTTGGTGCAGGTCTTGTCTGCAATGACGATGCGATAAATCGCATCCGCAGGCAGAACGGGAGCAGCCGGTTCGGCAGGCTGTGCAGGGGTTGACTGACGCAGATTGTTCCCGCATTTTGGACAGAAATTATCGGTATCAAGGACCTGGGTTCCGCAATTGGTACAAAATGGCATGGGACCGCCTCCTTTATGGAAAAACGATGTTGAAGCTCTCAATGTCTGAGGGGGAAACTGAGCTTATTTCTTGTCGAGATAAGCGACGGCAGAGAGCGCGGCAACGTTGCCCTCACCGGCTGCCTTGATATACTGGAAGGGTTGACCGGTGACATCGCCGCAGGCGAAGCAGCCGGGGATATTGGTGGACATGTCACGCTTTACGGCAATGAAGTTTCCATCCAGCTCAAGTCCGGGGACCAGCTGGCCGGGGGAAATGCTCTCTCTCAAAACAAAGACGCCGTCGACCGGGTAACTGTTTTCCTTGGTCACAACCTGACGCTTGCCGTCTTTGTTTTCGATGCCGACCGGAACCTCACGGATGACCTTTACGGATTCTGGCAGAGCGAGATCTCCCTTATACATCGGGAAATAGAGGACCTCACTGCAGACCTCTGCGAGGAAACGGGCTTCTGCTTCCTCGGATGCGCTGTAGCCGATCACGGCAGCGCTCTTTTTGCGATACAGAGGCGCATCACAGGTTGCACAGTAACTGACGCCGCGGCCAAGCAGTTCATTCTCACCGGGGAGCGGTTTGCCGTTGACGACACCGGAGGCAAGAATCACGGTTGTTGCCTCATAGATATCCTTACCCTGCAGGGCAAAGTAATCGCCCATGGCATAGATGCTTGCGATGCGGTCCTCGGTAATTTCGATTTCCATGGACTCAAGATGACGGGAAAATGCTGCAGCCAAATCTTTGCCGGGAACAGCGGGGAATCCCGGATAATTGGAAATGCTGTGTGCCTTTACCATTTTAGCACTCAGATCGCGGCTGCCGATGAGCAGAATGCTCTTGTTGCGAATTTTCGCTGTGATTGCAGCGGATACACCGCCGGGACCGGTTCCGATGATTGCAATATCATATCTTGACATGAATAGGGCCTCCTTTGCAGGTATCTGGGTATGATGAGTTGCCAGGCTTCTGTCAGGAACCTGCGTCTGAGAGAACCATCGCATATGCGATGGGCCTGGCTCCTTAGGGACTACATGTCAGCACTTGTGCCAACGATATGCATTGTAGAGGGAAACGGGTGTCAAGTCAAGAGAATGCACGGAATCCAGCCGGGAAAAATTTACAGAATTATGGGTTTGCCAAGGAAAAAGGATCATGATATAATGCTCTCACTTTTACGCATTTTCAATTGGGAGCGGACGATGCATGGGCAGCGATCCACTCTTTTCCGATCTTTTCTGAACGTTAGGGAGAAAGTCCATGTATCGAATCATGAGTCCGGAGGAGGCCATCAGCCTGATCCGGGATGGCGACTGCATCTGTGTGAATTCATTTGTCGGCATTGAGAACCCGGTTGCGCTTCACGAGGCATTATATGAGCGCTATCAGAGGACCCATTCGCCAAAGCACCTGACCATTGTATCCAGCGCCGGGTTTGGCGTATGGGATGAAAACAGAAATGCGGAGGGGTATATCCGTGAGGGAGCGGTTGACCGCCTGATCTGCGGGCACTTTGGCGCCATGCCATCGACCAAAAAGATCATCATGGAGAACCGGTTTGAAGCCTATAATCTGCCTCTTGGCTGCATCTCACATGCCATACGCGCACAGGCGGGCGGCATTCCGGGCGCTCTTTCCAAGGTCGGACTCAATCTGTTTGTGGATCCACGGCAGGAGGGACCGGGCATCAATCAGATTTCCACCGATTCCTCCTTTGTGAAAGTGGTCGAGGTGGATGGACAGGAATTCCTTTACTACAAGCTGCCCAAAATCACGGTGGCCCTGATCAAGGGAACAGCAGCGGACCGCAGAGGAAACATTTCCTTTGATGATATGTACATGTCAGGGGATGCGCTCTCCATCTGTCAGGCGGCCAAGTCTCACAATGGAATCGTTATCGTCCAGGTAGACAAAATCGTCGATATGCCCTCAAGGCCCAGAAACGCCATTATCCCCGGATGTCTGGTGGATGCCATCGTGGTGTCAAAG
>JAFUZM010000314.1 GCA_017476605.1 Clostridia bacterium
CATGCGCAGCTTGCAGATGCGCATGGCCTCGCTGCAGCGGTCCACAAACGGACAGCCTGCGGGCGGCTTGAGCAGGTCCGGCGGCGAGCCGGGAATGGGCGTCAAGTCGTGATCCGCTTCCTCCGGGTTGTTGATGCAGCCAAGAAGACCGCGTGTATAGGGATGGCGTGCATTGTAGAAGATTTCCTTGTCGGTGCCGGACTCTACGATTTTCCCGCCATACATGATGTTGATGCGGTCGCACATGCTGGCAACGACGCCAAGGTCGTGGGTGATCATGATGGTGGCGGTGCCAAGCTTTTTGGTGCTTTCGCGGATGAGCTCAAGAATCTGTGCCTGGATGGTGACATCCAGCGCGGTGGTGGGCTCGTCTGCAATGATCAGCTTCGGATTGTTGGCCAGTGCAATGGCGATGATGATTCTCTGGCGCATGCCGCCCGAGAATTCATGAGGATACTGGGTGATGCGCTTTTCCGGATCCGGGATGCCGACCTGGCGCAGGAGCTCAAGGGCTTTTTCTCTGGCCGCGGCATGGGAGAGCGAGGTGTGATTTAAGAGAGGCTCAGTGAGCTGCTTTTCAATGGACAGCACCGGATTGAGAAAGGTCATGGGATCCTGGAAGATCATGGCCAGCGTCCGGCCTCTTATGTCCTGCATGATCCGGCTGTAGGCCTTGGGGGAACAGCTGGTGGGGGAAATGTTCTGTCCGTCAAAGGTGATGTCCCCACTGAGAATGTGGCCGTTTTCGGCCAGCAACCCCATGATGGCGTACATGGAGACGGACTTGCCGGAGCCGGATTCGCCGACGATGCCAAGAATTTCACCGGGAGCCAGATGAAAGCTGATGTCACGGACAGCATACACCGTTCCCTGATCGGTATCAAAGTTCACCGTAAGATGATCTACGGTGAGAAGGTTTTGCTCGCTCATGACTTACCTCTTTCTGGGATCCAGGGCTTCGCTGAGACCGTCGCCGATGAAGTGCAGACTCAGCATGGTGAGACAGATGGCCAGAACCGGCCAGACCATCTGCATGGGATAGAGCATCAGCTGGGCCCGGGCATCATTGGCCATGGTGCCCCAGGAGGCCATGGGAATGCTGATGCCGATGCCGACAAAGGCCAGAAAGGCCTCGGTGAAGATGGCTGAGGGAACCATCAGGGTGGTGTTGACGATGATGGGTCCCATGCAGTTGATGACCAGATGCTTAAACAGAATATGGGCACGGCTGGCACCAATGACAAAGGCGGCCTGCGCAAACTCCTGCTCCTTGAGAGAGAGCACCTGTGCCCGAACCTGCCTGGCCATGCCGACCCAGCTTGAGACGGAGATGGCGAGCAGGACCGAGAAGATATTGGAGCCAAACACCAGCATGATGAGAATGACATACAGGAGGGTGGGCACCGAATAGAGGATGTCCACGATGCGCATGAGGATGAGATCCACACGTCCGCCGATATAGCCGCAGATGCCGCCATAGACGACCCCGATGATGAGATTGAGCAGTGCGGCGGCAAAGCCGACGGACAGGGAGATCCGGGCACCGTACATGACGCGGACCAGAATGTCACGGCCGAACTTGTCCGTGCCAAAGGGATGAGCAAGACTGGAGCCCTGGTTGCGGGCCATGAGGTCCTGACCGTCATAGGTATAGGGGGAGAGCATGGGAATAAAAATAGCCGCCAGGATCATGAGCGCGATAAAGACCAGACTGGTGATGGCCAGCTTGTTTTTACGGAACCGTGACCAGGCATCCGCAAAATAGGTCTTGCTCTCCATGGCTACAAATTCACTGTCCTTTTCGCTTTCAGGAAGCGGCGCAAACAGATCATCCGGCAGCTCATGGATAGGTAGCGTCGCTGCGTTTTCCGGAATATTCATGAATACGTCCTTTCTAGCTCAGCCGGATCCGGGGATCCATGGCGGCTGTAATCAGGTCAGTGATGATGTTGGCAATGATGATAAAGGAACCATAAAAGATGGTCAGTGCCATGATGAGGGTATAGTCGCGGTTTGAGACGCTGTTCACAAACTCCGCGCCGATGCCCGGGACGGAAAAGAGGGTCTCGATGACAAAGGAGCCGGTCAGGAGGGTGGCGATCAGTGGCCCGGCATAGGTGATGACCGGGACCAGTGCGTTCTTGAGCGCATGGCGCAATATGACCTTAAGCTCGGGCGTTCCCTTGCTGCGGGCCAGAATCATGTAATCCTGACGCATGACTTCCTCAAGACTGGTGCGAACCAGACGGGCGATCATGGCGATGGGGGAAAGCGCCAGAGCAATGCTCGGCATGATGAAGTGGCGCCAGGTGGAAAGGCCCACAATGGGCAGCCACCGGAGGATGACGCCAAAGAGCAGCATCATGAGCAGCGCCAGAAGAAAGCTCGGGAGCGATACGCCGATGGTGGCAATGAAGGCGACCAGACCGCCCACCCATTTCTGCTTCGAAAATGCGGCAGCGGTACCAAGGGCGATGCCGACGACCATGGCGATCACAAAGGCCACAAAGCCAAGGGCTGCGGTCGGTCCGATACCGCCCATGATGATGTCCACCACCGCTTTTCCCTTTCGGTTGAGGGAAGTGCCGAAGTCCCCGGTCATGACGTTTTTGAGATAGGTCAGGAACTGGACGGTCAGGGGCTGATTGAGACCATACTTTTCGATGAGCTTTTCCTTGACGGCAGCCGGCAGTTTGCTGGTTTCTCCGGCAAAGGGCGAGCCGGGGATGATGTGCATCAGGAAAAACGTGATGGTCATCAGTGCAAACAGCGTCACAATGCCAATCAGGAGACGCTTGATGATATATTTACCCACAGGATCACCTATTTTCCACTTTTAGATATTGATTGAACCAGTTCATGATTTCCCTCAGCCGACGAAGCCGGTGCTTTGGTTTGCCGGAGCGGGACAGGGAGTGGTTTTCCCCCTCGAACAGGCACATCCGGGTCGGGACGGAGAAGTATTTCATGGCTGTAAACATCTGTGCACCCTGATCGACCGGACAGTTATAGTCACAGAGGGAATGGATGAACAGAATTGGCGTCCTGGCATTGTGTGCATACTTGAGCGGCGACTGATCCCACATCCGCTCCATGCCGTCCCATGGCGTTGCAGCCATCTCATTGGAGTCGAAGGAGACGCCGATTTCGCTGACGCCGAAGTCCGACACCCAGTTGGAGACGGAACGCTGGGAACAGATGGCGGCAAACCGATCCGTATGTCCCTCAATCCAGTTGCACATGAACCCGCCGTAGGATCCGCCGGCAACGCCGATATGCTGTTTGTCAATCATGGGATACAGGGAAAGAACATGATCGGTAAAGGCCATGAGGTCCTTGTAGTCCACATCCCCGTATTTTCCGCGGATGTCGGCAAACTCCTCACCATATCCATCACTGCCTCTTGGATTGCAGAAGAAGACCAGATATCCCTCCGATACCAGAGCCTGCATCTCATGGAAAAACACGGTTCCATAGGTGCAGCGCGGGCCGCCGTGAATTTCCAGCACGGCAGGGGCGCCCTCAAGGGTTTCCGGCTCCAGTACCCAGCCGTCGATTCGGTGGCCATCATGCTCAAAGGCGACCGATTTGGCCTCAGCCACCTGATGGGTTTCAAAGAAGTCCCGGTTGATGTCCGTGAGTTTCTCTATCTCTTCATTGGGACCGCAGTAAAGATCTGAGGTGCGATTGGGGGCCTGACCAACAAAGCACAAATAGTCAAGTGCCACGTCAATGGCTGAAATGCTTCCCTCAAAGGAATGGGCCGTGGTGAGTATATTGTCGCTTGTGAGTTCCATAATGTCGGAGTGATACTCATGCTGAGTAATGAAAATCACCCTGTACCCAGAGGACACAATGCTCTTGCCGGAGCCATATACGCAGTCTGAAAGCACATTGGGGCCAATAGAGACGTTCAGCTTTGCGACCAGGTCGAGCAGGCCGGTTTTGATGTAGTAGCGATACAGGTCACGATTCTGCCCGTTTCCGTATTCCTTCATTGTGGAAAGGGGCAAAACGACGCTGTCCTCAAGGAAAACCGAGGGGCCGACGCTGTAGGTGTTTTCCGGCAGGAGTGATTTCATTTCCCCGGTTTCAAGATCATACAGGCAGGCCTGGCCATACTCTGGCCTCACGTCCTGATAGCAGACACCGGTATACAGGATGGAGGTGTCATTTATATCCACGCTTTCCACATCGAAGAAGGTCGGGGTGATTTTTTTGAGGGAATTTGCTTCCGGGTCAAAGAGGTACAGTGCCGAGCGCAGACGGGAGACATAGCCCTGCCCGTTGGCCCAGAAGGGAATTTCCTCAACGACATGATAATCAAGCTCTTCCTCGCGAATGTCGGAGGCGACATCCGAAGAGAGACGGTTCAGGTTCTCACGGACCGTCAGCAGATATCCCTTGCCGCACTTAAGAATGTCAGTGACCGTCTTATCAAAGGTCATGACCTTCTGCGCTTCGCCGCCTTCAACATCAAGCCTGTAGAAGCAGGTTTTTTCCTCTGTCTTTTTTGCCTTATCCTCCTCACTGCGCTCTGAGGCAAAAAGCAGGGTATGATCATCCTCCCAGATATAGCTTGATTCCTTTCCGGTGAAGGTCAGCTGTTTTTCCCAGTTCTTATAAGGCTTAAGGATATGAATAAAGGATTCATAGGTGTTTTTTTCCTTGTTCTGTTTGCTTGTGACATAAGCGATATAGCTTCCATTCGGACTGAACTTGGGCTGACTCATAAAGCGAATGTCCATGAGGGAATCAATCGTAATCTTTTTCATAATAGCTCCTGAATGTGCAATGATGTCTTTCTATGAACAGCGAAATCCGGGGAGCATTGGCTCCCCGGATGAATGGGATAGGAGATAGGGGAGATGGATTAGTTCTTCTCCACCAGGTTGAAGTTTACGGTGCCGCCCAGAGAACGGTAACCGGTGATGCCGGACTGTACCAGAACCGGGGTTGTGTAGTTGAACAGCGGGATGACGTAAACGTTCTCCTCAACGAGATAATCCTCAGCGGCATGGAGCGCTGCATAGTACTCAGCAGGATCCACGAGCTTTCCGGCATCAATGATCATCTGGTCAAAGACCGGATCATCGACAGCGGCGACAACCTGGATGCTGGTGGTCCAGAGATCCAGATACTGCTTGGCATCGTCGGAGGCAACATAGCCGTAACGGGAGATTTCGAAATCGCCTGCATCCAGCTGATCATAGAAGACGCCGGCTTCAACAGCCTCGAAGGTGGCATCAATGCCGACGGCCGCCCACATGGCCTGAAGAGCGGTGGCAACGTCGCCATGGATGCTGTTGTTAGAATACTTGTAGGTGATCTTGAGCGGGTTGCTGGCGTCATATCCGGCCTCAGCCAGAAGGGCCTTTGCCTGCTCGGGATCGTATTTAACGGTATAACCGTCCGCATCGCCCTCGGCACGGAAGTCATCTGCGATGCCGGAAACGCCGGTGGGAACATATCCATTGAGCGGCGGATAGAGCATGGCGCCGCCAAGGAGCTCAACCAGGGTATCCTTATCAATGGCAAGCGCTACGGCACGACGGAGGTTTACGTTCTGGGCCCATTCAGGACCGGTGGAACCGGAGTTGATGGCCAGGAAGTAGTTGGAGCACTGGGGCATGAGCCAGAGATTCTCGGTCTCTGCATAGGTCAGTGCGGTTTCAGGGCTGACGGCCATGGCGATATCAATTTCGCCTGTCTGATAGGCAAAGGCCTGAGAGGACGGATCCGGCATGACGACGTAGGAGATGGCACCAAGCTTGACTTCGTCGGCCTTGAAATAGGTCTCAGACTTCACAAGCTCTGCGCCCTCGTTCTCGTTGACGCTGACCAGAGTATAGGGACCGGAGGTCGGATAGCCGGGCTCAAATGCCCAGAGGGATTCATGCTGCGGAGCAAAATCCTGACGGACCGGGATCCAGACATTGGAGCCCATGAGCTTGGTCAGGTACGGCAGCGGCGTGTGCAGCTTGATTTCAAGGGTGTAATCATCCAGAGCCTTGATGCCAACGCTGCTGGCATCCTCGACGGTGCAGTCAAAGGACTCGCCAACCTCAAGCGCGTGCTCGCTGTATTCCTTTGCACCCTCAATGTAGGTGATCATGTCGTTGATCGCCCAGGCATTGTCGGCGCCGTAGGACAGGGCACGCAGATAGGAGTAGACAAAGTCATTGGCGGTAATGGCAACGCCATCTGACCAGGTGGCACCCTCGACAAGCTTAAAGGTATAGGTGAGGCCGTCCTCACTGACCGTATAGCTGTCGCAGAGCACGTTGGTGGGGTTGTTTCCCTCGTCGGGCTTGAACAGACCTGCATAGATGTGAGAGAGCACATAGTTGTTGACGACCTCAGTATTGAGTGCGGGGTCGAGGGTTGTGAATGCACTTGAGATGGCAACAGTGAGTGGGGACTCATCTGCCATTGCAGCCATAGATGCAAAAACCATCATCAGGCATACAAGAACTGCAAGAAGTTTCTTCATTATTGTATCCTCCATGTATTTCTCTGCTTCCTGTATGAGCACCTGGCCCGTTTGCGCAGCAAACAGTTCATCAGGGAACGAGCACTGACAAAAGTCACTATACCGAAAGACCAGGCTGCTCGTCAGAGGAGCAGAAATCGAAAGTGATTATACGGTGGAGCAGATAGACTGTCAAGAGCTTTTTGAAAAATTATTCATGTTGCCTGAATAATTTTTCAAAACCAATGAAAAAACCCTCTCTCCAGGGAGAGAGGGATAGGAAATCAATCGGCGCTATACGGAAGGATCGCGATGGCGCGTGCGCGCTTGATCGCCTCAGACAGCTGGCGCTGATGCTTTGCACAGGTGCCAGTCATGCGGCGGGGTAAGATCTTGCCGCGCTCGCTGATGTTCCGACGCATCCGGGAGTTGATGTCCCGGAAGTCCTTGTAGTCGATATATTCAATCTTATCGACACAGAAGGCACAGACTTTCCTGCGGGGCTTGCGTGCACCGCGGGGATGACGTGCCTGACGATCTTCAGACATGGGTTTCTCCTTTCAGGCCATGCGGCCAAATCTCAGCTTGTTTTTAGAATGGAAGCTCATCATCATCCATGTTTTCAACCGGAGTAAATCCGCTCTCAGCAGGTGAGTAGGCAGAATTGACAACCGGGGCGGCCTGCTGTGGGGCAGGAGCAGGATGATAATCGCCCGAGGACGCAGTGGAATTCTGCGATGAGAGGAATTCTACCTCATCAGCAACGATATCAAACGCATTGCGCTTTGTTCCGTCCTGAGCTTCATAGGTCCGGGTCTGGATGGTTCCGCTGACGGCAACTTTCCGTCCTTTGGCCAGATATTTTCCGCAGTTTTCAGCCAGCTGACGCCAGGTAACGATGTTAAAGAAATCCGTCTCCTGAGCACCATCTTGACTGCGACGGCGACGATTGACTGCAATACTGAAGTTACAGACAGGAATGTCAGAGGTCGTAACGCGGGATTCCGGATCTCTGGTAAGATTACCAATTAAGAATACTTTATTCATATAATTGCCTCATTCATCATAGAAAATACTCGTCTCGGGGAAAATGGATTACTCCTCAACAGGAGCTTCGGCAGGCGCTTCTTCGACAACTGCAGTCTCTTCGACGGCAGCCTCAACAGGAGCCTCTGCTTCGAACGTCTCTTCGACCGGTGCTGCGGCGCGAACAGGGCGCGGCTTTACGCTGTGCTTCTTTTCGAGCAGCTTGACGATCTGAGAGCGGATGACGCTTTCATTGTTGCTGAGATTACGGGAGAGCTCTTTCGGCAGGTCGGCTTCGGCATTGAAAGCGACGTACACGTAGTAACCCTCTGTCTTGTAGTCGATTGCGTAAGCAAGACGGCGCTTGCCCCACTCGTCTACCTTGACAATCTCACCCTTGTTGGCCGTGATAATGCCATTGACCTTTTCGATCAACTCCGCACGGGCAGATTCTTCGACAGCGGCATCAATGATGTAGATGATCTCATAGTTGTTCATGATGCTGTTTCACCTCCTTTTGGACTTTGGCTCTGCATCCTCAAATGTGCAGAGCAAGGATATGCCGGTTAGAGATGATATCACTTTGAACACCTGAAATCAAGAGCTTTGCGAAAAAAATTTTCATATCCGCCCGTTTTCTGGTTACCGCTTACGGCTCTCTAAAGAGGCTCTTGGACAATGCTTGCTTTATACCAGCTTATTTCTTATCTGCTGCAGATCAAACGACACCATTCGCGCATATCCTGAGACAAAGAAAAGCACTCTGCATCGTCACCCAAAGGGGAACATGGGATGGGGATTAGAGGGC
>JAFUZM010000315.1 GCA_017476605.1 Clostridia bacterium
ACTGGGCACTCATCATGTACAAGAAGAGCGGCAGCGGTTTTCGTGTAGGCTGGATTGACAAGTCAAAGCTTCAGTATCGCCTTCGCGGCAATCAGCTGGAGCTTGCAAGCCGCTCCGGACGCGTGAGCCGTGCGTGCACCCTGACGGATGACCCCAAGAATCGTTCCTTCTCTCTTGCCGAGCTTTCGGCCGGGGATTCCGTTACCGTTTTTGCTCAGTACTATGATCATATCAACTGGGCATATGTGGAGGTTTGGAAGGACAATCCGCTTTGCGGATTCATTCCTCTTGACTGCCTGGAGTAAGCAAAACAGAGAAAGGGAGCAGAGCAATGCTCAGAGATATTAAAGGCATTAAAGAGATTCCGATTACCGAGATTGAAGGCATTCGGATCGGACAGGCAGAGAACCGGGAAGCCGGGACCGGCTGTACGGTCTTTATTGCAGATCATGGCATGGCGGCGGGACTGGATGTCCGCGGAGGCGGACCGGCATCACGGGAGTCCGAACTGCTGAAGCCTCTGGCGGCAGCAGAGACCATTCATGCCGTGCTTCTCTCGGGAGGAAGCGCATATGGCCTCAGTGCCGCAGGCGGAGTCATGCAGTACCTTGAGGAGAATGGAATCGGCCTGCCGGTGGGTGATGGGATTGTGCCATTAGTCTGCCAGTCGGACATCTTTGATCTCACCGTAGGGGATGGGCATGTTCGCCCGGACATCGCCATGGGATATGCAGCGGCCAAGGCCTCCGAAAGCGGAAACTACAGGGATGGAAACTATGGTGCCGGAACAGGGGCGACTGTAGGAAAAGGACGCGGCATGTCATTTTGTACAAAGAGTGGGATTGGCAGCTATGCAATTGCACTCGGGAAGATCAAAATCGGTGCGGTGGTTGTGGTCAACGCACTGGGAAATATCTATGACGCCGAGGGCCGTGTTCTGGCCGGCCAGCGGAATCTCGCTGGGGATGGATTTGACAGCGTTCTTGCCACGATGGCAGAGTCCGTGATCCCTCAGGCTGGAATGAACACCACCATTGGCATCATCCTCACAAATGCCAGGTTCACGAAAACGCAGCTTTGCAAAATGGCAGGGATGGCCCATAACGGTTATGCCAGAGCCATTCGGCCGGTTCATACCTCCATGGACGGAGACAGCATCTATGCTGTTTCCCTCGGTGAGGAATCCTGCAGTCTGGATCTTGCGGGCTCCCTTTCAGCAGAGGTCATGATGCTGGCCATTGGCCGGGCGGTGGAGAGTGCCGAAAGTGCATATGGGATTCCATGCGCGAAAGAGATAAGAAAAGGCATGCCACTGTAATCTTGCCGGGTGAGCAGGACGACAAACTGCAATATGACAGATTGCACAGGAAATGGCTGCAAAGGCAATTTGGGACAAACACAGAAATCAAAGACCGTTCTTCGACGCAAGGCGAAGAACAGTCTTAGGATATATGCCCTGTTGGATGGTAGTATGCAGGCGATTGTAAACGGGGGACAGAATGGTTGGAAAGTATAAGGTGGTTACGCTTTGCGGGAGCACCCGATTCAAGGAGGCATTTCTTGAGGCACAAAAGCGTCTGACACTTGAGGGATACATTGTGATCAGCGTCGGTCTGTTTGGCCATTCCGGTGACAATGAAGTGTGGGAACAGATGGATGAGGGAACACTGACGGCAACCAAGGAAATGCTGGATGACATGCATAAGCGCAAAATTGATATGGCCGATGAAATCTATGTTCTGAATGTCGGAGGATACATCGGAAGCAGTACACGTTCTGAGATTGAGTATGCAAAGGCTACCGGAAAAGAGGTTCGCTATCTTGAGTCCGAATCCGGAGCATGAGCGGGAAAAGGAGACGGAGATGAACGAACAGACAAAGGTAGCGGTGATTACCGGCGGAGCCCATGGCATCGGGAAAGCCATTCGCGAGGCATTTGAGGCGCGGAATATCCAGACGTATATCATCGACAAGACACCCGGGGACTGGTTTGTCGGGGATAAGGAAACTCTGGAACGCTTTGCAAATGAGGTGATCGGGAAAGCGGGGCATGTGGATTACATCATCAACAATGCGCCGCCTGCAATGAAGGGAATCGCGGAGTGCACCTGGGAGGAATTCAATGAGGCAATGCGGGTCGGCGTGGCCTCTGCGTTCTATCTCACAAAGCTCCTGATGTCCTATCTCTCTGAGGATGCCTCCATCGTCAATATTTCCTCCTCCAGAGACCGGATGAGTCAGCCTCAGACGGAAAGCTATACGGCGGCAAAGGGCGGGATCCATGCGCTTACCCATGCGATGGCCATCAGCCTTGCAGGGAAAGCACGGGTAAACAGCATTTCGCCAGGATGGATCAATACGACAGAGGAAGCCATTGAGGGAGTGGATGCGATCCAGCAACCTGTGGGGCGTGTCGGGACGCCGAAGGATATCGCTGAGATGGTGATGTTTCTCTGCTCGGATAAGGCAGGATTCATCACCGGGGAAAACATCTGCATTGATGGCGGAATGACAAAACAGATGATCTACCATGGAGATCATGGATGGACGCTTGCCTGAACCATAACGCGGGACAGAAAAGTGAGAAAGGAAGATGGGAAAATGCGAGAAGAAACGATACGGAGGATTCGGGCGTTTACGGAGGATCGGGACTGGGATCAGTTTCATACCCCGGCAAATCTGGCGAAGTCGATTTCCATTGAAGCAAATGAACTGCTTGAGTGCTTCCAGTGGAGTGATGATGTGTATGATCTTGAACACGTGAAGGAAGAGCTTGCGGATGTGGTCGTCTATTGCCAGAACATGCTGGATAAGCTGAATCTCGATGTGGACGAGATTGTCATGAAAAAGATGGACAAGAATGAGGCAAAGTATCCCGTGGAAAAGGCAAAGGGAAGCGCAGCTAAATATGACCAGCTGGAGTAGCAAACATCCGGGATATGTCTTTTGGGGCTGTTGTGTGTAGCACTGCAGTTCTCCAGATACGCTGGGATGATGGAACATTTCACTTTGCATACTGGGGATGATCATCCGTCGCTGTATCAGCACAGGAATCAGCATCTCTTCCTCAAAGAACCGGGAAGTACCCGTGCTGATCTACTGGACCGTGATGTACGGATTCAGCTTAGCGGCACCGGTTCATCTCGGGATCGCATCTGCTGTGCCGTTGTACTTCATCTTTGGCATCATTATGTTTGCCGGGACGCTGCATCTGGCTGTGAGGGAATAGAATACAACTCTGGATATGTTGGGAGGATCAATATGACAATAACAAAGATCGAGAAAAACGGGATAATTTGTGCCATCATTAGTGGCGATGATACCGTAATAACTGATGCTCAATCCGCTTTGGATGTATTGATGACGGCAAAGTATGATATTGGAACAAAAAACATTGCTATAAGCAAAAAGTTGGTCGCTGAGGATTTCTTTATTCTTAGCAGCGGTCTGGCTGGAGAAATCTTGCAGAAGTACATCAATTACGGAGGGCGTATTGCCATCTATGGGGATTATTCCCATTACACGAGCAAGCCGCTCCATGACTTTATTTATGAGAGCAACAAAGGCAAGAACGTGTTTTTTGTCGGGACACAAGAAGAAGCAATTGACAGGCTGACGCAGTAAAATTCCAGTATGTAAGACTGCATCTTTTAACGATTTGCCGCACAATTTAATTATTCTCGCACCTTTTAATTATTCGACCACATTTTAATTTTTTGCCGGTCGACGGTGCACAGGGGGGAAGTTTCCTCGGCACCACACACGCACAATGACAACTGCATTAAGAATCAAGGGCCTTCATAGCTTTGCTGGAATGACCGGTGGGACCGTGAAAACCCTTGGTTTCTTTATGATTTTGTGGAGCATGTAAATGCTGAGTTAATGGCAGTAGAAAGAACTTCTTTGGAGGATAGAAAAGATGGGGCTGTTTGATAAATTACTTAGTAGATCAAGTGAAAGCAAGCCTGAAAATGAGTTGGCGATACAGCCTACCAACCATGAGGTTTCACCGTCTATTATTTCAAGAGCTATTGCAGAACGTGAATGTGGACTCAGCAAGGCTCTTCGAATTCCATATACTGAGGCAGCCCTGGCAGGAGGATCCCTTATGCAGCTTGCACCGACGCTGAAAGCGCTTGTGACGGGAAATCAGATTGGTAATGGAAGCTTGGTGCGTGTTGTGTTTCCTGCTGGGGTTAAGGGTAATCTGGCTATTGACAAAGGAGGCATGGCACTCGGCGGCATTCTGAAAGATGGCGGCGGTTTTGCACAAGCCAGACTGGCGGCTGTTGATCCTGCTACTCTGGCAGCCCAGGCCGCAATGGCCGCAATTATGATGGAAATCAACAAGAAACTGGACAGTATTCAGGAAACGCAGCAGAGAATCCTGGGCTACCTGGAGCAAGACAAACAAGCTGAGCAGCAGGCTAACCTTAACATTTTGTCGGATATTCTGGAAAGCTATAAGCATAATTGGGATAATCCCCAATTCCTTCAGAATCACCACATGAAGGTTCTTGATATCAAACAAACCGCTGAGAAGAACATCATCTTCTACCAGGAGCAGCTTGCAGCAGCGATTAATAAGATGCCTGCCATCCATTTGGATCAGGCGGTAAGCGTCGCTATCACAGACTTGGGCAAGTTGTTCAGCCAGTATCGTATGGCACTATACCTGTTCTCCTTTTCCTCTTTCCTTGAGGTGATGCTGCTCGGCAATTTCAGGCAGGCTTATTTGGATCAGGTTGCGGCTAAGGTACAGGAGTACAACCTGCACTACCAAATCCAATTTTCAGAATGCCGCGATATGATAAAGAAGTACTCCTCGGAGTCTGTGGAGACGAAAGTGATGGCTGGAATTGGCAACGCAGGCAAAGCGCTCGGAAAATTCATCGGCTCAGTTCCCTTCCTGGCGCAGGGGCCTGTCGATGAATGGCTTCAGGACAATAGCGAGGCGCTGCTAAAGGGCAACGATGAAAAGACACAAAAGGTCGCCGCGCTGTTCAGTGCTGAGGAGCAGATTGGAAGCGAGGCTTTTGTGGATAGCATACGAAATGTCGCTGTCATCAGCAACCAGGCAACGGATGTGCTCTTTGATGGAGAGGCGCTGTACCTGGCAGTGGCATAAGAGTTTTCATATATATTTGTTGTTATGATGACAATGGTTAAAGGGAGGAGTAAGAGTCGGATGCCACAAAAGATAGATATCCATGGAATCTTTATTGACCCGGAGACGATTACAGATCTTCAGTTACAGAAACGCATTTCTGTATTCTACCCGGTATTTCATGAGGTCGGTGCAACTAAGTCTATCTTTGGCCGATTCTCATCGTCACAGAAGCATGTTCTTCGGTTTGATCACCAGCAACCGTATGGCATCATTCTGGCCGATCCGGAGCAGCCTGATCCTGCTTCCTATGTGGTAAATTACAAGGAAGCGGCGATTGAGCGATTCCTCCGAGGTTTGGGCCGATCAGGAAAAAACATTACTGGACATATCACTGAGCTTCTCAAGATAGAGATCTCCGGCGATAGGCAATACCGAATCCTTCAGTCTGGACGAAATGTGAAAACAACCTCTATCAGGGAGATTCCCGCGAAAATCAGGCTGCTGAGCGGTCAATGGGTTGATGTTTTCAAAAGCAGCCCGGAATACGATTTTCAGGGTGGAACGCCATATGCTGTAACAGATGTTGGTTCTTCCGCTCTCATGATCGGTACGAAAGACAGGCTCTATGTTCTGTACGGTGCTGGCGTAGACGCTTCCGATGAGGAGGTCATCTCGTCTTACAAGGCGCTGACGGAAGTGTACAATCAGATCCAGAGGGAGAAGGATGACGTCATCGAAGCACAGAAAGGCCGTCCTCTCTTCCAGCTACCACAGATCAACATCCAACTGCCCAAGGTAGAACTCCCCAAGATTGAGATGCCACAAATCCGCTTTCAGTCGCCGTTTGTCTTTGGAAAGAGAGAAGAAAACCAGGAAGTGCAGGCTTTGGAAGAACCAGTATCAGATAGTTCTTCCGACAACGAATAATTCACCAAAACTATAATCAGTAGGAGGTAGTGTAATGACAGCCTTTAGAAGAGTCATATCCTTTGTTTGCGCACTCTGTCTCATCTTGGGGATGACCATTACCCAAGTGCAGGCGGAAAGCACTACATTAACCGCAGAACAGCAGAACGCGATCGCTATGCTGAATTATATGACTGTTCTTACACAGGAGACCAATGCCGCGAAAAACAGTCGGCTGTTCATGGAGCAGGCATATGCTTCTTTGGTTAACAACACTTATCCCAATGCGGTTGACAGCAGGACACTCAGTCAGATGACCGGTTTGCTGGATACGATGGAAAACTATCGCATGGTCAATGTCAAGAGAGATCGCCTGCAATACATCTATGAACAAAATCAAGCTCAGGCTATCCGCGCCGCTATTCCGAATCCAATGGGACTTTTGAGTTCAGTCCATTCCTTAACCCCCGCAAGACTGATTGCTTCTGTGGTCTATATGGCCGTTGACTCCTATACCAGTTATACTGCCTTCACTGCTGAAGCAGATCTGCAGTATTTGAAAGACGGATGGGCGCTGGATGATGAAGAAGCTGCTGCTCTTCATGAAAGTCGTAAAGGCGCATTCAGCTACATGGTCAAGATGGTGAATGACTATGGCCTTCCTGGTGAACTTTCTTTGACAGAGGAAACTGTAAGCGAACTGGTGGAATGGAAAAACACCGATAATGTTGTTGCCCGCATTCGTTTTCTTGAATCCAATCAGGGCATCTATCAGTTGTATGGCGGATACTGGCTGATTCTCGCTGACGCCTATTACAGCAACGGCGAATTCAAGAACTGCATTGATGCGATTGAAACCTACGAAGCTATGGGAACGCGCTTGTTCCGCTGGGATTATGAGTATGCAAAGGTGCTGCCCCTTGCCATTGCGTCTGCAGAGCAGGTGTACGGTGAAGAAGAATACGTTGAGCATGCAACCAAGTGGGCGGATGCCATTGTAGCGAACACGCAGAACAAAGACTGGGCGCTCCGCTACTTTGCAGCCCAGACATATGTCAGCATTTACGGAAAAAAACAAAACAAGGACTATCTGCAGAAAGCCTACGATATCGTTCTTGATAATGTAAACTATCTGGTTAAAGAGCAGAAAACCATGAATGCCACTTTCCTCGCAGCCGTGAAGGATACCCCCGTGCCTAAAGGAGCGACCAATAGCGAGAAAGATCAGATAAATAATTACAACAAAATGGTGAAAGAAAACCGCAAGAAGGAATTTGCTCCCATTTCCGAGCCGCTCCATCTGAATTGCGACCTTCTCTTCGGCATTGCCGCTGAATTGGAAATCTCCAACAGCGATAAAGCCAGGGTTGATGCCATCCTGCACCCCAATGGTGCCCAACTGTTCCTAAATGAGAGCCTCGATGATCTGTACTGGTTCGACACAGCCAGCAAGCCTGAAATGGAACCTGCAGATATCGAATTCGGCGGCACTTCTATGGTACTGCCTATCCGCATCCTATCCCAGAACGCCACGATCACAGTAGAGGTTACTGAAAAGGATTCTGATGAAGCAGTAACTATCAGCGACTGGAAGCTCGATCGGATTGAGCGCGCTACAGAAGGAGACGTGTCAACCTTTGTGGCGATTTACACCAGCGAAGAAGCAAAGAACCATGTATGGGGCGTTGAGTCTACGATAATCATTTCCATCCTTGGGAATCCGGATTTTGAAGAAAAATCTATCACGTTTGAGTACACGACAGAGGGGACCAAACGAGCATGGTATGATTACCTCAAAGTTTGGGAAGGCCATAAGAACAACTGGTACGATTATCTCAAAGTCTGGGATAACAGCGTGAACTTCATCAGGGTGAAATAATCATGAAGCGATTTGGTAGCCTGTTTTTTGTGCTGGCGTTGCTACTTACGATGATTTCACCAGCACTGGCACACGATAGAACAGAACATAACGAGGAATTGGAATATGTCCTGTTTCGTGATCGTCATTACTCTGATTCGCATCCTACTACAGGCAGTATTGTTAAAAGACTGGAGGACGCATCTTACCTCGCAATTGACCAGTATAACGGAGATGGGACAACAGAGCTTAACAATCTGATCGCTGATAAGATTCCGGGAATTCCTGCTTCCGTCTCTGAATTCGATTTCACCGGAAATTATGCGCACAGAATGTTTACTCATAGAGGCTGGAACATTACTTATGATGAGAAGGCGCACTGGCCTGTTCGGCAGACCATATTAAAGAATACGATCAGGACAAAACTATTTTCCAAAGTGGAGACACCACTGGCTTGGTTCCCATGGCTGTCAGATCAGGTATACGGTAACGAAAATGAGAGAAAGTGTGAAGCATTTGCTGTCCTCGTATACTATGTGCACGCGCTTGGAGACCATATTGAGGCAGAAAAGTACACTGCCCTTGCTTACGTGGCTCCACTCTCAAATTCTCATGACAGGGATAACCCTGGAATTATACCGGATCTCATCAGGTATCTTCCGGTTCTGTTCGAAGGCCAGACAGATAGCGAGCAATACAAATCCATGATGCAGGATTTAGAACTATTAGCAGAGACAAGTGACAGGCTTTATACAGGTACCGGCGGGGTCAGAGAAGAACAGTTCCCTGAATATCACCAGTGCGCACTGGATTTGCTTGAAACGCTTGCAACATACGTGCCTGAATTACTGAAGAAAGAAGCATTCTTTCATTCAACATTTTATGAGTGATGTCATTTGATACTGTTTACGGAGGTAAATATAAGCCTTTGGTAAACAATCCAAATCCATGCCGTTAATGAGGTTTGCCATGTATTCTTATACCACACAGCTGAGTCAGTCCCTGGATTCCATCTCCTTCGAAGATGACAACTTCATCGAAGAGCTACTCGAGGTCGCGCAGCTCTTTCGGCCATTCTCAGAAGGTGTGGATGAGTTCATCCAGGAGCGCGGGTATGACGGAGACTTGACCGATGTTGAGGCCAAGGTGGCATTTATCCAAGTAGCATTCAAGAAGGCCTACATGACACCGCCGAGGGAAATCCGGGAGTGGTTCGCCGGACAGCCCGTAAAACGGGATACGGTGTTTCAGCTTTGCTTTGCTTTTGGTTTGGATGGCGGCGAGACGGATGAGTTCTTCCGGCGTATTTATACCAGAGAGCGCAGCTTTGACTGCCATCAGCTGCAGGAAGCAATTTACTACTTTTGCCTGAACAACGGTTTCACCTGGGCGGACGTGCTGGATATCCAGAGCAGGCTGCCCCTGGTGGGCAATCGCGTCGGCGGTGAGGTCGTTTATACCGGTTCCATCATTGAAGAACTGAATGGGCTGACGACCAAAGATGAGCTGATCGCTTACCTAACCGAAAACATCGACAAGTTCTCTGACAGTAATGTGACCGCTTACGATACGATTCGCCGTCTGTGGAAGCAGGCTGCTGGCCCGGGAGGACTGCTGATGCGGGAGCACGAACAGCTGCCGTCCATCCTGGATGACGCGGCCACCGGAGAAAAAAGCAGGCTCCGTGCCGGAAACACTGGTGTGAAACCCTGGGATGCATATCTTGCTATCCTCCAGCTGGACAAGAACGATGTCAAACAGTTGAAAGCGGAACGCTCCATCCGACCAATCCTGAAAAAACTCCCCGCGGACGCACAGGATTCCTTTCCGGACAGACAGGGTATTGACAAGATCCTCCGGGGAGAGCATGTGTCCTATGAGCGGGTGCGGAAATGGCTGGTGCTGCTGACCTTCTATACCTTCTGGGCACAGAAGGCTGTAAAGGAAGGAAATTATGATGCCGTACCAGAGGATGCAAATCGTTGTTTGACCAGCATGAACCAACATCTGATGGATGCAGGATACCCAGAACTGTATGTTGGAAATCCGTATGACTGGATTTTCTTCTTTGCGTCCAAGAGTGATGAGCCGCTGTATGTGTTCCGGTTTATCTGGAATGAACTGCTTGCGACTACGCTGGAGGAACACCTGTAAATCCAGATTGCGGATTGTATGAAGTATGATGCCCTTGAGGACATTCAAGGGAGGGAGATCCATGGACGGAAGAAAGGCGCTGACACCTGGTACGATATTGAAGCTGCGTACCCGCACCGGGTACACAGATTATTCCGTGCGCCGTGAAGTGGGCCGCGGCGGCACCTGCATCGTGTACGACGCCTCCAGCACCGACAATCTGGGCAACGACAAACTGGTACGCATCAAGGAGTGCTACCCCCACGCCCTGCGGATCAGCAGAAGTGAGGATGGAATGCTCTGTGCTGAAGACCGCGACAGCGTGGCCTTTGAAGCGGCAAAGAAACGCCTCACCGATGCTTATCAGAAGAACCATACACTATTTGCTACAGAAGAGCTGTCCAACACCATCGCAAATACCTCAAACCTGTATGAGGAGAATGGAACAATTTACATCGTGTCTACCTGGCTGAACGGGCAGACCTTTGCGGACGCGAAAATCGAAACGCTGCATGACTGTATCGCCCTGGTGCTGAGTACCGCCAAAGTGCTCAAGAACATCCACGATGCGGGCTATCTGTATCTTGATCTGAAGCCGGAGAACATTCTGACCATCAAAGGCAGCCTGGATCTGGTGCAGCTGTTTGACTTTGATTCCATGATCGCCATGGCGGATCTGGAAGCAGCTGTGCGCAGCAATGCTCCTACTGCTTTGCGGACATCCTATACTCGCGGATACGCTCCTCTTGAGCAGCAGACAGGAAAGCTCCGCCAGATTGGCAAGCATTCTGACCTGTACAGCCTTGGTGCGGTGCTCTTTGAAGCACTGTGGCACAAAACCCCGACCGCCTTTGACTGCGAAGAAAACGCGGAGTATGACTTCTCCCAGATGGCATATTCCAAGGCGCACTATCAGGATTCGCTTTTCCGAGAACTGACTGCATTTTTCCGTAAGACGCTGGCCAGCTATCACGGGGATCGCTATCAGGACGCGGCAGAGGCCGCTGAGCAGCTGAAAAAAATTCTTGCGCTGGCGGATGAGACGAAACCCTATCTTTTCTCATCGCTCATTCCGTCGCCTGTGTTCTTTACCGGGCGTGAAACCGAGATAGAGGCGTTGTTTCAGCTGCTTCATACTCCGGGACAGCACACCTTCAACCTTTACGGCATGGGCGGCATTGGGAAAAGCACACTGGTCAGAGCCTGGTTGCGTGATCACCGAGATGAATACGGCGCTGTGCTCTGGCTGTACGATCAGGGAAAGACAGTGGAGATGCTCTGCGATGACCTGTCTGTCCACGTCAACACCGTCCGGCGCATGAAGGATGAGCCGCTGGAGGAATATCTCGAAAGGAAACTCCGTGCGCTAACTGAAATTGTTTCCCGGCAGCGAATCCTTGTGGTCGTAGACAATGTGCTGCCGGAGCATCTGGACGATCTGCAGTCGCTATTGAATGTTGGCTGGGACGTTCTGCTCATTTCCCGTGCCGCCCTGGCGGAGGGGCTGTACCCGTCCCTCTGCGTGGAAGAGCTGAAGCCAAACGCCCTGGCCAGCCTGTTTGTGCGGTATACGCACGCCGAGATCAGCAGTGAAGAAGACGCCCGGGATTTTGAAGTCATCGCCAACACGGTCTATGGTCATACGCTTACCATGGAACTGCTGGGGCGTCAGATTGCCCGGAGCTATCTGACCATTCATGAGGCGGCGGAAATGGTTGAGCGGGCAGGCTTCCGCGCCTTGCCCGGAGAAAAGATAGACTACATCCACGATCAGCAGGCGTTTATGGCACCGCTAACCAAAATCCTGGATCAGCTGGTAGAGATTGATCAGTTCACCGAAGCAGAAAAACAGCTTCTCCAGATTGTATCCGTACTTGAACTGCCAGGCATCAAAGTCAGTCTTCTTCGGGAGCTGACTTCGTCCGCGATGATCGAAACCATACACCGCCTGGAATCCTGCGGCTGGCTTGCGGTGGAATCACAGAGAATCGTATTTCATCCGCTGATGCGTGAATATTTCCGCACCTGGCTTTGGACAGACAAAACCCGGCAGACGCTGGACATCATCCTGGTCAGGCTTCACCGCATCATCAATCCCAACGAAGAACAGCCGGATCTGGACAAACAGTTTCCATCAGATTACCGTGCGCTGTATGAACTGCTTTCAGTATCAGAACAGCTCCTTCGATACGCCGTGCCCGGTTCTCCCGCCAGTCAGCTTCTGGCGTTTCGCATCCTGATGGACGCGCCGGTGGACATAGACGAGACGGTGCTTGATCGGATGCTGCAAATGCTTAATCGCCCTGATTATCTGGACGACAGATGTGTTCTCCGCCTGTATGAAACGACGGCTTTCATGCTGGGCCGCCTTGAATACTATCAGGACGCGCATGATGTGCTGAAGGCCATGAAAGCATATCTGAAGAAACACCCCAGCCACTACTACACGTCGTGGTATCACCGGGCAAAGGCGGTTATCACCAACAACCAGTTTGGCCGCGAAAAGGATGCAGAGTGTTTGAAACATGTGAACGCGGCCATCAAAGAGGCGCGCGCTTCCGGACATCCGGACGCGTACCGTCAGCTTGCGGCTGTTCTGCTCAATAAAACTCAGACGCTGCTTGAAACAAGAAGTAAAATGCGGCTTTGCGGCGAGATGATCCAGGAGGCTGGCGCATTGCTGGCCGATGAGCCGGACAGTGACTACGAGCGGTATCATTATGACTGCGTATTTGCAATGTATTATGCCATGATCGGCGATGAGGAATCTGCCCTCATACATATGCGTAGCGCGACGGAGCACGCAAATGCTGGAAAGGATTCACCCCTGGCGTTTGCAGAGCATCTGCTGGATGAAGCCGCTGTCACATATATTGAACTGGACAGGCTTACAGAAGCCATTAAGACAGTAAAACAGGCAATCGCCATATGTGACGAGCATGAGGACATCCGCCGCTACCGGGAAGTCCGGTTTGACGCTTATCTCTTCCTTGGTAGGATCTACGCGATGAACCACGAGTATGTGAAGTCGGAGGAAACTTTCTCCGAAGCGGACAAGAGAGTAGCTGATTCGCCGTATGAGTGGAAATTGCCAATTTGTCAGGAGGATATCAAAGAAAAAGCACTTATTGAAAGAAAAGCCAAAGTCGATTGACAATCTGAGGCGCTGCGAAGATCGCGGCGCTTTTCATTTGCACCGGTAAATCCAATTTCCGATACTCTCATGATACGCTATGGCTGAGCGAAGGTCAAAACCGCTCGGATTATGAAATGGGAGGGATCAGAATGAGTGCATCGCAGATTGCGCACTTTCTCAAGGCAGTGGGCAAAGGCAGTGAAGCAGCAGGCGTTGTCGCGGTATATCGCGCCGGATGGCTTGTGGGAACTGGACAGGCATTAGCGGTCATTGGAGCTGGTTATGGTGTATACCGGCTTGGCAAATGGGGGTACGAGAAACTCATGGATTATCTGTGTGATGGCAGATACATCGAAGCCACGGGGGAAGTGGTTTGATGTCACGGTATAAACAGATGCCCGGTATGTCATATCAGATCATATCGCAGGAGGCTTCTCAGGCTACGGTGGAATACACATATCTTTGCCCGTACTGTATGAGAAAGGCAACGGTACAGTCAACAGTATTCGCGTCCGATTACGACAGGCTGGAAACGGGCGGTTTCTATGATACTCTTGCATGCAGCGAATGCGGAAAAAAGGCAGATGTCCGTTTTTGGCGGACAATGAAAATCGACTGAATTTGAGGAGGAATTACGATGAAAAAACTGATGACTTTGGCTCTTTCTATTCTGCTTCTCATGGCCTGCTTCATAACTGCCATGGCCGAGGGCACGATTGATTTTTCTGGCTATTCCCTTGAAGAGTTGCTTGAGATCAGATCTGATCGATGAAATCGCAAGCCGTCCCGGCGGAGAAAAGATGGTGCTGGGCTCAGGTCAGTATAAGATTGGTGAAGACCTGCCTGCAGGCGTCTACACCTTTAAGTTCGTACAGAATGGGGACAGTGATGTGTCGCGAACCGATTACTATGTCTATGAAAATGAATCCATGTACAAGTACGATGTTGATCGGTTATGGCTTGGTGACATGCCCAGAGTGGAAGGCTCCTTCAAGGGTGATGGTGAAACACGGATCAGCCTTTATCCTGGTGAATACCTGAGCCTCCGGTATAACGGTGCAGAAGTTGCTCGCGTAGGAAATGTATCTGATCGCAGCACAGGATACACAGCCCCGACAGGAACAACCATCCCGAAAGGAAACTATACCATTGGTGAGGAGATTCCTGCCGGAACATACAAGATTTATTTCAGCGGAACCACTACCTCGCGTGTTCGCGTCTTCCAGGATGCCAAGGAAGCAAGCAACACCTTCAATAAGGGTAAGGAGACCATCCTTGACTGGAACAACACTGAAGGAACCGTTACTCTCAGCGAAGGCAACATCCTGAGGGTGGAATACACCCCGATCATCATGACGAAGGGTGGAGGCTTTTCATTCGACTAATTCAGGAGGATTGAGCCAATGGTTATCTATCAGACAAACGAGTGGAAAGGTTATGGCAAGCAGAACTACTATTGGAACGAGTACCGGCTGGAAGGTAGCACAGTTTACAAGTATAAGTGTCACCGGCAGAAGTTCTTTGACGGTGATGAAAACAACTGGGAGACTGATGAAAGCCTGGAAACGTCCTGGAAAACGGATGATCCCAATATGCCGGATTGGCTGAAGCAATATATCTAACATATCCATGATCTGAGAGCCTGACATCATTTATAGTCAGGCTCTTTTGACACTGTAAGGACAATAATTACAAGGCATCGAGGCAGGAAAACAACCACTTATACAGAAAAATATAATTTGGGATTTTCTATCGTGGAGCTGGTTCGCGGCATACTCTCAAACGAAACTCCGAACTCCCCAACGAAACTACACTCCCCAACGAAACCCTTGAGTAACGTTGGGGAGTGAGTCGATCAGAAACAGGCAGTATGATGAATGCCATCCGAGCAGAAAGAAGGAGGTGACCAGGGTGCTGAAACCCCTTGATTTACAAGCATTGTACATAATCCTTTGTATCAAAGTTGCTCTGGTTACAGAAAAAACCCTGTCAACTTTGATACAAACCAACGAAACTTATGAATCGACGCAAATCGACGCATTTTTTGAGTCGAAACCAAAAATCGACGCATTTTTGAAAATCGACGCAAATGTCCAAAGGCAGGAATACAACATGGCATCCTGACACCAGAGATTCTGGAAGCAGGATGCCATTTTTTTCATCTCACTATTTCTTTGTTTTCGGAGCAGGCAATTCA
>JAFUZM010000316.1 GCA_017476605.1 Clostridia bacterium
AAATAGGTGATGCGCGCATTCGAATTGGGAAGTTCTCACTGCATAATAAAAATGCTCCCTTGCCACGGGAACATGCCCGTATTAAGGAAGCATTTTGCTTTTTCGATATTGGGGTTTTTCAGTGGGCCTTTAGAATGATACTATGCATATTTCCTCATCCGCCAAGATATCCCGTGGCTATTCCCTCAAAGTATTCCGTCTGCGGTTCATCAGAGCGGCGGGACTGAACCGTCACGGTGTGGACATCATCCGTATCTGCAAAGGAGACCAGCATATCAACCCCGCAGGGAGAAGTGCCGATCAGGTAGCAGCGAATACGCAAAATGTCCGGCGCGATCCAGCCGCCGGAGCAGAGGGTAGGCTCTTCCGGAAGCCCGGGGAACGTGTCGACAATGTTTTCCCCAATTCCAAAGCGCATCACGCCTTTTCCGCGTTTGTTTTCGAGAAACAGCGCATTCCCTCTCAGCTCAAGGGAGCGGAGCGTCAGCTCGTTTTCCTCAAAATAGTACGTTCCTGCATGCTCATTTGGATGCTCCACGCTGTTTTTAAGCGCGCTGACCTTGGACTCGTAGACCGTGGGATCCATGTCCTCCGTATCAAGATAGGGATAGAGTTCATCATAGAATGCATTGTAAACCCGCTGAACACCAACCATGTCAAGTCTCGTGTCTGCAATGGTACACAGCAGCGCATCCTTTTGTGGGATGCAGATGGCCAGCTGCGCACCAAGACCGTACATCGCCCAGCCATGGCGGATCTGCCAGCATTGGAGTCCATATCCATAGCGTTCTTCTTCTTTGAGGTTAAGGGGCGTCGGGGTATGCAGCTTTGTCATTTCGTCGATATACCATGACGGAATGACACCGCGTCCGCCCTCCATACAGGCTCTGGCTACGGTATGAAGATCTCTGAGACTCATACAAAGGCCACTGCCACCCCAGCAGGATCCGGAGGGATCCCTGAGCCACAGCTTCGGGTCCCGCATACCGAGCGGCTTAAACAGACGCTCCTCAAGGAAGTCAAGAACCTCCTTGTCCGTAAGGCGCCGCACCAGTTCGGATAACACCTGTGTGGCCGAGGTGTCATAGCGGAACACGGTTCCGGGCTCATGTGTGCTTGGCACTCTAAAATAGGAGCGCGCCCAGATCGGGTCATCGATTTCCCGATAGGTATCCCTGCTGTGATTGGTGGAAAACCGCAGCAGTTCATGGATGGTCAGGCGATTCAGCTGGGGATCCTCCTTCTCGGGGAGCCAGTCACGAAAGTACGTGACCACCCGATCCTCCATGCCAATCTTGCCCTCATCCATCAGCATGCCAATCGCAATGCCCACCATGGTCTTGCTGACGGAATACATCCGGTGCATTTCGCCTTCCTTGAACGGATCATAATAAGCCGTTGCCTTTATGTTCCCACCAACCGAGAGGATAAAGCCATGCATGCAGACGTCCTCCCGCTCAAGGCGCTGCATAAACGCCTCTACCCGCGTTGCCAGATTGTTGTTCATGTGATCCCTCTTTCCGTATTCCACATAGGGTTTTCCTTCAAATCCCTCATGCTCTCACAGAATGGCACCCTCGCCTCCGCGTCTCGGACGCGTCCCGAGCACCGGGGCAACTCTCAGGAACGCTTTGTCGATTTCCCGAAGCATTTCATCCCTGTCCCGTCCGAGCCATCCCTGCATCGGAACGACATTGGAGGGATGTAATCCGAACCAGAAGCAGTTCTCAAGCGTCAGCATTGAAAGAAGCTTCCGCTGCTCCTCAAGGTATTCCCGAATCGTACTCTCGGTAAAGTGACCGCTTTGCATGTCCTCATACAGGGAGCATCCCTTATCTGCGTGGATGGTTCCGGTAAAGATCAGATAAGGCTTAGTGTCATTGAGAAGCGAAGCGGTCGCCTCGGCATTTTCCCGTCCATGACCGGATCCGGCAGCACCAAAGATGATGTTGGCACCCCAGTCCATGCCGGCACTTTGAAGGTGCAACAGCGCCTCTCTTGCCTCCGCAGCCGTATATCCCTTATTCATAGCAGCAAGTACGGAATCAAGACCACTCTCCACTCCGATGTTCAGCTCGTTGATTCCAAGTTGTCTCAGCTCCGTGAGATCTCGATCCGTCTTTGTCATGATGTTTTTGATGGAGGCGTACATCGCAATTGTCTCCGTATTTGGCAGGTGGCGGTGAATAAGGCCGGCAATTTCTTTTAGCCAGTCAGCACTCAGGGCAAAGGGATCTCCATTTTCAAGAAAGACACGCGTAACTATGTCTTTGTAGACCGATGCCTCCCTCAGGTCCTCCTCAACCTGTTCAATGGGCTCTGCACGGAACGGAACATCCCGATACATCGTGCAAAAGGCGCACCGGTTATGTGAACATCCGGTGGTCGCCTGCAGAAGCAGGGAATGCGCCTCAAATGGCGGACGATAGGTTAACCCGGTAAAATGCATATTTCCCCCTGTATGGCAAGAAAGCCGCAATCGTCTCGGCTTAAAGAGCGATTGCAGCTATGTCCCATTATTCAACACGTTCAAAGGCATTCTTTTCATTTCGCCGAAAGCGCTCGGTGAACCAATTTGCTTTGCAGCTTTGTCCGCACGTTTCCGGATGGCACCAGAACAGGTACTGGGAACAGAGTGCCCCTTTTCCCGGATGATCCATCCGGGAAATGGCATGCCCGGCGTGCGCCGCCTCCCTGCACAGGCCTTCCGGTCCATCTGCCGTGATGAACAGAAAGGTGATTTCATCCTTCTCAAACCGAACGCGGATGTTTTCGGAAAATCCACTGACCGAATCCTCATAAATGCACTGTCCGGTAAATCCGGAGACATCTCCCGAGGAGGCCAGTGCCAGGCAGATTTTCTCAAACAGATTGGTCCCGTCAATCTCATTTCCCTGACCGAATTCTCCCTGCCAGAATCTGGTATCGCTGTTGACAAAGAGAATATGCCCTGCCCGTTCAAGGTCCCGGCTCCAGTTGGACTGTCCCTTCCAGGAGACCGGCGGGCGATACTCCCGGAGATTCATATCTGCAACCGCTTTGACATCTGCCATAGCCACGCTCGCCTCGCGAGTCGTCGGAAGCTCAAGATAGTATCCTCCTGTTCCCATATTCAGTCCCCTTTGATGTATGCTGTTGAGGATGAGCGCCCATTCACCTGTTCCATCTACGGTTCATTTACGGCGAATGTCATCCGGCTCTTAAAAAGAATGAGTAAAAGCTGCAAACACATTGTACCACGAAATGCGCCTTTCATGTTTGATATGGCGATATTTTATTCGCGGTTTCATCCACGATCCCTATTGATCTGGTCCTTCCTCTTTGCATTGCTCTTCAGTCTTTGGGCTTCAGGCATTTCTGCCTGCTACGATCCATC
>JAFUZM010000317.1 GCA_017476605.1 Clostridia bacterium
AGATGATGTTTATGCAACAAGCGGAAAGTATACACCAATGAGTACTGGATTTCAACTTATACGATTTCACCTACTTGTAGATAATCCAAAATGGAATCATATACGGGCTATAGCTCTACCCACCAAGGCTGCAGAAGAATCCTTTTTTATGATGCAGAAATCATCAGCTTTCTGCATTCAGGGAGGAATAACTATGCTGATCAGTATTTCCATCGTGCTCCTGTCTGGCTTGTTATTTGGATGGCTCTGTAAAAAAGTCCATCTGCCGTCTCTTTTTGGAATGATTATCGCCGGAGTGATCGTAGGGCCAGGTGTCCTTAATCTGCTGGACAGCAGCTTGCTTGCGATCTCTTCAGATCTTCGCAGAATTGCTCTGATCATTATTCTGATACGAGCAGGTTTGAAGCTTGACATTTCTGATTTAAAAAGGGTTGGGCGACCTGCTGTCCTGATGTGTTTTGTGCCCGCATGCTGCGAAGTGTTTGGCATGGTTTTACTCGCACCAAAGCTGCTTGGCTTATCCACTTTGGACGCAGCTGTTCTTGGTGCAGTCATAGGTGCCGTATCACCGGCAGTCGTTGTGCCCAGAATGATCCGGCTGATTGACGAAGGATATGGAGTAAGGGAAGGTATCCCACAGATGATCCTTGCCGGTGCATCCGTGGACGATGTATTTGTGATTGTTCTGTTCACCACATTCACCAGTCTTGCCTTGGGCGATCACGTTTCTGTGATGAGCTTTGTGAACATACCCATTTCCATCCTGAGCGGTATTTTTGCTGGGGCATTATGTGGTGTGGGATTGTCTTTCCTGTTCAGCAAAACAAAGATGAATACACCGACAAAGGTGATTGTCATGTTTGTGATCAGCTTCGTTCTGAATTGGATGGAAGGAGCTCAGGCTGCGATTCCTTTCGCCGGACTCATCGCGATCATGTCTGTGGGAACAATGCTGAAAAAGAAAAAAGAGCAGTTGGCGAAAGAGCTGTCCCAGGCCTTTGATCATCTGTGGGTGCCTGCTGAACTGTTCCTGTTTGTGCTTGTAGGCGCGTCTGTGGCGATAGACAGCGCAAAAGATGCCGGCGCGATGTCTGTTATTCTGATCCTACTGGTGCTTGTATTCCGTATGTCAGGTGTTTGCCTTTGTACATTAGGAACCAGGCTCACGAAGAAAGAGCGACTGTTCTGTATGCTGGCCTATACGCCGAAGGCCACTGTTCAGGCTGCAATTGGCGGTTTACCTCTTGCCATGGGACTTAACTGCGGCAATACGGTACTTACTGTGTCCGTGATTGCGATTTTAATTACTGCGCCGCTCGGTGCGTTTGCGATTGATTCGACCTACCGCAAACTATTGAAGAAAGCTGTTTGAACAGATCGAGCTTTACCTGGCATGGATGATTTGATTCTGCTGATCAGGCTAAAGAATTTGAAGAAAAACAGCCGGATTACTTTCTGAAATGAACTGGATTTCATCATGAATGAAAAAAAGCAAGATTTTGAGCTTTTCAATTGACGTGTAACTCAAAAAAAGGTATACTCCGCATGTTTATAAACTGAGAGGGGACAGAGCATGAGTAAAGTACCGGAGATGTTTGGAACCATGGTGTTTGGAGATTCCGCAATGCGGGAACGACTCCCAAAGGAAGTCTATAAGGCATTGAGGCATACCATTCAGAATGGTACAGCGTTGAACCCGCAGATCGCGGATGTCGTTGCAGGTGCAATGAAGGACTGGGCGGTTGAAAAAGGAGCAACGCATTTTACCCACTGGTTCCAGCCAATGACCGGGATTACAGCGGAGAAGCATGATGCCTTCCTTTCGCCGCTCCATGACGGAAAAGTGATCATGGAGTTTTCGGGAAAGGAACTGATCAAGGGGGAACCGGATGCATCCTCCTTTCCATCCGGAGGCCTGAGAGCAACCTTTGAAGCCAGAGGGTATACCACCTGGGATCCCACCAGCTATGCGTTTATCAAGGACGATACTCTTTGTATCCCAACGGCCTTCTGCTCATACAACGGAGAAATTCTGGATAAAAAAACACCTCTGCTGAGGAGCATGGAAGCGCTTTCAAAGCAGGCAGTCCGTGTTCTTCACCTTTTTGGCAAGGATGTCACCAGGGTGACACCCACAGTAGGCCCGGAGCAGGAGTATTTCCTCATTGATAAGGAAGGGTATAAGCAGCGTCCGGATCTCATCCTGACCGGGAGAACCCTGTTTGGCGCCATGCCGCCAAAGGGGCAGGAGATGAATGATCACTATTTTGGGTCCATTCGCCCGAGAGTGAAGGCATTCATGGCCGAACTGGATGAGGAAATGTGGAAGCTGGGCATTTATTCAAAGACGGAGCACAATGAGGTAGCTCCGGGACAGCATGAGATGGCGCCCATTTTTACCACGGCCAATATTGCGACGGATCATAACCAGATTACAATGGAATTGATGCGCCGCGTTGCAGAGCGGCATGGGCTTGTCTGTCTGCTCCACGAAAAACCCTTTGAGGGTGTGAACGGGTCCGGAAAGCATAACAACTGGTCCATGTCCACGGATCGCGGAGAGAATCTGCTGGATCCGGGAAAAACGCCAATGGACAATGCACAGTTCATGCTTTTCCTGACGGCGGTCATTGCGGCGGTGGATGACTACCAGGATTTGCTGCGCATCAGTGTCGCAAGTGCCGGAAACGATCATCGCCTGGGAGCAAATGAGGCACCGCCGGCCATCGTTTCCATGTACGTCGGGGATGAGCTTGAGGCAATCATCGACGCCATCACCAATGGGACCGACTATATTCAGGGCATGCAGAGAAGCATGGACATCGGTGTCCGTGCGCTTCCGCCCATTCCGCAGGATAATTCGGATCGTAACAGAACCAGCCCGTTTGCCTTTACCGGAAACAAATTTGAGTTCCGTATGCCAGGCTCCTCCTTCAATATCGCCTGCATCAATATTATGATCAACTCTGCCGTGGCAGACATTTTGATGCGCTTTGCAGATGAGCTTGAGCAGGCAATTGACTTTGAAAGCTCGCTGAATCAGTTGATTCGAAGAGAACTCAATACGCATAAGCGGATTCTGTTTAACGGAAACGGATATAGCGAAGCGTGGCCGCAGGAGGCGGAGAAGCGGGGACTGCATAACCTGCCGTCAACACCGGTGGCCCTGCTGCACTATACCGATCCTGAGAACGTTCAGATGTTTGCTCGTCAGGGTGTATTCTCCCTGACGGAGATTAAATCCCGTCAGGACATCACCATGGAGGAATATGCAAAGACCATTCACATTGAAGCGCTGACCTCTCTTGACATGCTGGATAAGATGATTATCCCCGCCTGCATTTCGTACAGCAATGAGCTGGCCAGCGGTGTGGCGGTCAAGGCACAGATCGGCATTGAGGCGAGCACCGAAAAGGAAATGGTCAAAGTGCTGACGGAGCGAATCGGTCTTCTGGTCCAGGCAAGAGATGAGCTTGCGGAGGCCATTCAGAATGAGCCGGACACACTCAATGAACGTGGCCTGTATGAGCATGAAATTGTCATACCGGCAATGGAGAAAGCGCGCACACTGGCGGATGACCTTGAGCATCGGGTGGCCAAGAACGTTTGGCCTGTACCCACCTATGCGGATCTTCTGTTTTATGTGTAAACATCGTCAATTTGATAATGGAGAGGTATCATGAGCGCATTTAAAGCATCGGATTTATTGATTCCAAAGACTCAGATGGAACACTGGGCAGTCATTGCCTGTGACCAGTTTACCTCGGAGCCGGAGTACTGGGAGCAGGTGAGGGAAACGGTCGGGGAGGATGCCTCGGCATTGAATATGATTTTCCCCGAGGTGTATCTTGAAAGTGAAGATGGGGAAAAGCGGATTGAGTGCATCCATGCAGCGATGCAGCAGGCGCTTCAGAAACAGCTGCTAACAGAGTATAAGAACTGCTATATTTACGTGGAGCGGACGCTTCTGGATGGTTCCATCCGACCTGGAATCGTTGGTGTCATTGATCTTGAGCAATATGACTTCCATGCTAACGCCAGTTCGGCAATACGGGCAACGGAACGGACGGTGGAATCAAGAATTCCACCCAGAATGCGGGTGCGCAAGGATGCTCCTTTGGAACTGTCTCATGTACTGCTTCTTTGTAACGACTATACAAGAACGGTGATTGAGCCGCTCAGGGAGAAAAAAGCGGAACTCCAAAAGCTGTATGACTTTATGCTGATGCAGAATGGCGGGCATATCGCCGGATGGCTGGTTTCCGGGACCGTGGCGGATGAACTGACAAGAAGCCTTGAGGCTTACGAGGCACGTATGCGGGAGAGCCAGCAGGGCGATCCCGAAAAGGCACTGCTCTATGCGGTCGGGGATGGCAATCATTCTCTTGCGACGGCAAAATCCTGCTATGATGCGATGACTGCATCCGATAAATCGACGTCAAAAGCCAGATATGCCATGGTGGAACTTGAAAATGTGTATGACGATTCCCTCGTATTTGAGCCGATCCATCGCGTGATTACCGAAACGGCTCCGGAGAACATGATTGAGGAACTGAAAGCGCGGATCGGAAAAGCGGGCGGTTATCCGCTTCATTATCTGGTGGGGCAGGAGGAGCGTTCGGTTGAAATCGAACTGAATGGCTGTCTGCCGGTTGCGGTCCTTCAGGATTTCCTGGATGCCTACCTTCTTTCGCATCCGGGAAAGATTGACTATATTCATGACCGGTCTTCGGTAGAAGCCCTGTGCGATGGGGAAAACAGGATCGGATTCCTGCTTCCTGCCATGAATAAAGAGGATCTGTTCCCGGGTATTGTTGCAGGCGGTGTGCTGCCCAGGAAAACGTTCTCCATGGGCCATGCCAGAGAGAAACGGTATTATCTTGAGGCGCGGGCGATAAAATAAGTGCTTTTCATCACTTTGGGTGTTGACAGATGGGAAAAGCCTGCTATAATACAGTCAACCGAATACTCCTTTGAAAGATCTTCAGGGCAGGGTGAAATTCCCTACCGGCGGTATAGCCCGCGAGCCTTTTTGGCCGATCCGGTGTGATTCCGGAGCCGACAGTACAGTCTGGATGAAAGAAGAGTCGTTTCTTTGATAGAATCAATTACCCCCTGATGGCTCGGCTTTCAGGGGTTTTTGGATTTTACAGGAGGCGTAATGCCCAAAGGAGAATTGTTATGGGAAATGCTCGCAAATCGGACCGCATGATCTTCACTCTGTCGAGGTGTGGAATCCTCGCCGCAATGGCTGTCATTTTGTACTACATCGAAATTCCGGTCGTTGCATTCTATAAGCTTGACATATCCGCATTGCCGGGACTTCTGGCAGGATTTGCCATGGGGCCGATTGAAGGTTTGTCAATCATTCTGGTTAAGAATCTGGTTCATCTGTTCGGAACGAGTACAGCCGGTGTAGGCGAATTTGCAGATTGCCTCATGTCCGGCGTCTTCGTACTCATTTCCAGCCTGCTCTATAAAGGCAATAAAACAAGAAAGGGCGCACTCATTTCCATGATTGCTGGCATTCTTTCCATGATGGTTGCCGGCGTACTTGTCAATTATTTTATCCTGATTCCGGCGTATCAGAAGCTCTTTCACATGGATGTGAATGCGATTCTTGCGATGGCGGGAGTGAATGGAGTGGATACTCTGCTTAAGCTGGTGCTGATGGTAACGGCACCGTTCAATCTGCTTAAGGGTACTGTGATCAGCGCAATCACCTTTTTACTTTATAAACGGCTTTCTCCGTTGCTGCATCAGTAATGGAGTCTGCCATCGCTTGAGTGACGGCATTGTCAGGAAGCAGGTACTTGCCAACACAGGAAATCAGTGGAGCCCAATGTACCTGCACAGGAGTTGGTCTGTTTGAGCAGCAAACGGCTTGTCAGGGAACGAGCACTGACAAAAGTCACTACGCTGAAAGACCAAGTTGATCGTCAGGGAAGTTGGCCTGTTTGCGAAGCAAACAGTTTCTCAGGTGATGAGCGCTGACAAAAATCACTATGCCGAAAGACCAAGCTGATCGTCAAGGAGGGAAATATGCTTAGAGTCTCTGTTTTAAACGAGGAAGGAACGACTCAAATCGCGTCCATCCTGGCAAGACATCTCAGGATGGGGGATGTGATCCTTCTTGAGGGTGAAATGGGGACCGGGAAAAGCGTATTTACACGTGCACTGGCGAGAAACCTTGGCATAGATGAACCGATTCCAAGTCCGACCTTTACGATTCTGCTCCTTCACAAGGGCCCGGAATTCATGCTTGCGCATCTCGATCTGTATCGGCTTGCCAATGAGGATGAATTCTATGAAATGGGCCTTGAGGAGCAGGTCCCACCAGAGGATGGAATCGCGGTCATCGAATGGCCATCCAATTGCCCGGATGCCATGCCATCGAAGCGGATCATGATTGAAATTGACCGCGTTCCCGGAAATGAGCAGGGAAGGACATTTAGCCTGTCATTTTCCGAGACAGAGCGGGAAACGGCAGCTCGTGATGACCTTCTGAAATCCGGACTTACGGTCGCCTGATCAACAGAAAATCGTTTGCGTTTGCAAGGAGTGAAGCATGAACATATTGCTTTTGGATACTTCCGGTCCGGTTTGCGGTGTGGGTGTTACTGCAGATGGAACGCCCGTATATGAAAACTGGGTGATCAACAAAAAGACGCACAGTCAGAAGATCATGCCCATGGTGGATACGGCACTGAAAATGCTGGACATGAACGTGGGTGATATAGATGTTTTCGCTGCAGTTGTCGGCCCTGGTTCTTTTACCGGTGTACGCATTGGCGGGGCAACGGCCAAGGGACTGGCGCATGCGACAGGAAAGAAATGTGTCGCGGTTCATGCACTTGAAGCACTGGCAGCGGGAATCTCAGAACATGGACGGCTGGTCTGTCCGATTCTGGATGCCCGGGCAAAACAGGTGTATGGCGCTATTTTTAGAAGTGCTGTCATCTCGGAGCGACTTAGCGAGGATATGGCAATCGGGATTGACGGATATATCGAACGTATCCGGGAATATCATGAGCCTGCGCTGTTTTTAGGAGATGGAATTGGGCCACTAGAGGAAGAAATTCGAGCGAAGCTCAAAACCGACTGCGAGTTTGCTTCGCCGGAGCATGCTGTATTGCGGCCGGCTGTCGCCAGCATGCTGGCGGTCCGAAAGATTGAAGCGGGAGAACCACTATGCGACCCCGAAACGCTTCTGCCGCTTTATCTGCGCGCGCCTCAGGCGGAGCGGGAGAGAAAACGGAAGGAAGCGGAGAGAGCAGAATCAGCAGGCGGACGCGATTCTTAACCATGACCGACTTTGAGTTTCAAACCGGTCCGGCCACATGAATGAGAGAAATGAGGAGTTGGCCTGTTTGCACGGCAAACAGTTTGTCAGGTAACGAGCACTGACAAAAGTCACTACGCCGAAAAACCAAGTTGCTCGTCAGAGGAACGGTATGGAACTGAATAAAATCGGCGCTCCCGAGCGCGTAGACATAGACCAGATTACGGAAATTGAACAGGATGTATTCTCTGTGCCATGGTCTCATGACAGTATTGAACATGATATTTGCGAAAACCCTGCTGCACGCTGGCTTGTCCTGAAGAACCCGGAGGGACAGGTGCTTGCCTATGCCGGGCTCTGGCTTGTGATCAATGAGGGACATATTCTGAATGTTGCCGTTCGCAGGGAACATCAGGGAAAGGGATACGGAAAACAAATTCTTACGGCGCTGATCGACCTTGCCAGGGAAGAGGGAATGCAGCTGCTGACCCTTGAGGTGAGGCGTTCCAACATCCGCGCACAGAATCTGTATCATGCCTGCGGGTTTCAGGATGTCGGCTATCGAAAACGGTATTACGACGACAATCGCGAGGATGCGCTCATTATGTATATGGACATCTGATGGATTCGTCTCTGTCAAGTGCAGAGACGGATTTTTTTGTAAATTCATTGTCCTATACATTAAGCTACATTTCATTAGTTAATCCCCCTTTTCTTTTTGAACAAAAAGATGTAAAATAAAACGGATTATTGTTTAGATTGTCCCCTGCTTTTGCGGGGAGATACTGCTTCAAAATATCGCTTACATTGAATTTAAGCTGGAGCCGGGAGGAAAGGTATGCAACTTGAATGGCGCGGCATCCGAGTCTATATCACGCGGGAAGGGGATAGCGGGCGAGGTGTCCTTCTTTTGCACGGATGGATGTGCTCTGCAGATATGATGTCCGACATCCAGCATACCTTGTCCGATAAGATGCGGACCGCAGCGATTGACTTTCCCGGCCATGGACTGAGAGGAAATGCACCGGCGCCTCTTGAAACCTGGGGCGTCCCAGATTATGCCGAGCTCGCAGCTGAGGTGATTCGCATCCTGCATCTGGCTCCCTGCGACATCATTGCTCATTCCTTTGGAGCGAGAGTAGCCATATACCTGGCAGCGAATCATCCGGAAATGGTTGGCCGGATGGTGCTGACGGGGGCTGCCGGCATTCGGAAAAAGCAGAGTAAAGCAGCAGACAATCGACAAAAAACATATCAATTTCTGAAAAATGGCGTGAATGCCCTTGAAAAACTGCATCTATTCGGAAAGCAGACGGGCCGCTGGCGGGAGTCCCTCGTACAGAGATTCGGGTCTGCAGATTATAAGGCACTGGACCCGGAGATGAGGAAGACCTTCAATCAGATTGTCACCCTGGATCTTTCCGACCAGCTTCCGCGTATTCAGGCACCGACGGTACTGTTCTGGGGCGAAAACGACACAGAGACACCGTTATGGATGGGAAGAGAAATGGAGCGTCTCATTCCGGATGCCGGACTGGTTGTGGAAGAGGGATGCGGGCACTTTGCCTATCTTGAGAAAAGCGATGTCTTTGAACGTGTGGTAAAAAGCTTCCTTCTGGAGGGCCGTGAGTCATGAATGTAGCATTCGTTATTTTTGAAGCAGCAATGCTTTCGCTCTGTTCCATCTGTACGGGCTGGCATCTGTTTCATCTGTTTCAGCTGGAGAGCTATCAGCTGCCCGGGTATCGGAAAAGCCTGCTCAGGAATCCGGTAGAAAACATCGGGATAACGCTGATTCCCTTTGCCGTTGGCCTCGTGCTCACGCTTTTCCGTGTGCCGCGGCTTCTTGTGCTGCTGGCCGTAATGGCTGCCTCAGGACTGCTGTTTGTCCGTTTCCGATCCGTTAAAATGAAAAAGCCGTTCAATGTAACGGAGCGCGTGAAACGGTTCTTGCTTGTGCATTTCGGTGTATCCTTTTGTCTTGAGCTAATCTTCCTGCCCTTTTCTGCCATCCTCGGGTATCTTCTCGTTGGCGCGGAATCGGCGATTCTCATGCTGGTGGCCACGTGTGCACAACCGATTGAAAAGAAGATCGCAAACGGGTTTATCGAGGATGCAAAGCGGCGCCTTGACCGTATGCCGGACCTGATTAAAATCGGCATCACGGGGAGCTATGGAAAGACCAGCACAAAGTTTTTCCTCCGCGAAATCCTCTCCATCCGCTACCGCGTACTGGCAACCCCTGCAAGCTTTAATACGCCCATGGGCGTGACGCGCGTCATCCGCGAGCAGCTCATGCCGAGTCATGAGGTGTTTATTGCGGAAATGGGTGCCCGGCATGTGGGGGATATTAAGGAACTGTGTGACATCGTCCATCCGCAGATCGGACTGCTAACCTCGGTAGGACCTCAGCACCTGGATACCTTTGGGAGCATAGAGGCAATACGGGATACAAAAAATGAACTGATCGAATCCCTCCCGGAGGGCGGAACCGCCATATTTGCGAGGGACAATGGCATCTGTGATTCGCTGTATGAGCGCTGCCGCCTGATGGAGAAGTATGAGTCTGACAGCATTTTCCACGCGGAAAATATTGAATGCGGTCCGTGGGGAACGCGGTTTAAGCTGGTGAAAAATGATACAGGGGACAGTGTCACCTGTGAAACGCGGCTGCTTGGCGAACACGCCATCTCCAATTTGCTTCTTTGCTGTACCACAGCCAGTCTCCTTGGCATGACGATGAAGGAAATTGCCTCTGGCATTCGCCTTTGCCATCCCATTGAGCACCGCCTGCAGCTGCTTGAAAGCAGCGGTGGCATCAGCATTATTGATGATGCGTTTAATTCCAATCCTGCAGGTGCCAGTGCAGCCCTTCGTGTCCTTAAGGATTTCCCAGGAAGACGGATCGTCGTGACGCCGGGCATGGTGGAGCTGGGGGCACAGGAAGCGGAGCTGAACCGCAGGTTCGGCAGCGAAATGGCTTCCTCTGCTGATATTGTATTTCTCGTCGGTCCGAGACATTGCGAACCGATTGCTGCCGGTCTTCGTGAGGCAGGATTCCCCGAGGCCAATCTTCATATCTGCAGAAATCTCGAGGAGAGCACGACGCTGCTGAATCGGATCATGCGGGCAGGGGATGTTGTCCTCTATGAGAATGACCTGCCGGATAACTACAACGAAAACGGCTGAACCTGATTAAAGATTCATTTATCCTACGGAAATACTAAGGAGAGTTATAAATGAACAAGATGAATATTGCGGTATGCTTTGGTTCAAGAAGTGTGGAGCATGATGTTTCCGTCATCTCCGCACTGCAGGTGATGGAAGCGGTAGAGGCTGCCGGCCATACCGTCATTCCGCTGTATATCTCAAGGGATGGACTTTGGTATACGGGTGCTGCGCTTCGTGATACGCAAACATTCCGTGAATTCAATCCGATGGGCAAGGATATCCAGCGCGTTATTCTGGACATCAGCTCAGGATCCGGTGATATATGGGGCTGGCCGATCCAGAAAACAGGACTGTTCGGAAAGCTGCCTGACCCGATTGCTCACATTGAATGCGTCATTCCGGCATTCCATGGAATGAACGGCGAGGATGGAACCATTCAGGGACTGTTTGAAATGGCGGGCATCCCATATGCATCCTCAGGCGTTCTGGGCTCCAGTATTGGCATGGATAAAATTGCCATGAAGCTTCTTCTGCGTGGTGCAGGGTATCCTGTACTTGACTTTATCTGGTTTACAAGAGAAATGCTTGAGTCGGACCGGGAGGCGGTCCTTGAGCGGGCGGAGAAGGAGATCCATTATCCGATGTTTGTAAAGCCTTCTGCGCTGGGATCATCAATCGGGGTGTCCAAGGTTAAAAACCGCGAAGAGTTGGAAAAGGCGGTGGACCTTGCCGCGTCCTATGATCACAGAATTCTGGTGGAGGTCGGAATTGAGCATCCGGTTGAAATCAACTGCGCAGCAGTGGGCTATGGCTGTAACGTCGAGACCTCGGTTTGCGAGATGCCTGTTTCCTCAAGCGATGACGCGTTCCTCTCTTTCTGGGAAAAGTATCTGAGAAACAGCAGCACGAAGGGTGGGCAGACCGGTGGAATGAAGTCGCTCTCACGGGTGCTGCCGGCCCCGATTGATGGTGCACTCACCGAGCGGATCCAGAAGATGACCAGGGAAATCTTTACACTTCTGGATTTCAGAGGAACGGTTCGTATGGATTTCATCATGGATCAGAATGATGTGCTCTATGTCAATGAGCCCAATACCATCCCCGGTTCGTTTGCGTTCTATCTCTGGAAGGCAGCAGGACTTAATTTCCCTGATCTGGTGGATCGGATGATTGAGGATGCACTGAATGCGTATGCGGATAAGAATCGGAGCGTATATGCATATGACTCCAATATACTGAGTAAGGTTCGGGCGGGGATTAAAGGTTCAAAGGCATGAACATTGTCGATCGGCTCTTTAACGGTTTTGTCGAGTTTCTGGTCGTCTTTGTTCCTGCAATCGGCAAGCGCCTTTGGATCCGCATTGCGGATTTTCGCCTTGGATGGCATGTTCTGGCGGCACTTTCCAGTATCGTCCACAGCATAGCCGGGGTTTTGGTGCATATCCGCTCGGAAGAGGATATGGACATCTTCATTGAGGACACCGGAGAGGTGATCGAGGAAGATCTGCTGGGCGCAATCCGTGGAAAGATTGTTGCATGGATTGAGCACCTTGACGGATATGGATTTCAGCTCTTTTTCCTGACCGATCTGTTTCTTCTTTTGCTGGCCGGAGGCATCTGTGTCCAGACAGGGTCAAGAGTATGTGCAGCGCTGGCAGCGTTTTCCGGTCTTTCCTGGCTGGCATCGGCGCTTGATGCGCAGTATGCTCCCATAAGCATGCGCGTGCACCAAACCTACATTGTCTCACGGATTCTTTGCGCGTTTTCGTTTTTGCCGTTGCTTCTGCTCTATTATCGCGGATACCGTATGCATGCAACGGTGAACATATTACTGCAGGGCATCATGCTGTCCGCCTTTGTCGTTTATCTGCTTCTTTATCTATTATTTGTTGCACTCAATGGAAGGCAGTCCCTTTATCTGCGCCTTTTGTCGGGCGTGCTTGGCATTCTGCCCGTGCTGATGCTCTCAGCGGCTGTTGCCTATGCGTTTGTGCATATGGGCAGTGGCTTCATGATGATTCTTTCAGGGATTCTCACCATTCTAGGGGCCGTTTTTCTGTTTATTTCAGACCGGATTGAGTCGCTTGTCTCACTTGGTGCTGTACGGTTCCGGTATCGGTATTTCCGGTACTGGATTTTTCACACAACCGGATTTCTTTTCTTGCTTTTATCCAGCTTTATTTCTTAACGAATCGAACGGAGGCACACTTGGCAACACAAAAGATGGATCGTGTGCGCAATTTTTGCATTATTGCGCATATTGATCATGGCAAATCCACACTGGCAGACCGCTTGCTTGAAAAAACAGGCGTTTATGAAAAACGGGACATGATGGAGCAGATTCTTGATTCCATGGAACTGGAACGGGAACGCGGAATCACGATAAAGAGCAAGGCTGTCCGCATGGAGTATACGGCAAAGAACGGTGAAAGTTATATTCTGAACCTGATTGACACCCCAGGCCACGTGGACTTCACCTATGAGGTCAGCCGGGCGCTGGCTGCCTGCGAGGGTGCTTTGCTTGTGGTCGATGCGACACAGGGTGTGGAGGCACAGACACTGGCCAACGTGTACATGGCCATTGAACATAATCTTGAGATTCTTCCTATTATCAATAAGATTGATCTTCCGAGCGCCAGACCAGATGAAGTGCGCGCGGAAATCGAGGATGTCATCGGACTGCCTGCGGATGAGGCACCACTGATTTCCGCGAAAAACGGAATCGGCATTGATGAGGTTCTTGAACAGATTGTCTCCGGCGTGCCTGCACCCGAGGGAGATGCGGAGGCGCCTCTTCAGGCTCTGATCTTTGATTCATTCTATGACAATTATCGCGGCGCCATCTGTTTTGTCCGTATCTTCAGTGGCACGGTTCGGGCAGGGATGACCATCCGCATGATGAACAGCGGCGCCACCTTTGAGGTGGTGGAGGTCGGTGCCCGTTCCCCGGACTATGTACCTCTTGACCAGCTCTCCGCAGGCGATGTCGGATATATTGCAGCCTCCATCAAGGACATTCATGATACGCGTGTCGGTGATACCATTACGGATCACAACCGCCCGGCAGAGGAGGCGCTTCCGGGATACCGTCAGGTTGTTCCCATGGTCTTCTGTGGCATCTATCCGGCAGACGGTGCGCAGTATGAAAACCTCAAGGAAGCACTTGAAAAGCTTCAGCTGAATGACGCCTCTCTCACCTTTGACCCCGAAACGAGCCAGGCACTGGGATATGGATTCCGTTGCGGCTTCCTGGGTCTTCTTCATATGGAAATCATCCAGCAGCGCCTCGAACGGGAATTTGATCTGGATCTCATCACAACTGCTCCCAGCGTCATTTATCGTGTGCACAAGACAGATGGCACGATGGAGGAGGTCGATAATCCCAGCAATCTTCCTCCGGTGGGCAATATTGATTATATGGAGGAGCCCTATGTCAGTGTCAGCGTGCACACCCCACAGGAATATGTGGGAGCGCTGATGGATGTCTGTCAGGGAAAACGCGGCGAGTTCAAGGATATGGTCTATGAGGGACAGCATGTGTGCCTGCACTATGATGTTCCGCTTTCGGAGATCATTTTTGATTTCTTTGATCAGGTGAAAAGCAGAAGCCGCGGTTATGCGAGCTATGACTATGAACTGACCGGGTACAGAAAGAGCGATCTTGTCAAACTCGACATGCTCCTGAATGGGGACATGTGCGATGCTCTTTCCATGATCGTCCACAGGGACCGCGCGTATGCCCGGGGACGTTCCATTGCGGAGAAGCTCAAGGACGTCATCCCAAGACAGATGTTTGAAATCCCGATTCAGGCAGCGATTGGCGGCAAGGTAATCGCGAGAGAGACGGTCAAAGCGGTTCGCAAGGACGTGCTTGCAAAGTGCTATGGCGGTGATATCACGCGCAAGAATATGCTGCTTGAGAAGCAGAAGTAAGGAAAGAAGCGCATGCGTAAGCTTGGAACAGTTGAGGTTCCCAGCGAGGCGTTTATGACCGTCCTTAAAATGGATGAGTGAGGAAAAGATGAAAGGTTCCCTGTACATTCATGTTCCGTTTTGCCTCAGAAAATGTGCATACTGTGATTTTTACTCTCTTCCTGACCAGCTGTCATTAAAGGAAGCATACGTGAAGACCGTCTGTGAGGAACTCACCTTGCAGGCGGCTTCTTTTGACGTGACCGAGGTTCATTCGATTTATTTCGGCGGGGGAACACCGACACTTCTGACCGGACATGAGGTTAAGGAAATCCTCCGGACGGCATTTACCGCATATCACATTTGCCCTGATGCGGAAATTACAATGGAGGGAAATCCCGGAACCCTGACTGAAGCCAATCTGACCGGCTACCTGGAGGCGGGCGTCAATCGGCTTTCCCTGGGCGTTCAAAGCTTTGATCCCGGGGAGCTGTCCATGCTGGGGCGTATTCATACGCCCGAGGAAGCAGAACATGCGGTCAGGTTAGCTCGTAAGGCCGGGTTTAGAAACATCAACCTGGATCTTATGTACGGACTTCCTGGACAACGCGCCGACGGTTTTGAAAGAACGCTCAGACGGGCAATTTCGCTTTATCCGGAGCATCTCTCCTGTTATTCGCTGATTGTGGAGCCCGGAACACCGCTGGCCCTTAGGATAGAACAAAACCAGGTTCCGCCTCTTCCCGGAGAGGAGACAATCCTTGAGATGGAAGAGACGATGAAAACGCTTCTCAGGGAGCAGGGATTTCATCGGTATGAGGTTTCCAATTATGCAAGGGAGGGCTTTGAATCCAGGCATAATCTCACCTACTGGGAGTGTGAGCCCTATCTGGGCATTGGACCTGCGGCCCACAGCTGTATCGGAAGCAAGCGCTTTTATTGCCCGGATGACCTTAAAAAATGGCTGCTAGGTCCATCCACTGAACGGTATCTTGAGGAAGGGGACAACCAGGAAAGTGATCGTCGCTTTGAACGGGTGATGATGGGATTTCGGATGACCCGTGGGGTAGATCTTGCACGCTTTTGGGAAGATTTCGGTGCACGGCCGGAATGCTTTTGGCCAAAGACGCTTTCTGAGATGAAAAAGATGAATATGGTCAGAGAACAAGACGGACGTTTGGCGCTGACGGAGACAGGAATGGATGTCATGAATTATTGGCTCGTCAAGATGATGGAAGAGGAAGAAAGCACCAAGGAATATTGAAGGCCTGTTTTCATGAAACTGGATGAAGTCCGTTATCCCATTCAGAAACCAGATTCATTTCGGCCGGGCAATTGCCCGGCGTTCATTTTAAGCAGAACGCCCAAAAACGACGCTATTTGCGTGACAAGGGGTGAGGCGGGCAACCAATCTGCTGCGACTGCCAGAGAAAAGGACGGTATCGATGCGGAAGAGAGACGAAAAGGATACTAAAATTGTGAGAATTCATTGACGGAACAGGTTGTTTGTGCTATATTGTTAGAGCAAACAAACATTTGAAAAAGAGATCTACTTGTCATGCCATGAGGGCGATTTATTTTTTTGATATTACGTTAGTTTATACTAACTCTATTTCAGAAGCAAACTGGATTTGTGGTCTTTTCATCAAATCTGACATGAACGCGAATAAGCTGTTTTGGGAACGGATGAATGGGCATGCATATGGAAAGGGCGTTTATGCCATGGAATGAGGAGGAGAGACGGTAGTTTTCAGGCTGATAGACGTGCGGAGAAAGCAATCTACAGAACGGAGCCACACTCATCGCGCATGTGTGTGATGTCTTTGGCAGAAAGCGGGAGCCTGACAAGTTGGATTGGCGAATCAACGAATCTAAATGTACTTGCGCACACAGGGGGAAAAGGTTATGTTTTTGACGTTATTTTTGGCAACCGTGTTTTGCGGAGCGATCACACTGCTGCTCATTTCAGCTGTGGCTTTCGTTCAGGATACGAGGTTTTTCTCTTCGGCGCCAAAAGAGGCACGGGAAGTGTTAAAGCCCAGAACCGAGGAGCTGTTTTATGGGGCCAGGACAATGGGATGGGTCTTGATGATCATAAGTGTTCTCATGATTCTGGGTGTCGGCATCGTTTCAATTTGGGATGGATTCAGAAGCGGATTCTCCTTCTGGGACTTCTTTCTGCGGTTTACGTTGATTTTTACGATCTACAAACTCTATGACATGATTTTCTTTGACTGGTTTCTTCTTTGCAGATTCCATTTCTTCCAGCACTATTTTCCCGAAGTGGAAAGCGTATACAACGGAAGGAAATACGGGTTCAATATTAAGAGCCAGCTGCTGAAGCTGCTGGTAATTTTCCCGGCAGCATCTGCACTTGCAGCCTTTATCTGTTCGCGGCTGTGAGTCACCATATTCATTGTTCGGCGGCAGACTGCCAATGACTGGCGCCACAAAAAGAAACAAAACATGATGAACTTGAGGAGGACTTCATGAAGGAGAAAAAACCATCTGGATTTGCGACACTGATGGGCTATGCAGGAAAATTCAAGCTGCTGACCTACCTGTCGCTTGTGTTGTCCGCAGCATGCGGCATATTGGCCATTATGCCTTTCGTTTACCTTTGGAGAGTGATCCGGGAGGTGGTGGATGTCGCCCCGGAATACTCATCTGCGATTCATATCACACATAACGGATGGATGGCGGTCATCTTTTCACTGATCTACATGCTTGTCTATTTCGGTGCACTCATGTGTTCCCATGTTTCGGCATTTCGTGTCGCAGGGAATATGAAAAAGGCCCTTCTGCATCATATTGCAAAGCTGCCTATTGGCTTTGCAGACGAAATGGGAACCGGGCGTGTACGCCGCATTGTGACCGAGGCAACATCCAATACGGAAACGCTTCTGGCACATAACCTGCCCGATATGGCACAGGCGATTGTGACGCCTCTGGCAATGGTGGTGATGCTGTTCATCTATGACTGGCGTTTTGGCATTGCATGTCTTGTGCCTATTGTGATTGCTTTTGCGGCGATGTTCCAGATGGCCGGTCCGGCAATGGCGGAGGATATGCGACAATATCAGAATGCCCTCGAAAATATGAGCAACGAGGCAGTGGAATACATTCGAGGCATTCCTGTGGTGAAGACGTTTGGACAAACCGTGTTTTCCTTCCATCGGTTCAAGAAATCCATTGATGATTATGGAAATTTCTGCCTGCAATATACCTTCCGGTGCCGCACGTCCATGATATTGTTTACGGTGTTTATCAACTCAGCATTTGCTTTTCTGATTGGACTCACCCTGTTTTTGACACGGGGCGGCGCAGCAACGAAGGACATCCTTGTTAACTTCCTGTTCTATGTGATGATCACGCCGCTCATCACCACGACGATGCAGCGGGTCATGTTCATGTCGGAAAACAGCATGAAGATTGATGACGCCATCGCGCGGGTGAATGCCATCCTTGAGATGAAACCGCTTGAAGAAGCGAAAGAGAAAAGGATACCCGAGGGTGCATTTGTGGAAATCAAAGATGTGACCTTCAGGTACAGTGAGGATGCAAATCCTGCAGTCAAGAATCTCTCTCTGTCTGCGGGCAAGGATCAGATTGTGGCCTTGGTCGGTCCCTCGGGAAGCGGCAAGACCACAGCAGCAGGACTGATTGCCCGTTTCTTTGATCCGCAGGAAGGAAGCGTGATGATCGGCGGTGTCAATGTACGGGACATTGGCAAGGATGAACTGATGAACACGGTTTCCTATGTGTTCCAGGACAGCAGACTGCTGAAACGTTCCATTGCGGACAATCTGCGTATTGCAAAGCCGGATGCCAGCGATGCAGAGCAGGCAGAGGCGCTTCATGCCGCGCAGTGTGATGATATCATCAAGAGACTGCCGCAGGGGATCAATACCGTATTAGGCTCAGAGGGAACCTATCTCTCCGGCGGCGAGCAGCAGCGTATTGCGATCGCAAGAGCGATTCTCAAAAAAGCACCGGTTGTCATCCTTGACGAGGCAACGGCGTTTACCGATCCTGAGAATGAGGTGCTGGTGCAGCGGGCATTTACGGAACTTACAAAGAACAGCACGGTCATTATGATCGCGCATCGTCTTTCCACGATCCGTAATGCGGACAAGATTTACGTCCTTGATCATGGCGAAGTTGTGGAAACCGGAAAGCATGATGAACTGCTCAAAAAGGGTGGACTCTACCATGCAATGTGGACGGAATACCAAAGCGCAATCAGCTGGAAGGTAGGTGAGGCAGTATGAAACAATACATGAAGAACAAGTTTGCCTTATCTGATCAGGGCGCAAAGGACATGATCCTCGGCATCGTGTCGGTTGTCATGCAGAATCTGGCCCTGATGTTCCCGGTTTCTCTGCTGTACCGCTTTACCGGGGAGTACATGGAGGGCGAGATACACGCAGGATTCTACCTTGGAGGCATCGTGCTGTGTCTGGCCCTAATCGCCCTCACGAGCATCTGGCAGTACAATACGGCCTATAAGGCGACGTACAAGGAATCCTCTGCGAGAAGGATCAGTCTTGCAGAAAAGCTGAGAAGGCTTCCGCTTTCCTTCTTTGCCAAAAAGGATCTGGCAGACCTCACAAGTACCATTATGTCGGATGCAGAAACCCTGGAACATGCAGGCTCTCATCAGATTCCGCAGTTTTACGGAAGCATTCTTTCCACGCTGATCATCTGCATCGGATTGTTTTTCATTCAGTGGAAAATGGCACTTGCGGCAATATGGCCCATCCCGATTGCCCTGGTTATCGTGCTTACATCCAGACGTGTGCAGAAGCATTTCGTCAAAAAGCAGAGAGCGGCACAGATTGATTTGAATGAATCGGTACAGGAATTCATTGAGACCTCGCGCGATCTAAAGAGCAACAATGCGGAAAACGAGTATCTGAAGGGACTGGACGAGAAGATCAACAGCCTGGAGAAGCGGGCAATTGGAAGCGAACTTGGCACGGCCATGTTTGTGGTGTCCGCCCAGATGCTTCTGAAATTTGGCATCGGCACGGTTGTCCTTGTCGGAGGCTCAATGCTGATCGCCGGACATCTTTCGGTCATGCAGTTCTTGTGCTTTCTGCTGGTTGCGTCAAGGCTTTATGAGCCGATGAGCAGCACACTCATCAATCTGGCCATGATCAATGCGCTTCAGGTGAACGTAGATCGCATGAATGAGATCAACAGCACGAGGGAACAAACCGGCTCGACGGATTTTGAACCGAAGGGATATGATATCGTCTTTGACCATGTCGGGTTTGCCTATGAGGATGGAAAAACCGTTCTCTCCGATGTGTCCTTTACGGCAAAACAGGGTGAGGTCACAGCACTTGTCGGACCTTCCGGCGGTGGCAAAACGAGCGTCAGCCGTCTGGCAGCACGTTTCTGGGATACGGATAAGGGCAGAATCACGGTTGGTGGGGTGGATGTCAACCGCGTTGATCCGGAAACCCTGCTCGGTGCATTCTCTATCGTGTTCCAGGATGTCACACTGTTTAACAACACCGTCATGGAGAATATACGCGTAGGAAGAAAGGATGCCACCGACGAGGAAGTGCTTCGGGCGGCCAAGCTTGCCAACTGTGATGAGTTTGTAAAGGCGCTTCCGAACGGGTACGAAACCGTCATCGGTGAGAACGGAAGTGAGCTGTCCGGTGGCGAGCGGCAGCGCATTTCGATTGCAAGAGCATTCTTAAAGGAAGCGCCCATCATCCTGCTGGACGAAGCAACTGCATCGCTTGATGTGGAAAACGAGACGAAGGTGCAAATGGCATTGTCAAGGCTCATAAAGGATA
>JAFUZM010000318.1 GCA_017476605.1 Clostridia bacterium
CACTTTACCTTTACATCGACTTCAATATTGTTCTTAAGCATTAACTCCCACCTCGTCTATCTATTTGAAATAAATTGCATAATCCGTGCAATTTATTGTAACACATATCGCATCGTTTTTTAATCCCATAACGAAAAAAAGACACCCGACCGTAGCCGAGTGCCGTTCCTGCCTGTGTATCTGTTATGCCTGTATCTCCGTACCGTCCCGGAAGGTGACCGTGATCTCCTTGTCCCTGCCGATTGTGACGAACTCGACCATGCTACCCCAAAGGTTGCTGTCAAACTCACTGATAGTCCCGTCTTGGGCTTTCAGAACCTTGGTGAAGTCCGCCAGGCGTTCACTCTGCGCTTCCTTGGCAGAGATGGCGGCTACCACCTCATCGTACCGAGCCTTCGCCGTATCATACCGCTGAACAAGCCCATCGTAGCGTTTTTGGTACTCGTCCTGGTCCTGCGCAACGCGGGCATTCTCTGCCACGATGTTCTGTGTCATTTTCACAAGCACCGCCATCTCTTCCTCCAGCTTTCTCTTTTCTTCCTGCAGTGCATTGGTGACGCAGAGCGTCTTGCGGATGAACTCCGCATTAGCGATGATTTCCTTTTTCTCGGTCACAAGCTGGTTGTATGCCGATATGAACGCCGCCTTGACCTCTTCCTCCGTGACGTGGGGAGTCTGATACTTCTCGCCGTTGTACTTGCGGTTGCAGCGGTAGATGACCTTGCGGTAGCGATCTGTGGAGTGCCAGACCTTCGAGCCGTACCATCCGCCACAGTCGGCGCACTTTATCTTGTTGGAGAAGATACTCACGCCGCTGTAGCGTGAACCTCCCTTTGTACGCTTGGCAAGCTCGCCTGCACCATAACGAACACCGCAGGGCTGATGATTGCCTCGTGATTGCCTTCCACATAATACTGCGGTACTTCGCCCTCGTTCTTTTTCATCTTCTTCTGCAGGAAGTCCACCGTGAACTCCTTCTGCAAAAGGGCATCGCCCTTGTACTTCTCGTTCGAGAGCATCCGGCGTACCGTCTGTTGGTTCCACACGTCCTTGCCCGCAGGCGTCTTGATGCCCCGGCTCGTCAGTTCCGTAGCGATGGAGTGCGGTGTCATGCCCTCAAGGAACAGATGGAAAATCAGCCGCACGGTTTCTGCCTGTTCAGGATTCACCACAATCTTGCCCGTTTCTTTATCCTTGTCCAGACCGAGGAAACGACTGTAGGCAAAGCTGACCTTGCGGTCCGCCATACGCTTGCGTTGCCCCCAGGTGACGTTTTCGGAAATGGAGCGCCTGCGCAAGACTCGACATGATGGTGATGAGCAGCTCGCCCTTGGAATCCAGCGTCCATATGTTTTCCTTCTCGAATCCAATGAATCTATCCCACGCCGTTCTTAACTGATAAACGGAACCCGCAGATACAACGAAATCCAGAAGCAGTTCCACAGGCCACGACCGGATGCTCAGCAGGCAGCTTAAGGAACTTGAAGAAGATGAGATCATCAACCGAACCTTATACCCTGTCGTGCCACCCAAAACAGAATATTCTCTGACAGAATTCGGGCAGTCCCTTGTTCCAATCGTACAGGCTTTATGTGATTGGGGCGAACATTACTTTGAGGTTGCAGGTGTCCCTGTTCCTTGCAAATAAAAAATCGGCTGATAGAGACACGATAATCTCCATCAGCCGTATCTATTCGCACTTAATCCTTATTTTACCTTTTCAAACATATCCTTGCTCACGCCGCATACCGGGCAGCACCAGTCATCCGGCAGATCTTCAAAGGCAGTTCCCGGAGCAATGCCGCTGTCCGGATCGCCCTTTTCCGGATCGTAGATATACCCGCAAGGACCACACTGATACTTTGCAGCCTTGCCATCTGAAACATTCTCTGCTTCATCCTCAGCTTCTTCTTTGCCGATCAGGGCAGTTACCAAAGCGGGAATGCCTGCAAAATCTTCTTCCTCCGGATTCCACTGCGAACGGATATTTTCATCGATCACATCAAATCCCGCACCCTTTAACTGTTCCTGCAGGATCTTCACAGACTCACCGCTCCAGCCATAGCATCCGAAAGCCGCAGCCTTCTTATTCTTAAACTTCAGCTGCTTTAAGAACTCCATCCAACCTGCCACACTTGACAGAATGCTGTTGCTGACCGTCGGTGAACCGACTGCAATCGCCCTGGACTTGAACACTTCCGTCATGATCTCATTCTTATCGGCTTTTGCGATATTGAACACCTTCACAACCGTGTCAGGACTCTGACGATGGATCTCCTCCGCAATCTTGTGGGCGATCTTCGTTGTTCCTTCCCACATGGTATCATAGGCAATAGTGACCTGATCTTCCTGATAAGCGTCCGCCCATGCAGCGTACTTTTCCACAATCTGAAGCGGATTCTCTCTCCATATAGCGCCGTGGGATGGGGCGATCATATCAAAGGTCAGATTGAAGCCGGTGATCTCCGCAAGTTTCTTTGTCAGTATTGGTGCAAAAGGATTCAGGATATTGGCGAAATACTTCATCGCCTCCTTATTCAGCAGACACTGATCCGCCTTGTCATTGAACAGTTCTTCCACCGCGTAATGCTGGCCAAAAGCGTCATTGGAGAACAGGATATTGTCGCCGGTCATATATGTAGCCATAGAGTCCGGCCAATGAAGCATGCGCATCTCCACAAACACCAGCTTCTTGCCATTCCCGATCTCCACAGAATCACCGGTCTTAACCACATGGAAATTCCATCCACGCCTTCCATACTGACCCTCAATACTCTTTACCGCATTCGCCGTGCAATAGATAGGCGTATCCGGGATTTCCTCCATGAGCGCGGTAAGAGATCCGGAATGGTCGCATTCCCCGTGGTTGGCTACGATAAAGTCAATCTTCTTCAAATCGATCTCCTTCTTCAGATTCTCCACAAAGTCAAATCTATGAGGCGTCCATACCGTATCGATCAGAACGGTCTTCTCTTCCTCGATCAGATAGGCGTTCTGGCTGGAACCGTTCATGATGGAATAATCATCTCCATGAAAGCTTTCCAGTTCCCAATCTATATGTCCTACCCAGCTGACATTGCCCTTCACATGTTTTCTCATACTCGCCCTCCTCTTATTCCAGCGTTAATAACAGTGCCATCTTAAACTTCCCGGTCGCCCTGACTGAGTGCATCCCGCCTTTTGCAAAATGGAAGTTCTCACCGGCTTTGATGGGATGATCCTTCCCTTCATAACCGATCACGCCCTCACCATCCAATGCAAAGATGAGTGCCTCTCCCGGCGCGGCATGCTCGGAAAGCCCGGTTCCTTCATCAAAGGCCATGACAACGAATTTTATCTTGTCATTGTGTACTACATCCATATTGACGATCTTCCCGTCCTGGTATGGAACCAGTTCAGCCAGCTTAAAAACTTCTCCTGCCTTGATTGCTTCATTCATAGTGTCTTCCCTCCCGATTGCTATTTCTGTATAGATTGCTGACTCTTCTGACCTTATCCCTACAGGGATATCCGTCGGAGCCAGGATACCGTCGCCTTTTCTTAATACCTTCTTTTCTCCATCTGCCGTATAAACTTCCGCCTGTCCTTCTGCTATGATGATCAGCTTATGATACGGATATATTTCCGCGCTGATATCCGTATTCCCCGCAAGAGAATAGTATGCGATATAGTTTTCTCCGCTGTGTATCTCTTTCGAGATCGTGCATCCGGGAACAGGCATATTATCTTCAGCAATGGAGAACACCTCTCCGGTTTTCTCTTTCATAAGGCCATGCCTCCAATCACTTCAAACTGCCGATCATCACCGTCAGCTTCCGGATCAGTTCATTTACATCCATCCCGCTCTTCTCTGACATATCCGCAATGGTTGCTTTCCCTAACATCACTTTTCCCATCGGGGTATTCAGCATCTTGAATTTCGGATTGATCTCCGACAGTTTCTCCTTGATCTGCGGATAAGCCGCTATTAGTTCCTTTAATTTGGTCTCTTTTGTGATGTCCATATCAGCACCCTCCTTTGTCACCAGGTTTCTGATCAGCAAACTTTTCTTTCAGGGCTTTATTGATCTCGGCACGGTCTTTCCCCTGCTTCTCCATCTGCTTGATCGTTTTATACGCCTGAAACAGGGGTGACGGTGCGATCTCAGAGCTGAAGTACCCGATGCCCATATTCCATGCGAACTGCTCAAATACATCATCAAAAGCTCTGGAATCGATCCCGTTCGCATATGCTTTCAGAAGTTCACGCATCGCCTGACGCTTTCTTCCGGCTCCAACCGCATTCGCAAGAGACAGGAGCAAGCGCATATTATAATCCAGGAAACGGTTCTCACTGTGCCAGGTCAGATCCCAGAACTCTACGGCAAGCTCACCCAGCTTCTCATCGATCAAAGGATAATTGGTGATCACTGCCGGTCTTTCCGGTATCTCATCAAGGCTGCCCTTTTCTTCCACCCGATAGAAATAGGCATGGTATTCGTTATCCGCTGCTTTCTCCGTGTATTTCTCATATCCAAGCATATCCATCACCTCATAAAGCGGAAGCGGATCAAAGGTCTGGATCACTTCCATCCCCTGTCCGGCTGGAAGTGATACCGCCTGCTTCTTTAAGCCCTGAAAGAAATTCCCCGCTACACCGCGGACATCCACTTTCTTAAAGTCGGATACTTTGTCTTTCCATTCTGTATAACTCATGATAGGAACCTCCATTTCCGTGCGCGGTGCGTGTGGCGCTTGCGCCTCGCGGTGCGCGCGCGACTCCATTCTTTAATCTATGATCCTGCCATCGCGTGAAATGGTCACGACCTGCCACGGGATGAACTTACCGCTGTTTTTTAGTGCTGTTTCTGCCGCTCTCTGCAAACCGCCGCAGCATGGAACTTCCATGCGAACGATGGTCACGCTCTTGATGTCATTGTTTGCTATGATCTCTGTCAGCTTTTCGGAATAATCGACATTATCCAGCTTCGGGCATCCGATGAGTGTGATCTTTCCCTTCATGAAATCCTCATGCATATTGGCAAAGGCGTATGCCGTGCAGTCTGCAGCGATCAGGAGCTTTGCGCCATCATAAAACGGTGCCTGTGTCGGCAGAAGCTTTATCTGGCAGGGCCACTGATTAAGTCTGGAAACAGGTCTTGCATAAGAATTATTATTCTCGGACTTTTCCTCCGCTGCATCTTCTTCAGCTCTGTCAAACTGCATAAACCTTGATCCCGAACATCCGTGTCCTGCCGCATGCTGAGACTGTCTCCGCTCCGCTCCGGTCGGCGCTAAGCGAGCGTCCACCGGACGTTCAGCGCCCTCTGCTTTCTTTTTCTGGCTTGCCTTTACTGCCTCTTCATCGTAAGCCGGTGCTTCACGTTCCTCGAAAGAGATCGCTCCTTTCGGACAGTTCGGCAGACAATCCCCAAAACCATCGCAGAAATTTTCCCGCATGAGTTTTGCCTTGCCGTCCACGATATCGATCGCGCCTTCATGACAGGCCGTTGCGCACAGACCGCATCCATTACACTTTTCCTCATCTATGTGAATGATCTTACGAATCATCTGAATTGCCCTCCTTCGCTTCGCTACGCACGCAGTCTCTCTAAACTCACTTCGTTCGTTAAGTTCGACTAGTGTCCTTGTTCGTTCTGAGGACATTATATCTGCAACTTTTATAATTTTCTGTATCTACAGATACACTTTTGAAATAATTTTCGTGTATAATATAGGTATCACATCTGCGAAAGGATAAAACCGATGGATTTCACAGTTTTAGAAAAAAGCGCATTGTTTCATGGGATACCTGCAAAAGATCTGCGTGAAACATTAGAATCTGTTCCGCATCATATTCAGTGCTACGATAAGGACGAAACAATCTTTCATCTTATAGAAACAGCAAACCGCTTAGGGGTTATATTGGAAGGACGGGCAGAAGCCCAGAAGCCTTTCCCTAACGGCAGCCAGATCAATGTTTCCATACGGAATCCTGGAGAAATGATCGGACCGGCAGCTGTTTTCTCTACCAGCCAGAAATACCCCTGTGATGTGGTAGCCATAGAACCGCTGACCCTGTTAATGTTCAGAAAAGAAGATCTGATGCAGCTTATGCAGAAGGATGTGCGTATCCTGGAAAATTTTACGACAGAGATAGCCTCCGCCACCTATATGCTCCAACAGCGGCTTGAACTGCTCTCCTATAGCGGGATAGCGCAAAAAGCGGCTTACTATCTTCTTATGCAAAGAAGAAAGACCGGAAGTGATACAATCCCGATCCCTGACTCCATGACAAAATGGGCTATGCTTCTCAATGTTTCAAGGCCTTCCCTCCACAGAGAACTGAAACGTCTGGAGTCTCAAAATACGATAAAGCTTCAGCCGCATCATGTTGAAATTCAGAATTCAAAAGCACTGCAGGATG
>JAFUZM010000319.1 GCA_017476605.1 Clostridia bacterium
GGAATTCAAAGAGAAACTGACATCTGTGACCCCTGACGTCCCGGAGCACTTTCATCTCCGAACTGAAAGAACTCTGGAGAATATTGTTTCACAGGAGGCTCACATGAAAGAATCTACCAAGAAAGCGATCCGCACTGCGGGGCGCTACTCCACCCGTACGATCGTAATTGCTGCTGTGCTGGCCGTGATGCTCTGCGCCGTGGCCCTGGCTGCGACCCAATGGCATGTGTTTGACCGGCTTCCCTTCATGCTGGGGAAGGAAACTCCTCCCATGGCGGATGAGCTGATGCAGAGCAATCTCTATCAGGACACCGTGAACAACGTTGAAATTACCGTTCGGGAAGCAGGCTATGATGGCCGCACGCTGCTGGTAGAGTACAGCTACCGGATGCTGGATGTGGATAAGGTATACGGTGTTACCGCGGCGGAAGAGTTCGGCGAAAATCTGCCGGATGGAATGGAGCCTGATACTATCTTGGAGCAGTTGAGTGACGAAGCGTTTGATGCGCTGGCTGCTCATCATGTTAGCTGGAACTTTGACCAGCTGTGGATCAACGGCCAGGGTGTCAATATGCCGAACAACTCCGGTGCGGTCTACAGCGGCAGCAAGGTGCCTGGTGAGATTATCTACACGGAATACTGGCGGCTGGACAACGAGGGCGTGTTCCTGCATGACGGCGTAAATCAGATCACGCTGCCCATCGGCGCAAGTGTTGATGCGGAAACTCGGAAGAGTCTGGCTGATCAGGAGACAAAGATGTACCGGATGCCGGAGAGCGGCGTAGTCACTTTCAATTATGAGGTGAAGGACATCGCTTCTCAGGTGAAGAGCTTCTCACTGAACGAGGAAAAGGTACTGCCGGACGTGACCGCAAAGGTGACGGACGCCACCTTCACGCCCCTGATGACTTACATCACCCTTGATCTGAAGGTGAATCCGGATTCCCTGGCAGCTTTCATTGCTGCGAACGGTGAAGGGCCTAAGAACGACGATGGTGAAGTGATGTGGCCTTACGGCGGTATGGATGTGTTCGGTGAATGGGTTGAAAGTCTGGAACTGGTGGATGTAAAGGGCCGGCAGGTCTTCCCTGGTCACTATGGCCAGAATGGTATCGGCAATGAATGGGCTGAGTTCCTGTATCCCCATCTGGATAATATTCCTGATGAGCTATTCCTTGCTCCGATCGAAAATGGTCAGGCGGATATGACACAGGCCGTACGGGTCAAATAATTCAGGGCTTATCACTGGGGGCAAGAGGAAACCCTTGCCCCCTTTTTAAACGGAGGTTTAGGTTATGAAGAAGAGAACGGTGACATGTATGTCCGTACTGTTGATGCTTGTGAGTTTGCTGTGGAGCACAACATCGCTTGGCGAAGATTATTGCAGCATCGAAGAGCTTAATAATGGAAACGGGAGTCGCTGGAATCAAGTGTACCATACAGTTCGGGACGAGGATATTAAGGTCGATGTGGAAATCATGATTCCTAACGTACTGCAATTTCCGTGCATCGAAGCTACTTATCATAACCCATCGGATCTTCTCCCCATGACCAGAAAAAACAGTTTGCCCGTCTATAAAGGTGATTTTGAATACAGTAATGAACAGAATGGGTACTTTTTCTTTTCTATCCCTGGAGATACCAACAAATTGAAAATGGAAAAGAAAGCAAAGAAACAAGGAATCTACCGGAATATGTTCGTTGATTCAAGGGTGCTTCAGTTATCCGCAGGTGAATTTAAACTGAACACGCCCTATGCAGTCAACAATCCTTCAACTATCAATGATGCTACTTCCTTGCTGTATGCCTATACAGAAAAATTTTTTCCTAATCAGGATATCCAATGGATTCCCGCTTTTATGCAAGCGAGCATCGATACTAGAACTTACGAATACAACAAAGAAACTGAAGAGTATGAAATCATGAAGGACACTCCGGACTTTGAGGGGAAACTCCTTGTTCAGTACAACCAGCTGATTGATGGTATTCCTGTTCTCGGTTGGCCATACGAAGGATTTTCGCATTTGGTCGAAAAAAGAATGAAAGGGGAAGAGATGGGAACTATGGGTGCTAACGTTCGCTTGCGAACTATGAAATACCTTGGTAGTGATGACATATCATTTGGTATGAGTCTTTTCCTTTTTTCCACCCCCAAAATTCTTCAGAAGGATGTTCCACTTGTTCCGATATCTTCTATTATTAGTTCTGCTGAGGATTTCATTCTAAGCGGAAATCTGCGCCGTGTCGATTCCTTACGGCTTGGATATGTGGCTTGGAGAAAAGGCAAAAGCGACTTTCTGCTGATGCCTACCTGGGCCATTGAGGGCGAGGTGTTTACAGATGCTAATGCCGAGCATCAATATCCCGATGATTTTTATGGGCATCGCAACTTTGCGGCTGAATATCAGAAATTGTACATCAATGCGCAAACAGGAGAGATTATCGACCCTTGGCAAACGGACAACAATCGTTCATATAATGCTCCGCCCCTGATCACATGGAAAGATGTGACCAAATAAATTACTATGTACAGTTTCTGTTATGCTTCAAACAATAGGTCAGTCAAATACAAACGGGCTTACCTGTATAAAACAGCACTGATCTGGAAGGACGTTCGTCGAACCGAGAGGAGGTTTTTATCATGAAGAAAAATATATTTTCCATTGTGGTGTTTATGTTGCTGTTGGCACTTACTTCTGCTTCGTACGCAGAGAAAGGCAAATTTTCTATTTCCGAACTCTATGATCAGTATAATGGCTACCACTGGCAGGGGGATTATGAAACGAAGCGGAAGGAAACCGTCCATGTGGATATTACCCTCGCCGTGCCGGAAACGGAAGCCATTGGCGTTTTTGAGGCAAAATGGATGGATTACCCGGAAGGCCTGCCGTACGAAGAAGGCACCCAGAGCAAAGATGGTAACTATTTTTCTGGAACCCTGGGGGAAGAATATTACGTCGTCTCGCCCGGAGCTTTTGACACGGGATGGCCGTGCGATGAGCTCTGGTTTCAACTGGAAGCAGAAGCCAAGGCACAGGGACGATGGCCCAGCTTAAAAGGGTTCGAGAAGATGGAAGCGATTCACACCAAGATCCCGTATGGCACTTATGATCTGGATACGGCCTATTCCACCCATGTGGATCGAACTGTGCAGGACGGATGGAATTTGGTGAATGAAGCGATGAGCAGATTCTATCCGGGACGGGATATCCAGTTTGTTCCCCATTGGCTGGGGTCTCGCACGGAACCCGGGGAGTATAAGAAAGACAAGAAATCGCCAATCGGGTGGACAAAGGTTCGGGATCTGGAAATGGACATGGGGGAGATGTACCTCATTTTTGATCAATTGTTGGATGGTGTGCCGGTGGTTACGCCAATCCCCTATAACGCAGGGAATGTTTACGGCACGGATGTGACATACATCAACTATTTTGATGTCTTTTTCAAAAATCAATCAAGGTTCCACTTGCTTCAAAAAACAAAAACCATCAAGGAGAATGTGGCTCTGTGCGATCCCAACACAGTACTGAAGGCCGCGGAGGAGCTGATTCAAAGCGGCAGGCTGCGCAAAGTTTATTCCATGCGGCTTGGCTACTGGTCCCGAAAAGATGGAGAAGGAAAGTTTACCCTGCTGCCGGTTTGGGCCATAGAAGGAGAGCTGTTTAAAAACGCAAAGGCTGAAACCGCACTGAAATATACACCGTTTTCCCTGGACACGCTGGAGGACAGAACCATCGTCTTTGACGCACATACAGGTGAACTGCTCAAAACGATTGATGATTTTCCGATCTATTGAGCCAATCATGCCTACGAGGTGAAACATGAATGCTATAACCAAATACTGGAAATTATCCATCATTCTTCTTCTGCTCATCGCATCACTGTTGCTGATCACATCCCCGCTGATGGTCAGCGAAGGATATGCGGAGGAGGTAACTCCTCTGCCGATAGATGGAAAGATCCCCGACATCTGCTGGGATGCATATGTTTCTGCGAATGAATATCTGGATCCATCTTTGCATGTTCAGGTTTTCGACAACAATGATTATTGCGTCACGCGGAGAGATTCCTCCGGACGAGAGCAGGATTACCATACCCGCTATGTTTATGCACTGGTGCAGATCGCTGACCCCAGCCAAATCCGCTCAGCCTTCGCGGGGCGGGCCAACAACGATCAAACTGCGAAGGGTGTGCGCATTGCTTCCGCGAACCATGCGATAATTGCCATGAACGGTGACTACTTTTCCCATAAATATCACCGGGAAACGTATATCGTCAGGCAGGGCAAGGAATACAAAACCACTTATGTGAACAAGGGCTGGGATCTGCTGATCATCGACCAGTACGGGGATTTTCATGTGATCATGGAACCAAGTAGAAAGAAACTGGACAGTTGGATTCAGAAGAATGTGACAGAGGGCGAACTACAGATCGTCAACACCTTCAACTTTGGCCCAGTGCTGATCGCCGATGGTCAGACAACCAGTCAAAATTTCAACAAAGCGCTGAACTGTGACCACATCGGAGCAAATAAATTAGCGCAGCGGATGTGCATCTGTCAGATGGATCACCTGACTTATATGATCGTTACCTCGGAAGGACCAGATAACGAAAAAGGAGCGGGCTTAACACTGAATGAATTCGTAGGCTGCCTGCGAGAAATAGAAGGAAAACTGGACGGCTATCGGATTAAGACTGCCTTCAACATGGATGGTGGCAATAGCGCCACGCTGGTTTTCAAGGACCCGGATCGCAATCAATTGATCAAAATCAATGGGCAGAACAATCAAAACGCGGAGCGCTGGATCAAGGATATTCTGTATTTCGCGAGCGCCTGGAATCAATAAATGCACACACGGAGGAAGTACGATGCGTGATTCTTGGGGGAATGTGCCAGCCCTTACCATCTTTGGAAAAGAGATAACGGCTTTTGCCTGCCTTGTGGTTATAGGCATGGCGATAGGACTGATGATGGCTTTACAGCGTGCGGAAAAGAATGGGGTTCGGAAGGATTCTGTCCTGTGGTTTGCAATCATAGGGATTCCTCTTGGGACATTTATGGCCCATCTGGTATATTGCCAGTACTACTTTGATGGGCTTGCAAAAATGGAGTTGGGTTGTCTTCTTCATCTGGATACTGGTGGCTTCACAATGATCGGAGCGATAGTGGGCATTGGGCTTTCGCTGGTGCTCTGCAGCTTTATCTGTCAGGAGAAGCTTATACCGCTGGCGGATACTTTGCTGCCGGGGCTTTTGCTGGTGTTGGCAATGGAGCGATTTGGAGAACAATTTACAGAAAATGGCATTGGGATTGAGATTACAGAGAACTGGCCGATTCTTCCCCTGCTTGTTCGAACCGGGCCATACGAAAATATGCAAACGCTGGCGGTGAATCTTCTGGAAGGTATAACCGCGCTGGCAGTCGCCATTGCTGTGCAGCGAAGGGAAAGACCGGCAGGCCAGGTGGCAGGAGCCGGAATGATACTGGTCTTTGCTGCGCAAATGGTTTGGGAGAGCATCCGCAGAGATGACCGCATGATGCTGGATATGGCGAGTATGTTACAGGTTGCGTGTGGAGGAATGCTACTGATTCTGTTTGCTGTTTGCCTGTTTTACCGCAATGCATCATGGCAGAGAAGTGTGGCTCGGCTGATCTGTCTATTGATCAGCCTTGGGATTTTCATCTTGATGCAATTCTGTATGGATGGAAAGATCATCCCTGAATTATCGTTTGAAGCCTGCTTTGCGCTGTCCTGCGCTTCAGCCATGTTGACCGTAGCTCTGTGCATACGGGAACTGAAGCGTGCAACCTTCGCATATTCCTATACGCATAAAGCAGATAGAATCGAAATGCTTCCAACAAGAAGTCAGATACAGCCTGGTCTACCCGCGTAAAACTGTACGAGCCTGGAAGATCGTTCACCGGACCGAGAGGAGTTTTTCATCATGAGGAAAAATAATATTTTCATTGTGGCGTTTATGATGTTGTTAGCTCTTGCTTCCGCTTCGTACGCAGAGAAAGGCAAGTATTCTATTTCTGAACTATATCATGAATATCATGGCCAGCGCTGGCAGGCAGATTATGAAACCGTCCGCAACGAGACCATTTGTGTAGATGTGGAAATTGCTGTTCCGCAAGCGGATGTAATTTATGTATTGTCAGCCAGATACATGCCCAAGGGATATGAGGCAGCAAACGTAAAGGACGGTGAGAATATCGTAAATAACCAGGCAGGCTGGTTCAGCTGCACATGGCCCAATGACGCTTTCTGGAGAGAGGCAAAAAAGAAAGGGCTGCAGGAAGTCTATGCGGATGCTGCTTCACTGGTGCTCCAATACGGACAGTTTGACATGAATACGGCCTATTCTGTCAATAATGCCCTGACAGTACAGGACGCCTTAGGTCAAACACAGGCAATAGCAGACCGCTTTTTCCCGGGGCAAAGCATTCAATTGGTTCCCCATATTGTTCACGCACATGTGAATCCCGGAGAGTACAAGCGTGGCAAAACAGGCGATTATGAATTGGTAAAGGAAGCCCCGGATTATAAAGGAGTGCTGTTCGTCATGTTTGATCAATGCATAGATGGCGTACCCGTGCTCGATCCTGATTGTGACGGAAGTTACAGTGCCTGGTGTATCATGAGAAGCATGACAGATTATGGCATGAATAGCTATCAGTATCATATGGCCTATCAGCTTTTTTCCGATTTTCAGCCAAAGAAGAATGATGTGAAGATTTGCGCACCTTCTGAAATTATCAAAGCAGCTGAAACGATGATCCAGGAAGGTAAACTGCGTTCCGTCTATTCCCTGCGGCTTGGATATGCTGCTTTTTCCGAGGGAAAAGGAAAAGTGAAGCTGAAGCCTGTCTGGGTAATCGAGGGAGAACTATTTGAAAAGGCTAAATCTGAACCTAAGAATATTCGAACAGTGCTCTGGGTGAATAGTGCAGAAGAAACAAAGATCATTTTTGACGCGCAGACGGGAAAGCTCCTGGAAACCCGCAGGATGAGTTATCAGTAAGTGAAGGGAAAAACAGAAGGTCAGCATGAAGACGAGAATCTTTTCAAACATAGTGATACTGATAATCATTCTGCTACTCAGCATCACAGCGGAAGCAGAAGACAGATTCACGATTTCGGAGATATACGAACAATACAATGGACAGCGCTGGCAGGAAAGCTATCAGACTGTTCGGAATGAAACTGTCACGATTGACGCGCCGTTCATTATTCCACATGTGGAATCAGCTCCTGTGATCCGAGTGGGGCACTATCCGGCCCTTGATCCGGCGCTTTGCGACGCTTATGGTACTTATCCCCGGTCAACCGGCAAACATATGGATGCCTGGGCCCGATCTGACGGGAGAGATATTACACTGGCGATGGATCAGTATTGGGAATTTGAGATCCCAGATCAATACGCCGGGAGATGCCACTTCTGGGGAGACGTATTCCTACCGGAGGAAATTGACTGGTACCTCCATGCGGAAAATAACGACATGACGATGGGCGAAGCCTATACGCTGCTGACAGCCAAATTGAATGAAATCCTGACGACATATGGCGGCGGAGCCATGGAATTGCAGTTGCGGGACGCCTATACAATGGGCTTGTACAAGGATAAAGACA
>JAFUZM010000320.1 GCA_017476605.1 Clostridia bacterium
CAGTTCATCTGCCTTCCTTTCAGCCCCCAGCATGCCCTCTGCCCTGGGCGTATTCACAATCTCTGCCCCAAGTGCGCGCATCAGGGTCTGCTTTTCCTGAGAGAACTTTTCCGGAACCACAAAGATGATCCGGTATCCCCGGTTCAATGCGGAAAAAGCGATGCCAAGACCGGTATTGCCTGCCGTTGCCTCCACGATCGTGCCGTCCTTACTGAGAATTCCCTTTGCCTCCGCATCTTTTACCATATAATAGCCCGTGCGGTCCTTGACCGATCCGCTGGGATTATAAAGCTCAAGCTTGGCAAAGACACGCGCCTCCTCCGGAAAGCCCAGATGGGTGAGCCGTACCAGCGGTGTATTTCCAATCAGTTCCTGCATAGATGAATAAACAGCCATTTTACCTTCCTCCTGATTTACTGTCCTATATTATTCTGGCCATTTGAATTGCCTGTTCCACATCCGCCTTCAGGTCGTCAATGTGTTCAATTCCTGTGGAAAGGCGAATCAGATTGTCTGTGATTCCCACCTGATCCCGGATGTCCTTTGGAATGGAGGCGTGCGTCATGGTCGCCGGATGGCAGGCAAGACTTTCCACTCCGCCAAGGCTTTCGGCCAGCGCGATCAGACGAAGCGAGGAAAAGAACGTGTGATAGTCGTAATTCTCGTTAAGCTCAAAGGAGATCATGGCTCCGCCGTTTTTAGCCTGCTTTTTCTGAATGTCATATCCCTGTGCACCAGGGAGTCCCGGATAATAGACCTTTTTCACCGCCGGATGTGCATTTAAAAATGCGGCCATCTTCTCTGCATTTTCCACATGACGGTCCATGCGAACCGCAAGCGTTTTTATGCCCCGAATGAGAAGGAACGAATCCTGCGGCCCCAATACGCCGCCGATGGCATTCTGCAGAAAAGCAAGACGCTCCGCCAGGGTCTGATCCTTCACAACAACCAGTCCGGCAACCACATCGCTGTGCCCGCCCAGATACTTGGTCGCGCTGTGCAGAACAATGTCGGTGCCATAGTCAAGGGGCTTTTGCAGATAGGGCGTCATGAAGGTATTGTCAACGATGCTGAGAATGCCATGCCGCCTTGCCAGGTCTGCAACCGCCGCAAGATCCGTCACCGTCATGAGAGGATTGGCCGGACTTTCCACCAGGATTGCCTTCACCTCAGGGGTTAACGCTTTTTCCAGTGCCTCCATGTTTTCCGTGTCCGCAATGGCATATTGAAGGTCGAAGGACTGAAAGACCCGGTCGAGAATCCGATAGGTTCCCCCGTAAACATTCTTTGAAATCAGGATTTTGTCCCCGGCCTTAAAGAGAGAAAGTACGGTTGCGATTGCCGCCATTCCGGATGCAAAGGCAAAGCCATGGGTCCCCCCTTCCAGCTCGGCAATCAGGCGCTCCAGGGCCGCACGGGTCGGATTGCCGGTTCTTGCATACTCCCACGCGGGATGCTGCCCCAGTGCCTTCTGCTGAAACGTCGATGTCTGATAAATCGGAATATTCACCGCTCCCGTAAGCGGATCGACCGTGTTTCCTGCATGAATGACGGCAGATTCAGGATGAAGCTTGTCCATATCATTTCCTCCAAAAATGGGCATAAAAAAACCGACACAGCAAAGCTATGCCGGAACATAGGATACACGCAGTTCTTCCACTGCATGCGTGCTCAAACGATACTCGCTGTGTCCGGCAAGAGAATACACGGATTACAACAAGAACAGCTCATCTTCATTCGTGTATTTCCTCCTGCCTTTTATTGTCCCAAGACTGATGGTATTGTACGCACATTCACCTATTATGTCAATAGGTTTAATATACTTTTTCTCAAAAAAGAATTCGCAGCATCGCCATGTATACCGCCGTTCCGAGAAAAATGCTGAGAAAGGTCTGATGCTTCCAGGCATAGCTCCCAACAACGATAAGAACGGCAACGGCGGCAGGTGCTGCATTTTGAGGATTGCTGATCGCACCTCTCAGGCAATAGATGATGAGTACGGCCATGATGGCCGGAGGCAGGGACCGTCCCAGCCGGGTCAGCCACTCCGGCATCTTTCGGTTTCCGCCAAACAGAAGAAAGGGAAGTGCACGAAGGGAAACGGTGATCAGGGCAGAAAGCAGGACCACCAGCAGAAATGAGGGTGACTTCATTTGCTCATCTCCTCTCTTCCCTGCGTCCCACGCTGCCAGACAATAAGAAAAACGGAAACCAGCAGCAGCGCCGGCAGAATAAACCCGTTTTCCCCGAAAAACAGAAGACAGGCAAGCCCGATTCCAAGTCCCGACATCGCCGGCACATGGGACAGTTTGTCAGCGGATGCATCCTTCCACTGGTCCATAAAGATCAGAATGAACATGGCCGTCATGCAAAAATCAATACCCGTCATATCAAAAGGAATCACCTGTCCCAGGATGCCTCCCAGTACCGTGCCAATCATCCAGTAGCATCGGGAGAGGAACGCCACCCAGAACATGACCGCATGCCGGTCTTCCTCCTCAAGCTTCAATGTGCAGTTGACCGCATAGGTTTCATCCGTCAGCGTACAAATCATGTACGGCGTATATTTCCCCATGCGCCTGAATTCATCGCAGAACGTCAGACCATAAAAGACCTGTCGGCTGTTCATAAACAGGGCTGTTCCACAGATGGTCATCAGGGAAGCACCGGAGGTGAGCAGCACGGGAAGGACAAACTGAAAGGCACCGGTATATACGGTAAAGCTGACCAGGAGCGCGTCATAC
>JAFUZM010000321.1 GCA_017476605.1 Clostridia bacterium
GGAATTGCAATATTATACCAAAGGTCGGTTCTTGTGTTATAGGCAACGATCTGCTGGATATTGCTGATCGCATCATTGAGCTGTCCTTCGGTAATGGTAGACACCAATGCCGTGCGGACAGCGCTCGACAGACTGCGGTACAGATTTTCAAAGTCGTTTTCGTCGGTCTTCATCAGCGTCTGCAGCTGATAATTTGAAAGGGTCAGCATGGTAAGAAGGTTTTTGGCCTGAGAATAATCATCCTCGGAAAAGCTTCCGTCTTCCTCCCACGTATCCCGAATCTGCTGTCCAAGCTCACGAACAGACCTCAGTTCTGAGAAGGTTTTCTCAATGTCCGCAAGCACCGTGTCACTCACGGTATCATCTTTGTAATAGACAAGTGCTACGGCTTCAGCGGCTGCATTGCGACGCTTTTCGGTCGTCAGTTCGTCAACAATGTCCTTGCTGGCCGTAATCGTCTTAGGCGAAACATCCCCAATATTGAGGTCATACTGTTCAGGCGAGATGGAGACAAGGCAAATGATAAGAAGAATTAAGTACAGCGTGACACCAAAAATGGTTTGCCTGGCACGCAAACTCAGTTTTTTCAGCCAGTTATTCACCGGTGTGCTTTTTCCTTCCATATTGTTCCTCCTGGTCAGAGGCATATGCCTCGTATGCCTCAACAATTCTTTGAACCAGTTCATGTCTTACAACATCTCTGGAGGTAAGCGTCTTGATTGCAATTCCCTTTACGCCCTCCAGAACCCGAACGGCCTCATCAAGACCACTTTGCTTTCCAAACGCCAGGTCTTTTTGAGACGGATCCCCGGTTACGATGATTTTAGACCGGAATCCGAGACGGGTCAGGAACATTTTCATCTGCTCCCTTGTGGTATTCTGGGCTTCATCCAGAATAATAAACGCATCTGAAAGCGTACGACCGCGCATATAGGCCAGCGGAGCAACCTCGATGACATTTCTTTCCTGCAGCCGCTGACACGTATCCGCGCCAAGCATATCATAGAGCGCATCATACAGTGGGCGCAGATACGGATCCACCTTCTGATTGAGATCGCCGGGCAAAAACCCCAGTTTTTCCCCCGCCTCTACAGCCGGACGGGTCAGGACGATTCGCTCCACCTGTTTTGCCTTGAGCGCTGCAACCGCCATTGCAACCGCCAGATAGGTTTTTCCGGTTCCTGCAGGCCCGACGGCAAATGTTAACGTGTGGTCCTCGATTGCACTGATGTATTCCAGCTGCCCCAGTGTCTTGCAGCGAATGGGTCTGCCACGGAACGTGGTGGCAATCACCTCGGAAAAGAGCGAATCAATCTTATCCAGCTTGCCATGCTTTGCAAGAGAGACAGCATAGGAGACAACTGCAGGGTCAATCTGTTCGTTTTTGAGCGCCAGCCGATACAGCTGATTAATAATCTCGTCTGCAAGATCGACATGAGCTGCCTTCGAACCCTCTACCGTAATTTTCCCATTTCTGAGCTCGATGTGAACATCCAGCAATTCTTCCAGCTTTTTCATGTTTTCATCATTGTTTCCAAACAACGACTGAAACACATCAGGTCTGGAGCCTGTTTCAAACTGTTCTGCCACGAAACTGTGCCTTTCTTTAATGCGCTGTTTTTTGCAGATTTTCTGCCGCAAATTCATATAGATTGCTATACGTCTGAATACGGCGAATATTCATCGTAAGCTCAAAAAACTGTTCAAGATTGGTTTCACACCGTTCAAGATGTGTGACCATGCGAGCATACAGATCCTCAGCGGAGATGTCCCCCAGCGGAATCATCATGAGACGCATATGATGTGGATTGATCATGAGAAGCACACAGTTGAGTGATGCATCCGAGGGACACTCAAAGATATTCTTCAGTGCATTTTCAAGACGATCACGTCCGTACTGCCAGACCTCTGAGAGGAAAAAATCCCCCTGCGGAAGTCTGAAAGAGGCAACGGAAACCGGTGATGCACTGCTTAAATGCGTGATTCCCAGCGTATACATTTTTTCATCAATCTGCTGAGGCGTAAACCCTTCTCCCCTGAGAATATCACAGAAGAAGCGTGCCCTCATCACCTTGGTCAGATCATCCAGCTGAGAAGAATACGGATCTGGATTTTTGGATGCCAGTTCCCGCCGTGCACAGCTTAACTCCCGATGGAGCTTTTTCGCATCACGAACGGTCTCAATTCCCATGATGTCTGCTTTTTTTGCCATGTACGTGGACATCTTTTTCCCGTCCTTGATCGGGAGAAGCCAGGACACGGCATCAAAATGTTGATTGGATAATTGATAGATTCCGGTATCCGCTGTATCAGAAATAACGGGTTTTTCAAATCCCTGAGATTCCCAGTCCGGGTACGTACGATATAGACTTCGAATTTCCGGTTTATCGGTTACAAGAAGTAATCTGTACATAAAACCTCCAATACGTGGTATATGGCACTATTTGGCAATGAGCATATCGTTTCACTTCAGTCCCAGTCTATCAAATACAAGATCAACATTTTTCATGTGCTTATTCAGATCAAAGCACGTACGCAGTTCATCCTCCGTAATATGGCTCATCACTGTCTTGTCCTCAAGGAGGAGCTGTTTAAAGCTGGTCTGCGATTTCCATGCCTGCATCGCCAGACGCTGAACACAGTCATAGGCAGTTTCCCGAAGCATTCCCTTTTGGATCAGCAAAAGGAGCACCTGCTGCGAGAACGGCAAATCATACGAGAGCTGCATGGAGCGCAGCATGTTCTCGGGATACACAAAGAGATCCTTCAAAATCCGGTTCAGCAGAAGAAGCATGTGTTCAAGCAAAGAGGTTGCATCCGGCAGAATCATTCTTTCCACGGAAGAATGGCTGATATCGCGCTCATGCCACAGAGCAATATCCTCCATCGCCGTTACCGAATATCCTCTTAAAAGGCGGGAAAGACCACAGATTTTTTCGCAGTTGATGGGATTGCGTTTATGCGGCATGGCGGAGGATCCCTTTTGTCCCTCCCGGAACGGCTCCTCCACCTCACGGATTTCCGTTCTCTGCAAACTTCTGACTTCAAGCGCAATCTTTTCAAGACATGATCCGAGGATTGCAATCGCTACCATCAGTTCTGCATGGCGGTCCCTCTGCAGAATCTGTGTGCTGATCGGTGAGGATATAAGGCCCAGATGCTCACACACATACTGTTCCACATACGGATCCACATTGGCGTAGGTCCCTACGGCACCGGAAATTTTCCCAACGCGTATGCTTTCATGCGCATGTGTTAACCTGTCCATGTTCCTCTGCATGTCCGCATACCAGAGTGCAAACTTGAGCCCCAGCGTTGTCGGTTCGGCATGGACACCATGCGTTCTCCCCATCATCGGGGTATATTTATACCTGATCGCCTGATTTTTTAAGGTTTCCAGTAAGAGAGCGAGATCTTCCTCAAGATAGGTGCATGCTTTTGAAAGCGTAAAGGACAGTGCCGTATCGACAACATCCGTACTGGTGAGACCGTAATGAAGATATTTCGACTCGTCCCCCAGGCTTTCGGCCACACAGCGTGTGAACGCAACGACATCATGACGCGTCTGCTCCTCAATTTCGAGGACACGCTTCTCTGTAAAGCTGGCATTCTGGCGCATTTTCTCTGCCGCTTCCTTTGGAACAACGCCAAGCTCCGCCCACGCCTCAGCTGCCAGAAGCTCGACTTCAAGCCACTGTGCATACTTCTGATTGAGGCTCCATAGATCCTTCATCCGTTCACTGGTATATCGTTCGATCAAAAGAACACGCTCCTTTTATCTGTCAAGCCTTTCGGTATCAGCCCTCATAACCATTGGGATTGTTTTTCTGCCAGCGCCAGCCATCTCTGCACATATCGGCAATTTCCTTTTCGGCTTCCCAGCCCAAAAGCTCTTTGGCTTTGGCCGCATCTGCATAGCATTCGGCAATATCGCCCGGACGCCGTGCTTCAATCTGATATGGAATATGGATGCCGTTTTCCTGTTCAAACGCATGAATGATGTCAAGCACGCTGTAGCCATGCCCGGTTCCAAGATTGATGATCTCGGTTCCGGTATGCGTATCCGCATACAGTGCCGCAGCGACATGTCCTTTGGCCAGATCCACAACGTGGATGTAGTCACGTACGCCTGTGCCATCCGGTGTCGGATAATCATTTCCGTAAACATGGAGATACGGAAGCTTGCCCAGGGCAACCTGAAGGATATACGGAAAAAGGTTA
>JAFUZM010000322.1 GCA_017476605.1 Clostridia bacterium
GCTCTTTTCCCAGCTCTATTCCCTGTTCTTTTCCTAGCTCAATTCCTCGCTCTTCTGCTTTATGCAAGTCAGTTGCCATAATTCTCTGTAACGCCTCACACATCTCTGCGTCCTCCCTATACAATCGTTCGTACAAATCGCTATTTGCCGACACGCTTACCTGCAAAATCGCTCTCAGGCGCTCGATATCACCAGGCTCTACAAGCGTTTTTGCCGTCAGCAAAAACTGCTCCACGTCTTTTTCCGTGACTCGGGTCGACAGCAGCCGTAAGCCTGCGTGACTGTCCTCGGACAGTTTCTTTGTGGTGATCAGTTGTGTCGGAAATAGCCCTACGCCTTTTATCTCATAAACGCCTCGATATTTTTCCACGACAGATGCTCCGAGCTGTTTAAGGCGGCTGATCAACTCTCTTGGATACGTATCCCTTACCAGAGTAACTGTCACCTGTTCCGCCGGAATCTCATCTACATGCTGTCCGGAGGCCTTGTATAATCCGGCATATGCCTGAACCTTGTAAAAAACATCAATATTCAAAGCATCCATCGGAGATTTGTACTCCACAATGTTATGCTTAAGAAAGAATTCACCGATTTCGTTATCAATCTTCTCATCATCCAATTTGCGAATGATCAGGATATCAATTGCCAAAGGGCCTCTGGTCAACTGATGTTCAGATTCAAAAGCCAGATGATAGTTCTTCAATTCAAGCTCAATTCCAGCAAAGAAGCCGGGGTGCCATTGAATTGTATGATCGTTTGGCATCAGTATATAATTCCTTCCAAAATAATTATACAGTTCTTATCGTAAAACCGCAACCTGTAATGCTCAAAAATACGTATCCTGAAGCGGATTGGCCGGAACACTCAGAATCATCGTTCTATTTTACCCCTAAAGTCATTGTAGAAATGTCATACGTTCAAGGGGTTTGTTTCCCGAACTCTGTCTGCGCCTAAAAGTGCGATTCCCACAGCATTGTCACCGGAAAGTTCCGGCTTTGCAAAACAGATTCTTACAGGAAGGGCACGCTTTCGTTTCCGCTCCAGGAGACGTTTTCGAATTAGCTGTGAACTTGCCACGCCACCGGCCAGTAAAGCCTGCGTTGCGCCTGTTTTCTCTGCAGATGCTTCAATCAGGCGGTAAATGGTCCGAACAGCAAAATCAAAGATCTCTGCCGCTGCATCCCGCTCTGAAATTTCATGCCGGTCAAGCATCCGGAGCATGGCCGACTCGGCACCGGAAATAGAACAGTTCAGACCGCGCATACTCACCCCGAGTCTTTGCCTTGACTCACCCGTTTCTGCAAGCGCCTCCATGGATGGCCCACAGGGAAACGGAAGATTCAGTTTCACGCCGATACGATCAATCAGCTGCCCCATGTGAAGATCAAGGCTCCCGCCCAGAAGCGTTAGCTGATTTGATTCTTTCAGTAAAACCTCGGTCGTTCCCCCGGAGAGATGCAGTGCCAAAAACGGGCGGTCTGTTTCAATGCCGGATTCATATACCGCTGCCCGCACATGTCCTTCCTGATGGGAAAAAGGATAAAAAGGCACGCCCAGCAGCATTGCTGCCGTACGTGCCTGACTAGCTCCAACCTGGAAAGCTGGCATATACGATTCCTCGGCAGGTCTTGGACGTGTACTGGCACTAACAGCAACGATGTCAACCTCGGGCAGATCCGCCAGCATCCTCTCCATTCTTTCCGGAAGGGACTTCACATGCTGGAATACCATTTCGGACTGCATCAGCCCTCTGTTTCCGGCATCAACCTTAAGCAGTTTGCGGTCTGCACCAAGAATCGAGCCGTCTATACCGACGAGTGCGCAGGAGGTGGTATAACAGCTCGTGTCAAATCCCAGTACCGCCTTCATTGCTTAGCCAGCTTCCTGTTGATGTTTCCCAGAACACCATTGACAAACCGGCAGGATTCCTCCTGAGAAAACCGTCTGGTCAGTTCAATCGCCTCATCAATCACAACGGGTGCCGGTAACCCGGAATAGACAAGTTCATATACAGCCAGACGAAGCACCGCGTAATCCACCTTTGAAATGCGGTCCAGCGTCCACCCGCGCAGGTACTCTGAAATCAGATCATCAATTTCCATCTGATGTGCGTTCACACCGGATACCACCTCATCAATATAGGCCTGATCCGCCCTGCTTGGCACATAATTATTATTATACTCTGAGGACATCTCGACCAGAGCATCCAGTTCGGCATCGTTTCCAAAAAGCCTTTCAAAAAGAAGCTGCATCGCCGCTGTTCTGGCCAGTGATCTGTTGCTCACAGGAACTCCACTCCTTCCAGTTTGTCCAATTGTCCCGTGAAACGGAGATCAGTTCTCCTCACGATGGAAGAAATCCGCTATGCTGCGAATAAACGCACGTTTGTCTTTTACGCCGCCGAAAAATGCCCCGATCAGGCAGAAAAGGCCAATCAGCAGGGTCTTCCCAACGCCGATCGTCAGCCAAAGAATAGCAAAAATGATTCCAAGACCGGCACCGAAGATGGTACAGGGAACCGTACCGGGGTGCAGCATCTGGCTCATGAATGTTTTAACATCCATCATGTTTCTGTCTCTCCTTACTCAGTCTCGTCCTCAGAGGATTCCGTTTCCTCTGCCTTGTCGACATCGGAAAACAGCGGTGCATCCTCAATGATCTCCGGCGCCTTCTCAATGGTCTCCGGAACTTCCTCAGCTGTGGGGTCTGTCATCGGTTCATCCGTGATTCTTGCCGGTTCCTCAGCCTCGCCCCTGGGCAGCTGTTCCTGTTCCCATCCCATCAGAGAATTCGGGATGGCATACGGTGAATTTTTCGTTTCATCCGTTGCCGGCGTTACGCTGTCAACATACACACGGACTTCCTGTACCATAACACCGGAGCAGGCTTCGATGTATTTCTTGATCTGCTTTTGCAGGGCAGAGATTGCCAGAGGCATACTGATGTCCGACTGAAGTGCGATGTGCACATCCACGCGGATGCTTTCCTCATCGCTGAACATGCTTGAGGTGACAACCTTGATTTCCGCATGCTCGTCAAGCACCTTCTGCACAAGGGTTTCAAGTGCTTTTACGGAAATGCGAACCATGCCGTTTTCATTATGCTGGATGGCAAAATTGCTTGAGCGCTTTTTCTTTCTGGGCAGAATTGCATTGATCAGCAATACGGCAAACAGCACCAGAACAAGTGCAATGATCACAAGAAAGATCTGATGGCGCGGATATGCGGGATCCACCCTGCCGATCACGGACATGATCGTTTCAGTCGGAAGATACCCGGTCAGGACCATAATGGCTCCGGCAGCACCGGCAAGCGCAGCCAGTGCACAGATCAAAATCAAAATCCGATCAAGTACGGGATGTTTCATCGCAAAGCCTCCTTACTCTCCTGTCTCCTCAGTCTCATCCGCCTTAACGTCTTCATCCTTAATCTCAGTTTCCTCTTCCTCAGTCCAGCTTTCGCCTTCATCCTCCGGCACAACCGAGGATTCCTCCTCGCTGTATTCGACTTCAACAGATTCCTCGTCCTGGAGAAGGGCGGTCTGCTCCTCCTCTTCCTCAAGGCTCATGGCGAGCTTCTGGCTCTGCTGCATCTCCTGATTTTCTTTTTCAAAGCTGACACCAACCACATGCAGATCCACCTTTTCCACATGCAGGCCTGTCATGGATTCAATGCTCTTGCGAACATTTTCCTGGCAGTTGCGGCCAACCTTCTGAATCGGCATGCCATAATCCACGGTGACGCTGATGTCCACCTTCACATTTTCGCCATTAACTTCGACCTTGACTCCGCGCGGAATCCTGCTTCTTGCGATGATTCCGTTCAGTGGGCCAGAGGAACCCGTGATCCCGGAGATTCCCTCAACCTCAGTTGTTGCAACACTGACAATAGTGGAAATCACCTCATTTGCATAGGTAATCTGACCTTCATCACGGCTTTGCGTATTCTCGGAATTCAAATTCTCAAGATACTCACTCATGTGTATTCCTCCTTCATAATGATTAAACAGTATAACAGATTTGCTCCATGAGCACAATTTGAAGTCTCCCGCAAATCCTCAATCAATTTCAACCGGTAATCATGAAAAGGACTGCTCCCTTTCACTGATCTCTTGAATCCCCCAAATCATACCATACAGGACAGAAAAGATCAACCTCCATGGAGAATGCAAAATATCCGTTTCGCGCCTTGCTTCAAAAATGATTTTGGAGCAGGACGCGGAAACGATCCTGTTCTCTTTTGGCAGTATGCCGTTGCAGTTAAATGCCGGACTGTCCGGGAAGCACAGTCTCAACCACGGTTCCCTCAATCGCCCGTTCAATCAGTTCCTCCATCGGAAGCGCTTTTTCGCTGCGTTCCATCTGCTCAATTCTGGGATGCGTTGTCGGATGCTTCGGGGTGAAGATGGTGCAGCAGTCCTCATACGGCAGGGACGACGTCGCATAGGTCCCGATACTCTCCGCCAGAGCGATGATCTCACTTTTATCCATTCCGATCAGCGGACGGAACACCGGCATCGAAACCACCTGGTTCGTACATACCAGTGCATCCATGGTCTGGCTTGCCACCTGCCCTATGGATTCCCCTGTAATCAGTGCCTGTGCATTTTCCTTCTCGGCCAGCTTCTCGGCAATGCGCATCATATACCTGCGCATGATAAGCGTTGTATGATTGTCCGGGCACTTTTCATGAATGGCCATCTGAATTTCAGTGAAGGGAACGACGTAGACGCGAATCTCTCCGCAGTATTCGCTGAGTTCCCGCGCCAGCTCCAGTACCTTTTCCCGGGCACGTTCACTGGTATATGGGAAGGAGTGATAGTGCACACAGCAGATTTCCACGCCGCGTTTTGCGATCATATATCCGGCGACCGGGCTGTCAATGCCTCCTGAGAGCAGCAGACAGGCTTTCCCGTTTGTCCCCATGGGCATCCCGCCCGTTCCGGGATACCTGAGAACACTCAGGTAGGCATGATCCCGAATCTCAATCATCATCTCATGCTCAGGATGATGCACATCGACCTCAAGCCCCGGCACATGTGTAAGAATGTATCCGCCCGCCTCCCGCATAATGGCCGGTGTATCCAGCGGATACCGCTTGTCTGAGCGCCTTGCCAGCACCTTGAATGTGCCGCTCATGCCCTGCATCATCTCGGCAGCCTGCCTGCAGATCGCTTCAAAATCATCCTTGTCCATTTCTATGGCAGGGCTGACCGAATGCACGCCGAAAACCCGGGTCACGCGATCGATGCATGCCTGCATGTCCGTAAAGTCAGACACATAAATTCTGCCCTCACTGAGCCACACCCGTCCATGAATCGGCTTTACCGCCTCCCTCACATGTGAGACGAGTTTATTCATAAAATAAGGACGGTTCGTTCCCTTGAGAAAAACCTCGCCATAACGAACCAGCAGTACCTCCCGCATTCTATCTCCTCCTGTATCTGGAAAGGACATCATAAAGACGAATCATGGCCTCTGCCGCCGTCCTCATTTCGTCCTCTGTATTCATCATGCCCTGGCTCACGCGGATGGTCCCATCCGCTTCCTCGGTTCCAAGGCCCATTTCGGTTAACGTCGCGCTCACCTTCTGCTTATGTGAGCCGCACGCAGAGCCCGTGGAGACTAGGATATTTTCCCCCTCAAGCGCATTGCGCATGACCTCTCCGCGAACGCCATCAAACCGGACACTTAAAATGTGCGGCGCACTTTTTTCCATATCCAGCGGATCCGGTCCGTTGAAAAAGATTCCCTTATGACCGTAAAGGCAGGAAACCAGTGTCTGTTTGCGCGCCCACAGTGCCTCGGTGCCCCGCTCTGTCATCTCACTGACCGCCTCGCTCATCCCCAGAATTCCGGGGGAGTTGAGCGTCCCCGAGCGAAACCCTGCCTCCTGCCCGCCACCGCTCATCTGGGTTTTCATCGGGAAATCCGGCGCAGTCACCAGGCAGCCGATGCCCTTGGGGCCGTGAATCTTATGTGCGCTGATCGCATAGCTGTCAACCCCGAGCTTTGAAAGGGAGATCGGAACCCGCATATATCCCTGGACGCCGTCCACATGGACACGCGCACGCTTTGCCCTTTTGCGAAGCGCCGCAATCAGCTCGCCAACGGGCTGCACGGCGCCGGTTTCATTGTTCACCTGCATGCAGATGAGCATCGCAACGCGTTCATCCATGAGTGACTCGCTGGCCGCCACATCAATGCGCCCCTCCCGGTCTACCGGAAGGTACCGGATCTCATGTCCCATCCGTTCCACGCGCTCAAGGGTTCTGAGAACTGCCGGATGCTCAAGCCGGCTTACAAGAAAGACCGCCGGTTCATGCAGCGTTTCAGCAAATCCCAGGATCGCCAGATTGTCACTTTCCGTACCGCCTGCGGTCATAATGGCCCTTCCCTTCGGCATGCCAAGGGAGCCCAGCAGGTTTTTTCTGGCCAGGTTGACCGCCTGCTCCTGATGCATGGCCACTGCATATGCCGCTGACACATTATAGTATTCGTTTCGCATCACGTCATCCATTTTGGCGATGACCCGCTCAAATGGCTGCGTTGTTGCGCTGTTATCAAGATAAATCATGTCGTTTCGCCTCTGACAAGAAAAAAAGGTACGGATGAACCGCACCATGTCGTGCTCAGCCCTGGTAAATCCCCGGATCCAAACATTTCCGAATCATCCCCACCATTTCCTCACTGGGTTCAATGATGATCAGATGCTTCTTATTCTCCTTGACGTAATAAAAATAGAACAGGTTTCCATCCCGGTTTAAGAACCAGTTTTTCCGATCCACATCCTTCATGGAAAGATACCGCTGAAAGCTCTGGTGTGCCACATGTCCGCATGCCGTGACATTACGGACATTCATGCTGCCCAGTTCCTCCCGCTTGACCGAGCGGTATACTCTTGCAAAGTCCAGCGTGCCATTGGTGAATGTATACTCATATTCCACCTTGACGCGGTCCTTAAAGAGAAACAGCAACACCGCCAAACCGGCACAGAGAATCAGCAGAACCAGACTCTGAACGCTGAATTCATAGGCCACTGCCTGCAGCATGAGAAAGGCGCTAAGGCCGAACATAACAATCAAAATCCAGCAAAGAACATACATAATATTCGGGAGAACCTGGGAGCGTTTAATAACGATATCCTCCTTAAAATTGTCCCCGAAGCCTGTACCAAATTCAGCCATATGGATACTCCTCTTTTTTGTTGTTTGGGATATTCTATCACAGATTAAGAAGCAAGAACAAGAGCATTTTGAAAAAGCCTGTTTTTCCCGCCGTGTATATGACCGGCAGATGCCGTTTTGCCCTGCCGGGAATCCTCCCGCCAGAATCCAGTCCAGCAGCGCCCTCTTCCATCAATTTGACAAAACAGCGGTGATTTGTATAATTATGGCCAACGACAAGACATGGAGGTATTTATGAAGTGCCCCAAATGTGGTGCGTGGAATCAAGCCTATTTGCCGCGTTGCATGAAATGCGGGTGTCCCCTTGAGGGCAACAGCTCCTCTTCGGCGGACTGGGAACAGAGCATGCACGAGAAAAAGCCAAAGCTAACCATAACAAGTTTTGATCAGGACGATGCACCTGAGGAAATCACCGAGCCCCAAACAGAGGAACGGTATGATCCGGAAGCGCTTGACCCAACAGTTCTTACGGATGAGCTTGAGGAACTCAAGACAAGGCGCGAGCGTGGCCGTGAACGCCTCAGGCAGATGAGAGAGCAGACCGCAGATATCTCACGCCAGCTCAATCAGGCAGAGGTCGTCCGTCCCCGTCCTGAGGACGGCGATGCTCCGGAATCGGGCCAGGCGCAAGAACCTATTCAGGACCGTCAGGAAAGACGAATTCCCCGCGATCAGGGAAATCCCACGAGGGAAGATTCTGTTGTCCGGGATGGACAGGGCCGCCCAATTTCTTTCAGGGATTCCGATCCGGATGCCCCTATTTATTACGACGGGTATGAGCAGGAGGAACCGAGGCCGAATCAGCCGGATGAATACATCCGGAACCGGAGCAAGCAAAAAGCAAGCAAACGGGCAAACAGCTACTACAGATATGAGCAGAAAGAGCAGCAAAAAAAAGGCCGTCTGCGCAAGTTCATTATCATCCTCGTCATTCTGCTTGCCGGTGTTGCCTTTTCTTTAGGCTCTGTCTTCCTTGCCAGAACCTATGTTCTCTCAAAGGGCATCCAGTTCCGTCAGGACAACGAAACCAAGGTGACGGTTACCCCCTCTGAGGTCAATGGTTTTCCCTCGCATATTCTGACATTTACCGGACGGGAAAATGCAAACATCTATCTCTCCGAAATGCAGTCATCCTATGTCATTGCGGACGGGCAGTTGTCCATCAACATCCCCGATTACATGTGGTATGATACGGAATCTTCCACATATGCCACCGCCGTTGATGCCGACACCATGGACGTCACCATCACCCCTCTGGTTCGGTATTCCCAGGAGGGGGAACAGTATCAGCTGGATCCCATTGAATATACGATTGATGTTCCCCTTTCCCCGATCTACCTCATCAATCCGTCTACCGCCTATGCCGAGGTCGGCGTTTCCATCTACGAGGTCCGTATCAATGTCGAGAAGGGATCGACCGTGAACATTGACGGTACCAACGTCTCCACACTGATTCGTGATACAGGAAACGTTTCAAAGAACGTTCAGGTACTGCCGGTGGGTGAAAACAAGATCTCCATTTCCGTAAAGAGCAAGTACTGCCGCGAAAACGTAATGGAAATCGTTCTTTACCGTCCGCCTCAGGACATTCCTCTTGAGCTCAATCCCACCGTCATTGTGGAATGGAACTATGAGGAAAACGATCCGCAGTATCAGGCAAGCATCTCAGGGACAACGCTGCCTGGGGCATCCATTACGGTAGAATCCCCCCACAAAGACCTTGAGGTTAGCACCAACGGTGACTTCAAATTTGTCCCGCTGTTCAACAAGCTGGGTGACAACGTCATCACCATCCGCGCCTCAGCAGAAGGTCGCGAGGACTCCGTCATTACACATACCGTTTATTATATGCCAACCGCGGATGTATACACACGGAAAGCCTGGGATCTGGATTCCCAGTATACCGATCTGGTCAATTACATCAACATGCGCATCGGCACCATTTATGTTGGAAAGGGTGTCATCCAGCGCATCATTTCCACCGCTCCTCAGATGGCCATCATGGACATCGGCACTACCGGTTTTGAAAAGCTCGTTCTTCTTGAAAACAGCTCCAAAACCACATGGGTGGTCGGAACACGATACCGAATATACGGCGAGGCCTATGGTATTTACAGCAATATGCCGAGGCTTACCGTACGATACACGTACCTGGACGAATAAACCGCAGCAAAGTGAGGCAGAACATGGATGCATTAACCGCCGGAATGAATACCCTGGTACAGGAGACCCATATGCTGACCGGGCTTTCGGTCACCTTTGGCACGGACAAAGAGGCGGAAACCCGCCTCACAGGCAATGCCTGTGAGGTAAGATATGAAGGTGACGCCTGCCTCCCGAATGTTCGACCTCTCACCCCCGACAGCATCTATGATCTGGCTTCCCTGACCAAGTGTTTTACTGCCATTCTGGCCATGCAGCTGATTGAGGAGGGAAAGCTCCAGAAGGATGCATCCGTTGCAAGCTATGCACCATGGTTTACGCATCTTGATACCCTTTCCGTTTTCGATCTTCTCACCTTTCAAACCGGTCTTGAGTCCCCCGGGCGTATTGACGAGGCACCCACTCCTGAGGAGGGCATGCGCCGCCTGTATGAAACAAAAGCATGCCCGCCTCCGACGATCCGTCTTTATTCCGATATGCACGCCCTCATTGCTGCGCGTGTTCTTGAGGCCGTCCTTGACGCCCCTTACATGGACATTCTGAAAAGCCGCATTCTGTCCCCACTCGGGATGAGTGAAACCGGACCGACTGCAGATCCTGCCCGCGTTCTCAGTTACGCCTACGAGCATCGGCTCATCAGCGGGACGCACAGCATGCGGCAGGGCCCCATGCCCGGTATCATCCATGACCCTAAAGCCCAGCTGCTCCAGCCGGTCTGCCTCACCTGCTGCGGTCATGCCGGTCTGTTCAGCACTCAGAGGGATATGCTGCGTTTCGCTCAGGGACTTCTCTCCGGTGAACTTCTTCCCCTGTCCACGCTTTCCGCCATGGGCGAAAACCGAACGGGATACCAGTACCCGGATGGAACCTACCGTCAGTTTCTCGGTGTCCTCTGCTTTTCCAAGCATCCCCAGCAGCGCCTTTCCGAGCTTCCCGAATGGATGGGAAATCATACCATCGGTCTGTCCGGCTTTACGGGCAACCATCTTGCCGTTGATCCGGACAGCAAGACCTTCATTCTCTATCTCGGAAACCGTGTGCACAACCGTCTCACCCGTGTCACTCCCTCATCCGCCGAGGCCTATTCAGTGCTGGGCCTGAATCCGGATGGCACCGGACAGATTGAGCTTCCGGATCTCCCTGCCCCCATCTTTTCCTCTGCCTCATACGTCTATTTCAAAGACCGCTGTCTTGGAAATCCCATCGGCGAGATCATGCGCAGCTATGAGTGGCTGAGACAATAAAAGAAGCTTCCGAAAGATGCATTCTTTCGGAAGCCTTTTTCTTGTTTCTGAGGAAATTACTCAAAATCATAAATATCCGCTGTCTGCTCCTTGAAGAGCTCAAATACAGCTTCAAGAACCTCGTCATCGTCTACGCTGAGATACAGGACGTCTTCTGGATCATCAGAGTCCTCCTGCTCCTCCACCTGAAGGATCACGACTTCGTCATCATCATCCGGAAGGAGAACAACATATTCTTTGCCCTCATACATGATGGATGCACAGAATTCAAATGAAACCTCATTGCCATCCTCATCCGTCAAAATGACTGTATTGTCTTCCATTTCCTCATTGCGCTCCAGATCGCTCATGGCTGTAACCCCCAATCTCCAATATCTGTGCCAAAACACACACGTAATATATCACAATTATTTACGCCATTCAACCCCTAAAATTCATTTTCACATTAGACATTCGCTAAAAATGGCGCATTATTGTCCTTATAGCAGAGTGTTCCGAACTCATCAAAGTACAGGTACACCGGTTTGGACGCCGTGTATTTCAGAATTTCATCCATATGGACGCTTTCCCTGAAGCTGAGGAAGGTAAAGCTCTTACCTTTTTTCTTTGCCCTTCCGGTCCGTCCAATCCGATGGATATAGTATTCCTTCTTCTCCGGAACATCATAATTGACCACCGCTTCAACATCCTCAACATCGATGCCGCGCGCAGCAATATCCGTGGCAATGAAGAGGTCAAATTTCCCTTCTCTGAAGCCGTTCATAACCGCATTGCGTTTTGACTGCGGGACATCCCCATGAATGCATTCACAGTTATATCCCATCTTTTGAAGCCGGTCGCAAAGGCGGGCGGTCATGTCCTTTGTATTGCAAAAGACCATGGCCTTCGAGAAAGCACCGCTGTCGAGGAGATAAAGGAAATGCTCGTATTTGTCTTTTGCCTGCGAATCAATGATGTATTCGGTGATCTGAGGCTTGTCCTCCTTGTCCGACTTTACGACAATCTCAATGGGATCATTCTGATACTTCCATGAAATGGTCAGAACATCCTGATTCGTCGTAGCGCTGAACATGACCAGCTGCCGATTGGGGCTGACGCTCCTGATGATTTTCTCAACATCCTCCACAAAGCCCATTTTGAGCATTTCATCCGCTTCATCCAATACAAGCGTATGGACATTAAGCAGTGAAATATTCCCGCGCTCCATGTGATCAATGAGGCGTCCGGGCGTAGCAACCACGATCTGTGGCCGCTTCTCCAGCACCTGAATCTGCTTGCGCATCGGCTGTCCGCCATAGATTACTGCAATCCGAAGACCTCGGATAAAATGGGCAAGATCAGAGAGATCATCTGCAATCTGCTGCGCCAGCTCTCTTGTCGGCGCCAGAACAAGCTCCTGGACGACCGGATCCTTGAGGTTGACATACTCGAGCATCGGAATTCCGAAGCCCAGCGTCTTTCCCGTTCCCGTAGGCGCGATTGCAATGATGTCGTTTCCGTTCATCATGGGCGGGATGCATTTTTCCTGAATCGAGGTGAGCTCCGTGAACTGTAACCATTCAAATGCACGGATTACATCTCGGCTGATGTCCATTTCCTTCAATAGCTGCATGCCATTACTCATACTATTCTCCAAGTTCATTTTTTATTTCAGCCCGTCACTCCGTTTCACCGGTCGAGCCGCGAAGATCCTGAGACTTCTTAAATCTGGTTACATTAACTACAAGCGCAATTCCGATCATATTAATGACCAGATTTGTTCCTCCATAACTGATAAAGGGAAGAGGAATTCCGGTAATCGGCATAACACCGATACACATGCCTACATTTTCAAATACGTGAAAAAGAAGCATGGCCATAACGCCGAGGATGATGGCCTGACCGAAACGGTCCTCGGTATGATACGCCAAAAGCAGCATACGGATGATGAGGAAGAGATAAAGCGCCAGCAGGATCAGTGATCCGACCAGGCCAAGTGTTTCCCCTACAACCGTAAAGATGAAGTCCGTATGGTTTTCCGGCACGTAATTGAGGTGCGTCAGTGTTCCCTCTGCCCATGCACCCTTTCCATAAAGGCCTCCTGATCCCACCGTAATCCGCGAGTTGATGATCTGATAGCTGCTTCCTGTCGGATCCGATTCCGGGTCAATAAAAGCAACCAGTCGCAGCCAGCGGAAATTATTAGTCGAAGCCAGCCAGAAAATGACTGGGATGAGAAATGCTGTCGCCAGTGCGACCAGCGTAAAAATATAGCGCAGTTCAAACCCGCACATAAACAGCTCGACCGCAAAAATGACCACAAAAACCATCAGGGTGCCGATGTCCGGCTGTGCGGCGATCAGAACAGCTGGAATTCCAAAATGTATAATGGAAACATAGAGAAAGTACGGAAGGTTTGGAATCGCCTTTCGTCCCTTTTCCACATTTCGCGCAAGCGCTTTTGAAAGCGTAATGATCAGGGCAATTTTGGCGAGCTCAGATGGTTGGAAGGTTCGATCCAGGAGCTGGAACCATCCGCTGACGCCGTTAATTCGAGCCGTCGTGAGAACAAGAAGCAGAAGAAGAATATCTACTGCATAGATAAGCGGCCACATCCGTCCGATAAAGGTATACGGGACGTTAATCACCAATGCCACGACAACAGCAGAGACAACCACCCAGAGCAGCTGAAGACGCCCGTTGTTGGCATCCATGATCAGTTCCTGCATGGAGCGGTCTGCACCCAGCGTCGGATTATAGTTTGAAATGGTAATTGCAAGCACGCCATAAAGTGCAAGTGTAAATGCAGCAATCAATACCGGCCAGTCAATATGCGGACGGGCCAGTCGTGAATGATCCATGCCGAAAGCTCCACCTCCCTTTCCCGGCAACCCGGCAATCCCAATGAAGCAACTCCCTGCGGGAATATCTTCGATGAATGCCTTCAGTTGCTGTCAATTTCATGGTAGATTTCCTCAAACAGCTTCATCTGTTTTGTCGGAATTACCGGAAAATGCTCCTCGCGAATGCTGCTGGTAAAGAAATCCGGCATCCGCATGATTTCCCCGGCAACCGGACAGTCAAGCACCTGCGATACCGTCGTCCCATTCATTTGATAGCCATGCCGAACCAGCGATTTCTCCATCTGATTGATGACCGGATACGCAGGCACACCCCGATTGCGGGCATCCGTTACAATCGCCTCGGCCCCACGGAAAGAGACGTGATCCGGCCTCAGCAGAACAACGGCACGATCCCGCCTGGTAAACACCGGAAGGGACCAGTTCATCCCGCTTGAGGAGATATCAAGAAAAACATTCTCAAACATCTCCTGCAGGGACAGCAATATGCCCTGTACCTCTTCAAGGCGGGATTCCCTGAACAGGGAAACACAGGCATAAAACAGATTCTCATGCTCCGGAACAGGATAGATGACAGAGGTGAGATCAATCTGGTGCAGGAGAACATCTCTCAAATCCAGCGTCACCACATTCTGCATGCCCATATACAGATCGCAGGCGCGGCATGGTCCGCATGCATCCAGAATCAATGTTTTCCCCTGCCTTGCCGCAATGACAGCAAAGGCGATCGTCAGACTGGATTTCCCAATTCCGCCGCTTCCTGCGGTCATGATCCATGTTTTCCCCATGTGTCATCCTTTCGCTTCTCAATTACTCCCCGGGCAACTCGTAAAACACATTCTCAGTTTTGTTACTCCCATAATCATGGCGCATACAACTAAGAATGCCCTCCATTGGAAGTAGGCATCTGCTAAATGCACTGATCATTCAGCGCTCTTCTCACCTGCAGATTCTTTATCCAGCGTCATTTTTATGCTTTTCCTGAACTGTTCAACGAATAAATCGTGCATTTCTTTAACCACAGGCGACGCCGTTCCTTTGATCATGACAACCTGATTGTTGCGTTCTATAAGGTTTATGACACAGTCTTTTGCATCAATTGCCATCGCGTGAACAGATCCAAACCAGAACGTGATAACCGTATTCTTTTCCAGCGCCTGCGATATCGTCTGATCCAGTTCGGTTTCTCCATTATTGAACAACCGGATTGCTTCTTCAATGGTCTTTGCCTGCTCAATTACAATCTCACTGGCCTCTCTCCGTTTTTCAGAAGGCAGATTGAGCGTACACTGGACCAGTAGCTCTACGATATCCTGCGGGCTCATCAGTTCAATAACCTGTATTCCATCCGAATGAAATACCAGACCAAGCATATGCGTCGTATGAATGTACAGGCTGAGCATAGGAACATTGAATCCCTGAACATGATAATTGACATGAAGTGTTCCAAATGCATGTGCCATCATGTTACATACATTTTGAAGAGTTTCGCTCTCCTCCTCATTCAGCTCTACATCCTCTTTGTATTTGGCAAGAGGATTCACAGGCAATGTAACAGCTGCCCTTTTACTGATTTCTTTCGCTGGAATCAGTTTCTTTAACAAATGAATAATCATTTTATATTTCCCCTTTGGTATCAACACTCTTTAACATATTATTTATCGTCTCACTAACCAAAGAATTTTTCTTTATAAAAAGCATAAAAAGCAACTCAACCATGTTCTCATTCTTCAATACGAAAATCCATTGTAACAGGATACAAGAATTAGTTAACGACAAATATGGACGAGTAAAAATCTGACTTATCTGGTAAAAAGAGAAAACATGCACACTATACTCTATGTCTCTATCTTACAGGGAAATATCATCTATCCATAATAAATACCATACTGCATTTCTCGAAGTTTGTTAAGTTTACCTTCTACCTCGTACTGTGTCCTCCATGCATCTACTTCAAGTTGTTGGTCTCGATACAAACCATTTTGAATATAATCGTTTACATGCTCAATTGCTCTTTCTTCTGTCAAGCCTTTATTGATCAATTCATTATAAAAACCTATGGTATTGCTATTCTGGGTGTTTTCAAAATTAGAGCTATGATTGATCGAGGCATTAGTCTCATTACGCAATTGATCTATATAATTTTCATTGACATCATATTCCTTTGTAGCGGTACCCTTAATTAATTCCCATTGAAGTTGATGTCGACTTTCATGTGCTAATGTACTCATAATTTCAGCATATGATCTATCAGGGCTCACCCGTATCACCATCTGTTTACTTTCATGATTATAATAGCCATAAACGCTGGGCCCTAATTCTACACCCTTTTTTGTTACAGCATCTTCTTTGTTATTCGCCTCAATAACTATAAATTTTACGTCATTTGAATCAGTACCATTAATTTTGCATATCTCTTTATACTGCTGCAAAAGTAATTTTTCCCTATCTTTTATTTTGTCGTTCTTCTCCCATTTTTCCCAATTAGCATAGAACAGATCAATCTGTTCCATGATTGCTTTTTCACTTTGTGCCGAATTCCATAGTTCATCTTGTTCTGTAAGTTCATAGGTTCTGATCTTTTCTTTGTCATGATCATTCACGCTATGCCAAGAACTACTTTCAAGCCATTCATCGTCAGTGCCATCATATTCATAATTGGTAACATATTCGCCATAATACTCAGACTTATCAATTCTAGTTTTTACAACTCGGTATCTCTCTCCATCGGAATTATAATACTCTTCAATATACCCTATAACACCATCCTCAAACTTGTAAGGCGCATGGACAATCCTCTCTCCTTCTTCATATATGGTCACTACTCGACCATCTGGATATGTTTCTATGGTTTCTCCATATTCATTTACTTCTCTTACTACTCCATCATCTCCGGAAACAACCGCACCCAATGTCGGAAAGACAACATCCTTTTGGTTGGCAAGCTCGTTCTCTGTTGCCACAAATTTGTCCAGAACCTGTTGAGTCTTCGCTGCCAGTGATTCAACCTTACGAGACTGATTCTTAAGCTGCTTCGTATAGATTTCAAGCACCTCGTCATATGCCTGCAGACCAATGGATTCCGTCAGA
>JAFUZM010000323.1 GCA_017476605.1 Clostridia bacterium
AAAACAATCTTATCCCCGTCTTCCCGTTCGGTCCATAAGGATTTATCCATCCGGTTCTTGTTTCCGGTGATCACCTGGTTTGCAGCATCCAGAATGTTTGCACTGGAGCGGTAATTCCGCTCCAGCTTGATGACCTTTGCCTCAGGAAAATCCACCTGAAAATTCTGAATATTCCGGATATCCGCCCCGCGCCAGGAATAGATGGACTGGTCATCATCGCCAACGACGCAAAGATTCCGCTCCTCCTGTGCAAGGAGGGTGACCAGCATGTACTGCGCATAGTCGGTATCCTGATATTCATCAACATGCAGATATCGAATCAGATGATGATAATACTGGAGAACCGGCGGATGCATCGTGAACAGCTCCAGGGTCTTGTTGATGAGATCATTAAAATCAAGCGCATTGTTTTCCTTCATCCGTACCTCGTACATCTGATAGATTTCCGAAATACGTTCATTCCTCTGGGTAAACTCAACGCTTTTGAGCCATTCCTTCGGATTGAGAAGCTTTTGTTTCGCCTGTGAAATCATCGACTTGACCGTCCGCAGCTGGTATTCTTTCTGATCAAGATTCATCTTGGCCAGAATCTGCTTCAGCAGGACGTCCTGATCATTGTCGTCGTAAATGACAAAGTTCCGCTTGTACCCAAGCTTCTCAATGTCGCGGCGCAGGATTTTGGCGCAGGCGGAGTGGAACGTGGAAACCCAGACCTCATTTCCCGCTTCTCCCACCAGGGAAATGATCCTGCTCTTCATCTCCGCCGCCGCTTTATTGGTAAACGTGATTGCCATAATGTGATAGGGCGAAACCCCATGATCAATCAGATTGGCAACACGATACGTCAGCATCTTCGTCTTTCCGGTTCCGGCACCTGCAAGAACCAGAACCGGTCCTTCCAGTGTTTCGGCAGCAATTCGCTGCTCCCGATTCAGATCGTTTAAATTCATTCGTCCTCCACTAATGTAATCACATCATCCAGCAATACAGGGATAAGCATCCGTCCGCGTGTTGTGCGGCGCTCCACAGGGACCTCATCCAGACTGATTTCCGTAACAGACCCGTGCGCCTGATGGATTTTAAGGTGTTCGATGTCCTCGCAGGGCAAAAGACCGGCGATGTATGTCCCGATCTCTCCGGATTTCGTGATCATAATCATCCTCTGGCCTCTGCGTCCCCGCTCCGAGCGCTCAATATCCGCGCAAAGAAGCCGTTTCCCGAATCCACGCTCTGTGATTAGGAAGACCGAGGATGCAGAGGAAGGCTTCATCGCCTTAATAACCGTATCCTTGCTCTCAAGTCCCATGCCCTTTACACCTGCAGTCATCCGGCCATTTGTCGGAATGGACGGGATGGGAAGGCGCAGCGCAAAGCCGTCTTTGCTGAACAGCAGAAAATCACCCTTATCCTCAGAGGGAATCTTATGAATACTGAGAATTTCGTCCCCTTCCTTGAGCTTCATCGAAACGAAGCGGGAGCGACGGATGATGTACTCAGAAACGCCTGTCCGTTTCAGAAGTCCGTTTTTCGTCACAAAGACAAAGTCCTGGGAAGCTTCCTTATCCTCTGACTTGAAGCAATAGACGGCAACGGCGCGCTCATGATTTTCAAGTCCCTGAATGAGACCGCTCAGCTGGATTCCCCGCTCCTTTGGCTTTGTCGTTTCGGGAATCTTCGGAATGTCCATTGAGAAGCAGTTCCCCAGGTTTGTGAAGAAATAGGCTGTCTCATCGGTGCTTGTCATGATGGAGGTCAGGATATCGGATTTGATCTCCGGCTGAGCCAGCATCTTTTCGGCCAGCTTGGGTGCCACTCTGCGAATCTGTCCGTCCTTATAGCGCAGCAGCACCATATCCTCGGCGATCTGCTTGATGTCCGGAACCGGCAGGGAGGCAGAGTCATCTTCAATGAGCGTCGTCCTCCGCTCATCGCTGAACTGATCTCGGACCTCCTCCATTTCCTTTTTAATGACCGCTTTCAGCTTCTTTTCGCTCTTGAGAATTCCCTCAAGACGTGCAATGGTTTTGAGGATATCCTCATATTCCTTGCGAAGGGTCTCAAGCTCAAGTCCGGTCAGTCTCTGGAGACGCAGATCAAGGATGGCCTGCGCCTGGACATCATCCAGATCAAATTTGCTGGTCAGCTGTGCCTTTGCTTCTTTCGGAGTCTTGCTGGCGCGAATGAGGCGAATCACCTCATCCAGGTTGTTCACCGCCACCATGAGGCCGGCCAGAATATGCTCGCGGGCTCTTGCCTGATCCAGCTCGTACTGTGTCCGTCTCGTGACGACGTTTTCCTGATGCTTGATGTAATACTCAATCGCTGCCTTGATTCCAAGCTGCATCGGCCGTCCCTCGGCAATCGCAACGAGGTTGACGCCATAGGTAATCTGCAGATCGGAATACTTATAGAGGACGCTCAGGATCTGATCCGGGTTGACGTCTTTGCGCAGCTCAATCACCGCACGAAGTCCCTCACGGTCTGATTCATCCCGGATATCGTAGATTCCGGAGAGCTGAGATTTCTTTTCCTCGCTGAGATGCAGGATCTTTTCAAGCATGCCTGCCTTGGGAACGCCATAGGGAACCTCGGTAATGACAATCAGCTTGCGACCGCCTGTTCCCTCCTCGATATGGACCCGGCTTCGAAGGGTCAGCTTTCCCCTGCCGGTTTCATAGGCCGTCCGGATTTCTTCATTATTAATGAGGCATCCGCCGGTGGGGAAATCCGGAGCCGGCATGACCGCCATGATTTCATCCAGTGTCGCCTCCGGCTTATCCATTACGAGAATGGTCGCATTAATCGCTTCCCTCAGGTTATGCGGCGGTATATTGGTCGCAAGGCCTACGGCAATGCCGGAGGCACCGTTAACCAGCAGGTTCGGATAGCGTGACGGGAGGATGTCCGGCTCTTTCAGGGTATCATCAAAGTTAAAGCTGAACGGAACGGTGTCCTTTTCAAGATCACGCAGCATCTCAAGCGCAAGGGGTGCCATTCTTGCCTCCGTATAACGCATGGCTGCCGCGCTGTCTCCGTCAATGGATCCGAAATTTCCGTGGCCATCCACAAGAAGACCACGAAGGCTGTATGGCTGTGCCATTCGAACCATGGCATCGTATACGGAGCTGTCGCCGTGCGGGTGATATTTGCCCAGACAGTCACCGACGATACGGGCACACTTTTTATGCGGTTTATCCGGCGTTACCCCAAGCTCATGAAGGGTAAACAGGATACGCCTCTGAACGGGCTTCAGTCCATCCTCCACCCGCGGCAGTGCACGTTCAAGGATGACATGCTCCGCATATGGGATCATGGAAATATGCATGACCTCATCCATGGACTTCTGGATGATTTCATACTGAGGCGTTGTATCCTCAGGTGGCGTATTGCTTTTCTTTCTTGCCATTTATTTCTTTTCCTCCCTTTCGAGGAATGTATCTACCTTATTGAAATCCGCAAACTCCGTAATGTATTCCCGTCTCGGTTCCACTTTATCTCCCATGAGAATCGTCACAAGCCGCTCTGCCTCTGCCACATCATCCAGTGTTACCTGCATCAGCTGACGGTTCTTGGGGTTCATGGTCGTTTCCCAGAGCTGCGGCGGGTCCATCTCACCCAGTCCCTTATAGCGCTGGATGGTATAGCCCTTGCCCATTTTCTTTGTGACCTTGTTCAGTTCCTTGTCGTCATAGGCATAGATGATATTGTCGCCCTTGGCCACCCGATAGAGCGGCGGCATTCCGATATAGACGTGACCATCCGTAATCAGTTCACGCATATAGCGGTAGAAGAACGTCAGCAATATGGCGCGGATGTGTGCGCCGTCCTGATCGGCATCGGAGAGAATGATGACCTTGTAATACCTGAGATTCTTTAGCGTAAAGTCCTCTCCGATTCCCGTTCCAAGAGCTGTGATGATGGAGCGGAATTCATCGTTGGCAAGGACCTGATCCAGCCG
>JAFUZM010000048.1 GCA_017476605.1 Clostridia bacterium
AAGTATGCTGAAATAATCAGGAAAAGAGAGAGCTGCTTTAAAGCCAGTGCAAAAACAAAGAAAGCATTGAGGTGTACTTTTGTAACAACATATGGAATTAAGGAAAATGAGAATAGCAGTATAGTGGATAATCTAATTAGAGCTGAGGATTTGTTCTGCTAAAGCGACTCCCCGCCAAAAACTGGTGTTATTATGTGGATTTGGATGAATGTTAAATGAATCGCTCGAACATTTTGTGTATAATATCGTTGAGAAGTACCTGGCTATCAGTTATAATGAGAGTAACTCATTAAAGTAAAAAAGAAAGAATTTGACAGTGAGAGTATGGTTTCAGAAAACTTGAAGAAGGAGAAGACAAAGGAGGATTAGCGCATGGCGATTGAGATAGACAAAATAGCGCAAGAGACTGTAGATGTAATAGCTGAAAAAATTAAAAACCTCAAGACTTTGAATATTATTGTAGCTGGAAAAACTGGCGTTGGTAAAAGTACGCTCATCAATGCTGTGTTCCGTGACAAACTCGCTGAAACAGGTATGGGAAAGCCAGTGACGGATCATATGCGTAAAATTAGCAAAAAAGGCATCCCTCTTGCAATATATGATACTCGTGGGTTTGAACTTGGAAAAGAGGTACAGCAGCAGGTTAAGCGGGAAGTTGTGGAGACCATCAGCCAAGGTCTCGCTAACCATGATATTAACAAAGCTATTCACTGCATCTGGTATTGCATTAATACAGCGTCGAATCGTGTTGAACCAGAAGAAATCGAATGGTTAAGGGGACTTTCCAAAGAAAATCAGATAACGCAGGTTCCGATAATTGTAGTTTTGACTCAGTCTTTCTCCAAAAAGAATGCCGATTCTATGAGAAAGATGATTCTTAATGAAAATCTCGATGTAGTTCAAGTCATCCCAGTGTTAGCAGAGGATTACGAGATTGACGATGAATATGTCGCAAAATCCTATGGACTCGATGTTCTGATTAATGTAATGGGGGAAGCATTGCCAGATGAGTTGATGGATACTCTGCAAAATGTTCAGGTGGCAAATCTGGCTGAAAAGAAAAAAAGAGCACAAGCGGTAATTGCATCGGCAACTGCGGCTGCAGTCGGAGAAGGAGCCGCGCCTATTCCATTTTCAGACTGCGCTTTGCTTATTCCTACGCAGATCGGAATGATTGCTTCAATTACCGTCATATTTGGATTTGACGTGAATAAAAGTATTCTTGTAGCATTCCTATCGTCAACTTTAGGTGCTGGCGGTGCAACGTTACTAGGAAAGACGGTGGTGTCCAATCTGGCAAAACTTATCCCAGGTGTTGGCACTGTTGCTGGAGGAGCTATTTCAGCAGCAACGGCAGGAATGTTAACAGCGGCACTTGGAGAAACATATATAGGAATCATGACGTTGGTATTTAATGGAGAGATGAGTATTGCAGATCTTGGTACGAAGAGGGGAAAAGATCAGATCACGACTTTGTTCAAGCAGGAATTAATGAAGATTAGGTGAGCTATCTACATCACTTTCAAGGAGACACATTGACGATAAAAGACTTGCAACTGCAAAACCGATTTACTCTTCCTAAAAGCTCAAAAGCTTATGCTGAATCTCTTTATGTTTGGCGCTCTGATTAAGTATGAATCCATACCAAAGGCATCGGAGTAGCATGTTTGGGCAAACCGGAGAAGCTAAAGCCAATCTTCGTTTCTCAGAAACCGTTCATAAGAAATAAGGCCATCCCCGATTTATGGAATCGAGGATGGCCATTGTCTTATTTGAATACGACGTCAAAGGCGTTATAGAGATAGAAGCGGCTCATAAGGGTCTGATGCAACTCATTGGAAAGGCTGTAATACAGATTATTCTTGGAGGAGTCTGTTCCGTAGCTGAAGTTCTCGGTATCGGCGACCATGGCAGAGATCAGGGCAGCATTCACGTCGTACATCATATCGCGCTTTCCGCCACAGGCTGCATAGATGAAGAAATCATCCTTGTAATCTGCCTGGGCAGCGAGAGCGTCATGCAGCATCTGCATCTGCTCCTCTACGGGCATTTCAAGGCTCATCTCATCGGCAGCACTGATGTTGGCAGAGAAGGGCATGAACCACTTGGCATATGGAAGATTGTTGAAGAACTGATGCCAGCAGGCATAACATCCACGAGAGAAGCCAGCAAATGCGCGATGGTTACGGGAGGCAATGAAGCCTGCTGCATCGGCGGTCTCGGCGTAGGTGCGATAGGTGCTCTCTACAAGGGGAAGGATTTCATTTGGAATCTCCTGTGTAGAAAAGGCAGTCATGTTAATGGCACGGGAGTCGTAATCGTAATAGTAGCAGGGGAATACCATGATGAAAGGATCCGTTACGCCAACCTCAATCATATTGTCAAGGGCGTTCTTGGCTTTCGGATCGCCAATGAAGCTGTCCTGAGTTTCATTGGTGCCGGAGAAGAAGTAGATGATATTGTACCGCTCGGTTCCGTTCTCATCGTAGCCGTAGGGCAGATAGACGTTTACCCATGCAGGCTGCTCGTTTCCGTATGCGGAGGTGGTGTAATCAAGCCGTACGACGGTACCGGGCTGTTCAGAGGGCTCATCGTAGAATTTGGTATCGAATTTTTTGAATACGGTTTCAGCACCGATGACATCATCCGTTGTCACGACCTTTTTGTCCTCGGGCCTTTCCCGGCCATCAGCCAGGCTGGGAAGAGCGGTGAGAAGCAGCATCAGTGCAAGAAGCAAAACAAAACACTTTTTCAAGATCATTTTTCCTTTCTGTCCGGGAAGCGGACAATGGGGGATTATGCCGTCTGTTTTTTGGCTTTGCGTGAGGAGAGGATGGCAAGGGCGAGGAACAGGACCGTCAGCAGTCCGGTGCCAATCTGGCCATAGGTGATGGCATCCTGCCACCAGCCGTGCACTTCCTCAACAACCGTATTGAAGCCCATGCCGTTCATCGCATTGGAATTGGCTACGGTATAGAGAATGTGACGGGTTGCCTCGCGCATCGCGGAAACGACCTGCGGATCCTCAGAGTAGGTCTTGAGTTTATCGGTCCACTTGGCTGCATCGTTGCAGTCCCAGGCGTCGCCACCGGCCAGAAGCCCCTGAACGACATCCATGAAATTATTGTTGTTGGAGAAATCGGTGATGGCAAAACCGGGCATGCCGAATTCGCCACGCAGAATGTTGGTGATCAGGTTGTAGTCGCCGCCGGCCCAGATGGCGCCAAGACGGTTGAACGATGTCATGACGCAGTATGCATTGGCATCCGCGATCGGATATTCAAAGGCCTGGAGATAGATTTCACGAGCTGCCTGCTCGTTGGTCCACACACAGATGCCATCACGGCCGGTTTCCTGATCGTTGAAGGCAAAGTGCTTGTTGTAGACATAGACACCCTTGCTCTGAATGCCGGCAGTTTCGGCAGCACAGGTCTTACCGGAAATGAAGGGATCCTCAGAATAGTATTCAAAGTTGCGGCCGGAATAGGGAGTACGATGGATGTTGGCTCCGGGTCCGTAGATTCCGGAGTAGGCTTTACGGTTGGCCATGAGGCAGTCATTGCCCATGGAGCGTCCTACGGCCTCAGCGATTGCCGGATCAAAGGAGGCAGCCATGACGTCCTCACTGGTGTAACTGGTGGAAGAGGAACCACCGGTCAGGGTTGCGGTAATGCCCTGAGGACCGTTTTCGTCCTTGGTGGCCGGCTTACCGACGCTCTTGACGGCAGCAGTGGCGTGATAGGTCTGACCAATCAGCTTGGCCATTTCGTTGAACTTGACCTGATCCATGAGGTCATCCCAGGTATAGGTCTTGCCATCCTGAAGCGTGATGGAGCCATCCAGCGGAACGCCGATGAAATGGGCCAGAGTCAGTTCGCCTTCCTTACCTAAGGTCGGCATTTCGCCCTTCTTTTCGGAGTCGATGATGGTATTGAGTGCCTTAACCAGATCGTCATTTGCAGCAATCTGGACGGCAGCCTTGTACGCTCCGCTGCTGAGATCCGCCTTGGGCATGGTTCCCGCCCAGTCAGAACGGGTCAGATAGCGGACGTCGTTGCTGGTGTCAGTGTCAAACTTATTGAGATCGCCGTGATCCAGCTGGTTGGTGATTGCAAATCCGGTATGGCTTGTGGCATAGGTGGTGGTATCCTGCTTGCCCTGCTTGTATACGACTGCCAGGTCAGCATTACCCGTGCCTACCATCCTGGAGGTGTCCACGGTGCCGTTCAGGGTGTCATTTTGAGCAGCTTTCTGCATCAGGATGTTGTTGAGGGCCTCGTGTGCACCGTTACCGGTGGCAAAATAGTAGTTGCCCTCATCGACGATGTAGGTCTTGGCGCCGTTGGCATCATATGCGCGCATTTCGGACTTGGCTACGGTGAAGGTAGCTGTTGTCGTCTTGCCTGCCGGGACATCAATCTTGGTATAGCCGACCAGCTCAACGGAGGCTTTTTCGATGCTGTTCTGCTGATCATAAGCGGTATAGGGGCTCTGCATGTAGATCAGCACAGATTCTCTGGCGTCACGGCTGGAGGGGTTCGTTACGTCGACGGTAAACTCAAAGTTGTCGCCGGCTTCCTTCATGGCCAGCTTGCCATAGGTGAGGTTGCTGTAATTGAGGCCGTAGCCAAAGGGGAAAGCGACTGTCTTTGCGTAGTCGTAGTCACCGGCATTCGGATTTCCGAGGACTGTATCCTCATACCGGGTCTCATAGTAACGGTAACCGATGTAGATGCCTTCCTGATAAACCACATAATACTCATTATTGGTCTTGGCAAAGGCCAGGCCTTTCTCGGCTGCATTGGTATAGGAGGTCACGTAAGCATTCTGAACGGCAGGAGAGGTGGTGTTGTCATAGCAATAGGTGTCCACCAGGCGTCCCGAGGGATTCGTCTTGCCGTTCAGCAGGTCGCCGATGGCACGAATGCCGCTCTGACCAACTTCGCCAACCCACAGGCAGGCGTCAATACCGAAATCCTCGCCGCAGACCGTTGGTTCAATGACGTCAAGTTCTACGGCATTGGCGGTATTCAGCAGGAGGATAATCTTCTTAACGCTGCCGGCGGCTTTCATCTCCGCCAGTTTGCGCAGAATGTCTTTTTCCTCTGCGCTGATGGAAAGCATGTTTCCGCCTGCATCCGATGCACCTACGACGGGCAGGTCTTTGCCCTCACCGCACACACGGCCAATGACCACGATCGCGGCATCCCCATAGGAGGAGACGGAATCCCAGTCCGAGTCAGCAAAAGCGCTGAGAGGTGCTTCGTTGACGGCGAATTCTTCATTCTTGAAGATATAGTTATTGAGGGAACCGCCTGCATCCTTGAGGCCGTACTTGCTGCCGGCACCCTCGCTGTAGAAAGCCCAAAGGGTGGGGTTGACGGTGAAGCCATCCTGCTCCAGGGCATCCTTAAGTGTCTGAGCCTGATCGGTCTTCATACCCCCGGAACCGGTACCGCCGTATACGAACTTGGCGGAAGTTGTGCCTAGGAGGCTGACCTTCTCATTTCCGGCCAGGGGCAGCGCATCATTGCGGTTCAGCATCAGCACAGCGCCGTTGGCGACAACGGATTCGCAGACCAGATCAGCGGCAGCTGCCTGGGAGGCGCTGTCTTCAAAATCGGATACAA
>JAFUZM010000324.1 GCA_017476605.1 Clostridia bacterium
ATGTCAGGCCATTCTTCGGCAATATAGGTGCGGTAGGTCTCGTCCTGCTCCCCACATGCGATGATAACGATTTTCTTGGTGATCGTTTCGTGAAGCGCCGGCCACTCCGAGGTGCCTCATGGGTTGCCTGAATGTCCATCAGCGCGCGGGAGATGGTGTTGCATCCGCCCCAGACCTGCAGATACAGTGTCCTTTCATCATCGTCCAGAATGGCTTTGCGGATCAGTTCGGAGCCCTCAGTGGAGGCTTCGATTTCTCCTTTATATCCCACGTTGCCGATCTTGATGATACTGCGCAGGTAATCCGGTGTTGGATAGCCAGCTGCGTGTCGGGATAGATTGGGATAATCCTTTTCGTAGTCGTCGATGGTACGGAACATTCAGTCTGTACCTCTCCACCGGTAAGGCTTATCATAAGTACCTTCCTTGATGTCTTTAAAGCCATCCCTGCTCTCGATGTCGCTATCTTTTCTGACTGCACCAGGTATGCCTCTCCAATGAAAGACGGAGGACGTCTGTACAATGCCCTGGAGTTCCACTTCATTGGCATAAAACAGAAAATGGCGCAAAGAATTCTGATCATCCACTTCCGCATCCTGGGTAATTATGGTCCTAAGCTTCATTTTTTCCATCCTCTCTGTAAGAATATCCAGTGTTGCTTTTCACTTTCAGCAGGGTTCGCATATCGTTCAAGGACTATTTTGTGACAATCGAATCGTATCAATCGTTATCTTGGTAACCTGAAATATAAGGATTCCTGCTCGAAGAGTAGGAATCCTTTGCGTATATTGTAGCAATCAGTTGGAACAAGCCAAGATATTCTTAAGTTCTTCTAGGGTATAAACGCCATCTTTCTTGCTATGCAAGGCAGTATGGCAGTTTGAACAGACAGGAATAAGATCATGGATCGGATCAACCTCATAATCTTCGCGAATTTCGCTTAGAGGAACGATATGATGAACCTCAATTTTGCCGGAAAAAGCAGCTCCATACACCTCGCCAAAATCAAAGCTGCATATTTGACAGGCTGTACCATAATGAGCAATACATTTTTTCCGAGCAGCTTTATTCCGTTCAAATCGTGTCGATAGATCAATTGACTCGGTGCCTTCTGTCAGGCTGTCCACGTCAGGAAAGGACTTTATGACATGAGCAGGATTCATCTTCCACGCTCGAAGTTCTGTTTCAAAGAATGGAAATTCATAATCAAAGAACTCAGACACAATATCGCCTGATGTCTGAACATCCTGACCGATTGTGTAAATCCAGGCGCGTATTGGAATGATGCCCTTGCTGTCAGGCTGATCGTTTGCCTTGGCTGAACGGATAAGGTGAATCAAGTCCTGATGTTGATTCTTGGTAAGACCGGCTGAACTGATTGATAGTTGAAAACGCAGAGTTAGACCGTCGTTGTAGATCTCATACTGAGCCTTTTTTCCGGTTTTCCATGCACCGGTTTTCCGAGATGATGAAGGGAACAACAACTCAATTGTATCTGTTGAGAAGCGAATGCAGCGTGTTCCAGAACTGAGGTTCTGCTGGAAAACAATTCTCGGTTCTGCTTCGCACCTGCCAATAATCATGTTTCCAACCAGCTGCTGCCTGACTTCAGCTTTCATATTCATGGCTGTACTCCTATCGTTCCAATGCAATTACTACACCATAGGGTTCATCAACAGACAGGTTTTTTACATGGTCAAAAACAACCCATATGTTTCGATATGTTCGGGGTTTGGGAATGCTGCTCTCTCCAAATCCGTCTGTGAAATAAATCATTAGAGCATCACGGTAATATCGGTCTTTATTGACATATCGGATTGCTGGTGCAAACGCTGTACCACCACGACCTGAAACCTTTTTCATGACATCCTTTGGGCTGGTAATCCGATAAACCCGCTGGACTTTGGAATCACATTCCAGAATGGTGATCTCATGCTTTCTCTTTGCCAGGATACCAAATATCTCGACGATAATCTGAGAGATCATCTCATCACTGACGGAGGCTGAAGTATCAATTGCAACAAGAATTTTAAGGACTTTGTCATCCATTGCGCCAGACAGATCATACCGGTTTGGTTGACGTCGGTTGAGTCGTGTGCGCGTTTTCTTTTTTTCTGCTGAAATGGTTCCAACATACCGTTTCAGAATCTGCTGCCAAGTCAGTTTCGGAGGCTGATTAAGAACAGTTACCTGAGACATGAAGCTTTCTGGCATGAGACCACGGGCTTCATCGTTCATCATTTCAACAGCGGCATTCACCAGTTGCCTGGCGGCTGCCTGTGCATCCTCCTCATCACCATCAAGCTGCCAGTCGTGATCGCGGAAAGATCCGCATTCAGCCGCAGTAAAGACTCTATCCCCATTCTGGTCAGAGGCTCCATCTGTACTGCTGCTACTATCCTGAGAACTTTGACTTGAAGAGGAATCGAATTTCTCCATCATCCGCTGTGGCTGGTTTTGCGGAATGTCATCGGAGCTGTGTTTGTCTTTGATTAAGTCAAAGTAGTACAAACAGTTTTCGGCATGAGCGACAGATTTCAATTGAAACATTTTTGCCAACACATCAGAGGTAATCAATCCTTCTGGCTGCTGACAGAACTTGAATCCTCTTTCTTTGATTTCATCGTTGATTCTGTCATTGACGGCAGCATCTGCTGCAAGATTGAATTTCATAAGAAGATCCGGATCATTTCCGCCAAGTCGAATCATCTCCGATGGGTGGTTCAAGACTACATGATCAATTTCGTGACAGACGATATAAAGGATTTCCTTAAGGCTAAATTTGCACAGGAGCAGAGGATTGCTTTCGAACACAGGAGGGAACTCATTCAGAACAATGCCTGCAATTCCTTTAGAGCCAAAAGAAATGCGAAAAGACATGTTCATCAGGATAAAGCCATAATAGCTGTCTCGCTCAGAAATCAGGAAGAGCTTGATCAGTTCCATCAGCCGGAGAAAGTCAGGCTCTATCTCGTCAAGAATTGGCTGCTCAATACATCCGCTTTCAATGGTACGGATATTGTCTTTAATCCGCAAAAGGATTGCCTTAATATCGTTATCCATTATTTGCTGCCCTCAATTGCGGTACGGGTTGCATCCGACAAATCCAGCATATCAATCAGGTCCTTTTCGAATACATCAAAAAGCATCTCAATCAGACTGTTTCCGTCCTCGGTGATTGCCGATGTAAGATTCTGTGCGAACAAAAGTCTGGAAGAAGAATCCAGTTTCTGAACCAATATGGAAAGCTGCTTTTTTGCTCGTTCAAAGCCAGCTTTATCCAGCATCATGAACTCGATATTCTCTTTCAGGTAATTCAACATCAGATCACAGGTCTGGATACGTTTTCCTGCAGACATTCTGTCAATCTGGTCACTAAGCCCTGAGAGCTGCTCGTCGTCCGCGAATATCTCCTCCGGCATGAGTGCACGGGTTTGTGCTACGAGACTAGAAAAAAACATCGTAGCAACAGAACTACCAAGCTTTGCAGAGATCAGGCTCTTCATATCCCGTTCTACAGTCTTGGGATCATTCTCTTTGTCGGTAAAGAAGCATCTGAGCATAGGTTCACTGGCAAGCAGGGTATCGACCATGTCCCATCCACGAGGGGAGGGTGAGGGCTTTTCGTCGTCATCCAGTTCCTTGTCACTGGCGGACAGGCATTTGGGATTGTCTTTAATGAAGTTCAAAATATTTGGCGACATCCCTGCTGCCTTTCCGTAAGCAAGCCATTCGCGGGTGTTATCACCAACCTTGATTTTGATAAAGCGATCCAACTGCGCAGGGTCCATTTCGTTAGTCGCATACATGCTGTTCTGGGTGCTCGGATTCATGGCGCCGACAAAGAATACCCACCACGGGAATTGATAACCATTGACGCTACGAGTCAGGAGAATATTCATCAATTCCCGATATACGGTGTTCTCTGTTCGATTAATCTCATCTATGAAGATGATGACCGGTTTTACATGTCCGCATTTGATTGCCTGGATTTTCTGCTCAGGCGTGAGATCGTTAAGCGCAAAACGGTTTTCATCTCCGACAAGTTTGTCTTCATTTGTTACCGTGTGACCGGATTTTTCAAAGAGGCGACGCTCTTCGTTTTGGATACGTTCAATAGCATAATAAGGCAAAAAGCGGAAACGGAGCTGTCCCTGATCATCCTTATACTGATATGGAAGACCAGTGATTTCGCCTTCTTTTAACGTACCACCTTCAACGGTGATGCAAATCCCGTTGAGATCATCGGCGATGCTTTTGATTATTGCAGACTTGCCAATACCATGTTTTCCCGACACAAGAGGTGTAATGGCGAGATTTTTTTTGGTTGTTGTAAGGTTTGCCAGAATTGCCCGTTTAACAAGTCGTTTCGCTTCGTTGATGCTGATCATAGTTTGACTCCTTTGATCCGAAGGAACATATCTAAATGGTTAGAACGCTGGGCTTTGTCACGCCAGGGATTGACTCCTTTGGAAAGAACCGTTTCAGCATCCAAATCTGCAAAATGGCGCATGTAAAAGCTTTCGGAAAACAACTGATACTGTGCAATCATCTTATGGTCCAGTATACCGAAATAGTTCTCAAGATAGTCTTCACTGAACATGATACATGAGAGCATGGCGCTGAGTTCCCATTCTTTAAAAAGGGAAAACTGACTGACAATGAATGCCTCATTGATGATGGAGGAGGTTTTGACGTATTTCTTGAATGTATTTTTATAATCCCTCTCTGTACGCATTCTCTGCAGGTCAGATGAAACGATTTTCTCCGGTGGAATTGATGGCAATGTTACGGCACTGATGCTTGCAGGTCTGGACGAAGAAGAATCCGGACTTCTCTTTGCACTGCCTGGAGTTGTTTTTGTTCTGGAAGCCGGTTCGGGCTCCTTATGAGAACGGTTCCGAATCTCCTGAATGAGCGTCTTGCATGCGGATATATAGTCCGCAGCATACTCTCCCGTATCTAATTCGGTGACCAGCATCTCAAGTTCATCCGGGAGCAGGTCTGTGCTGCTTTGTTTGAGGATTTCCATTATATCCATAAGCCATCCTCCGTTTCACTGATTTACATGACAGGCTTATGCAGTCCGTTAATCAGCTGCTTCACATATCCGAACTTTGCAGGCCCGAACAGTCCCATGATATCCGTGTCGCAGAATGGGCTGACTTTCAACAGATCCGAAGCTGTGATG
>JAFUZM010000325.1 GCA_017476605.1 Clostridia bacterium
AACGGAGGTGCAGAGAATCATGTTTGACATGTACAATCCCAAGTATGTTGAGGAAGCGGAACATAAGACTGAGATTTATCAGGCTGTTATTAGTGCAGGTCGCAGGTTTGGCGCTTCGGATGAGGAAATTGAAAAAGAACTAGTCGAGAACCATGGAGTGACGGTAAAATATGCAGAAAACCTTGTGAAGTGCAAGCGAACAGAAGATGCGATAATGGCAGTCTAAGTAACTAACACATATAAAAGCAAAATTCCAAGGATCAACCTCAGACTTTTGATATGAACAGGCTCTTCCCTTGCTTGTTCATTCGCTTAATGTTCCTTAGCTTTTCAAGCCAGCTGAGCCGGTAAAGACCACGACTATACAATCGAATGATCCTGATCCCTCAAGGCATTCTATTGGCAAGCTTTCTACATCAAACCAATTCAAAAATTCCACCCTTGACAGTTCCGACGGCATGGACTATATTTTCATAGAATCCTTAGATGAAGGGCTGAAAGGAAAATAAATGATACGAGAGTTTGTATGAACCACTGCTTTTTCAGTGGTTGGAAACGCTGTGGCTTTGATGAAGACGATCTTGTACGGTTGGAGGATGCGCTTCTTGAGGATCCTAAAGCGGGAGACGTCATAGAAGGCACAGGCGGTGCCAGAAAATTTGGCTTCGAATATGAAGGATGCGGCAAGAGTGGTTCTATACGTGTCATCTATGTCGACTTTGAAGTTGGCGAGAAGATCTGCGGTTTGGCTGTTTACCCTAAAGCTGCCAAAGACTCTCTCGAAAAAGGCGAGAAGAACGCTATCAAGAAGCTGATTTCGAAGATTGAACCGTATTACAACACCCCACTCAGAAAGGAGGACAAATAATGCCTGGTGTGTTTGAAGATATTATGTCCTCTCTGAACGAGCTTTCTGATTACGCAGAAGGGAAAACAACCGGAGTCGTTGTTCATAAACGTTCCTTTGAAGATGTAGTAAAAGTTCCTTCCTTTTCACCTATGGAGATTCGAAGAGTACGACTCGACGCCAATATGTCACAGAAGACATTCGCTGCTTGCGTTGGTGTCTCTAAAAAATCTGTCGAAGCATGGGAAGGCGGTAGAAGCCATCCTGATGGTGCTGCTCGCAGAATACTTGGCCTGATGCGTAACCATCCGACCTTTGCTCAAGATATGGGTCTATTGGTTACAGGGTAATTTCCCATTTCGCACCGACCAGTGTTTTTCAAAGAAACGATTGACCAAATGAAGAAAACTTAAAGTGTCCAGACCGCAGGAAAAGAGCGAAATACAAAGAAGATGAGCCGGTTAGCTCATCTTTTTTCTTCTATATCACTTTTTGAGCCCTCTACCATATTGAAGGCTTTTCCTATAATATACTCTCCTCTTTCCCCTTCAACCTAATGAAAGTATGCCACAAGCCTGCCGCAGGCAGACGTTTTTTTGAAAGAAAAACGGACTGTTGGTCTGCGAATGCTTTCATTTTTATTTGGACAATACTCTTTACGTGAAGACAACAAGCGGGAGATTGAAGCCCAGTGGACGAGAATGAACGCCAGCCACAACTGTTTCATAAGGACTTGCTGCCGGCAGGAAATCGACCAGCTGAGAGCCGAGAAGGAAGCCATCGAGGCGGAAGTTGTCGGATGAGGTGGGTGTTGATGGGCATCGGCGCGATTGTGGTCATCCTGGCGCTGGCCGGTGCGGTGATGATTCTGGGGGATTGGCTGAAGGAGCAGAAGGAACGGAGGAAAAAGTGATGAAGCAGATGCGAAACCTGACCTACCGGAAGCTGATGACGGTGATCCGGAAGATCGAGGCAAAGGGGTATGGTCGACCGGAAGCGGAGCGTGTTTGCCGAGTTCCTGAGCCGACCGCAGGGCATGAGCATCGAGGAACGAGTCAGGAGGATCCTGACGAAAGAAGAGTGGGGAAAGGAATGCCGGAAGTATGGCTGCTGAATGTGGTCATGCTTCCGGCGCTTTTGCATTTTGGAGGAGGTGGTGGGATACATGGCTGTGGCGACTACCTGACAGTAAAATTTCGGCTGGAGGCATTGAAATTCTTTGCTTTCCGGCCTGAGTATGGTATCCTTAAGTAAACTAGGTGGAGTGTATCCATTTGGTTTGAATGACCTCGAAAGGAGGCATAAACAGATGGATAAACTGATTGTAGTCGGCACGGATATCTTTGATGAGTTCATCCAGGAAGATGGCTACTATGTAGATAAGACTGAGCTAATCTATGAACTTATTGCAAAGACTCGCAACAAGGTGACGCTTTTTACCCGGCCCCGCCGCTTTGGGAAGACGCTTACCATGAGCATGATGGAAAGCTTCTTTGATGTCAGGCGAGACAGTTCTGATGTATTTGCAGGTCGCAAGATTCTGGTAAATCATCCGGATTTTTGCAAAGAATGGATGAATCAGTATCCCGTGCTGTTCCTTTCTTTTAAGGATGTGGAAGGACTGAATTTTACGGATGCATATGGAATGCTTGAAGGAACCATTTCACGCCTGTGCATCAAATTCTCTGAACTTGTCGATAAGGAAAACGTCAATCCTGCAGACAAAGAGACCTTCTTAAGACTGATGCATAAGAAGGCTTCCCTGAACGAAATCAAGAGTTCTTTGGACACGATCATGCGGATGATGAAGGCTGTTTACGGCAAGCCGGTTATTCTCCTGATCGATGAGTATGATGTTCCGCTGGCGAAGGCTGAAGAAACGAAAAACAAGGAATTCTACAAACAGATGCTGGATGTGATTCGTGGAATCATGAGTATCTCAATGAAAACGAATGAGTTTCTGAAGTTTGCGGTCGTAACAGGGTGTCTGCGGATCTCCAAAGAGAGCATCTTCACGGGAGTAAATAACTTTGTCTGCTATTCGGTTACAAGCCGGAAGTTCAGTCAATATTTCGGTTTCACGCAGGAGGAAGTTTCCGAAATGCTGGAAGCCTTTGAAATGCCAGGCAAGATGGAACTGATCAAAAAATGGTATGACGGGTATATTTTCGGAAATACAGAAGTGTTCTGTCCATGGGATGTGTCAAACTACCTTGCCGAGGTTATGGATGATGATGAGGTCGAGCCGGCTGACTACTGGGCGGATTCGAGCTCTAACTCGATCCTCAATGACTTCGTGAACCATAGCAAAATCGATGCGTCAGAAAAGTTTGAAGTTCTTCTTAACGGTGGGACAATCACAGAGGATATCTCGGAGGAACTTACTTATGACCACATTGCCGATTCCGAGAAAAACCTGTGGAGCGTCCTGTTGATGACGGGCTATGTTTCGAAAGCAGACAAGGCTTCGGGAAAAGGTAAAGTGAAGCTTCGGATTCCGAATGCAGAAATTGCGGATCTGTTTAAAAATGCTGTTGTCGCCAAATTTGAGAGGACACTGGATACTGGCAACGTGGATGCTTTCGTGACTGCCATGTGGAACAGGGACGAGCAGACGGCTTCGGAAATGCTCACTAAGATTCTGTGGAACTCCATCAGCTACTTTGACTATGGAGAAGATTACTACCATGGCATGCTCAACGGAATCTTTACCGCAAGGGGTTTCAGTCCGGATTCCGGCGATGAAGCCGGCCTTGGAAGACTGGACCTGCGGGTGAGAAACCGTTCGGAAAGAACCTTCCTGCTTCTGGAGTTCAAACGATCAGAAAGAGAGAGTGACCTCGATGCTGATTGTGATGTCGCTATTCGACAAATCTTTGAGAAGGGCTATGACAAAGTCAAGCTGGAAGGGTATGAACATCAACTGATTTATGGTATTGCATTCTATGCCAAGATTGCAAAAGTGAAGTTTGTAAAATATCAGAAAATTTGATTGCCTTGCCTTCCAATCCCCATCCTACCTATTGTCTTCACATAAAGAATACTGTGCAAAAATAAAAAGTGGTTTGTCCAAAATGAATCACAATTTATCCCCAATATCATTGGGGAAAGGATGATTCACAAGACAAACCATTTTTACATTTCAGACACTTTATGACAAGCAAATGAATGGGGAGACCCTTGATACATAAGGCTACTTATCTTTTCACTTTACATAATAACTTGCTTGTCATAATGGGATACTTTGTATCAATAATTGCCGATGTAGATGAAGCTACGCAAAACGGTCTCAAATAAAGTCTACGCTGGTCACCTGTGCTATCTACCGTGTATATCTTTTTTATGGAATAACATAGCTTTTGGTTGCATCAATGTTCATAGCGGAACAGAGGATGTCATGAAACTGATTCCCGACGCGGGATACCTCGTCGAGAACCGTGTGAATGCCATTTTCAGACTTTGTCCAGTTTTCGCGGGTGATATCCGCCAAAGAGGGACATACCAGAATGGAAGCCTCCGGGAATGCGGTTTCGTAATACATCTTGGCCCTGCGGGCATGGACGGGAATGCAGACCAGAATCGCCTTCTTTATGGAAAGCTGCAGGTCATCGGTAACCTGTCTTGACAGGAGGGCGTTCTGGTAGGTAAAGGTTGCCTGGTCCTCACGCAGAATGGCCTCAGGCGGGACGCCGTTTTTGATCAGGACTTCATGCATAAACGCCCATTCTGTCTCAAAGTCTCCGTCATAGTGGTGAGGAGAGGACTGACCGGAAAAGTGCCCGATGCGGATGCTATAGCGGCCGGAGGGAAGAATGCGCGGGGCATAGCCGGCGCGAAAAAGCTCAGCTGCATGTTCGGCAGGTTCACAGTGACTGTTTCCGGGGACGAAAATGATGTCTGCTTTCTGCGGGATATCCTTAAGAAAGATGAAATCGGTCAGATCATTGATCCACTGCATACTCAACCTCGAATCGGTGTCAGAATTCCCCACACCGTTCCAAAACCATAGGTAAAATGGACGAGGGGAAACAGAAAGGGTGACAGAAGGAGAACCGGCAGTTTTCCAATCGGGGATTCCATCATGGCCTGAATGGAAAAGAGAAGGTCAAACAAAAGATAACCAAGGCCGAAAATGAGAAATGGGATCGGAGAAACAACCGGAATAAGAGTAAGCAGAACCAAAAAGAGGAGAACAAAGAAGAAGGGAATCAGATGGCGCGGGGCAAAGCAGCGCGGTTGAATGTAAAGGGTTCGGCCGATCCAGACGCCGTTTCCCCATTTCTGTCGAAGCTGTCCGGATAGGGAGGAGCGAGCCTTGTGATAGGAAACGATGGAAGGCTCAAAATACATGGAGTACCCGGCCAGCCTCATACGATAGTGCATGTCGTTGTCCTCGGTTCGCCGAAGTCGTTCATCGTAGGGACCGGTTTTTTCAAATACACGGAGGTCACAGAGCTCATACGCAAGGGCATCTACGATTCTGGCTTTACCGGTATTCCGGAAGGAAGCAGCGCCGCCGCAGAACCGGGAGGTGTCAAGGGTGCGGACGATGGCTTCCTTTATTGACTTTGGCGGGGCAGAAAGAACGGCACCGCCGACAATGGATTTTCCGGTGGCATACGCCTTGGCATTCTGCTCGAGGAAATCGCTGGGGATTCTGGCGTGAGCATCAAGGCGGATATACGCATCTCCTCTGGCTTCGCGCAGGGCAATATTGCAGCCGGAGGCGAGCCATTTTTTTTCGTTGTCAAAGATGCGGACTGCAAAACCGCTTTCCTTGCTGAACCGCTGCATGATTTCCTTGGTTTTATCCGTTGAGAGACTGTCAATCAGAAGAACATCAAGGTTCTCGTGAGGGAAGGTTTGATTTGAAAGATCCTCGAGAAGGTTCGGAAGATCTTCCTGCGCATTGAGCGCCACAATCACGACGGTTATAATCACCTCAGTTTGCTCCTTCCGTGAGAACCGTATAGTCTAAACTGCGCTTGTGATAGGTCAGGCATCCCGCCGGGAAATAAAAGAAAAACAGCTTTTGTGAGACATAGCGACGGATGATCTTTCGCTTCATGTAGTAACCAAGCTGTAGTGCCTGGAAAAAGCAGAAGAGCGGGAGGCCAAGCCAGTGGACACAGAGTAGCAGAATGATGGAAAGTACATCAAACAAATAAAATAGAAACCAGATACAATTGAAACGAAGATATGCGCCCAGGGATCCTTTTGCAATGGCACAGCGAAAGGCCTCGCCCTGTCCGAGATGCCGGCGGTTCAAAAGGATGGAGAGTGCAGAGCGATTCTGCTGGACGGCATCTGAATGGATGATCATGGGGACAGGAAGCTCAAGCACATGCAGATGATATTTGATCAGGCGGCTGTGCAGTTCATTTTCCTCACAGGCAATGGTATCACTGCTCCATCCGAGGCTGGTAGTAAGTGCTTCCCGACGGATGAGCAGGGCACCACCGAATTCGATGGCGGCTCTTGCTGTAATGCAGTGAAAATAGTTGGCGTTTTCACTGACCTTTTTCCCGGCCTGATAGTAAATATCATGCCGGATGCCGGTGATGGCGGCACTTCCGGTCCGATCTGCAGCGGCAAATGCCTGCTCAAGAAAGCCGTTTTCCAGACGCATGTCTCCATCCAGGAAAAGAAGCCACTCGCCCTTGGCTTCCTCTGAACCAATTCGCCGACCAAGGCCGGGTGTGGGATTCGGATCGGCAACAAGGCAGCAGCGCGCAAATTGGCTGGCAATGCTGAGACTCTCATCCGTTGACCCGGAATCGACATAGATGATCTCATGCGGGATGCCGCTGCAGGCACGCTTAATGGAGGAAAAACAATCCGGCAGATGTGCGGCTTCGTTTTTGCCGATAACAATAATGCTGAGCATGTGCTTTCCTCCCGTTTGCGAATATGGTATACTTGAGACGGTGGTATTATCGCATAATTCGAGGAACGATGCAATAGGAGGAGTTGGCCTGTTTTTGCGGTGCAAAAACAGTATGTCAGGGGATAAGCACTGATAAACGACGCCAATGGAACAAGATGCTCATGAGAAGAGGTGGAGAATGATGCTGCTGAGTCTTGTTATCCCGTTTTATCATGTTGAAAATACATCGGAGATTGCCTGGCTGCTCTTCATTCTCTTCCGGAGAGTGAGTGTGAGATTCTCCTGGTGGATGACTGCGGCACAGATGGTTCGCTTGAAATTGCTGCTTCATTTTGCAACACTCGTGGGAATGCGCGGGTGATCAGAAGGAGCGAAAACGGAGGATTATCTGCTGCCAGAAACAGCGGCCTCATTGAGGCAAAGGGCGAATATGTCTTTTTTCTTGACAGTGATGACATTCCGGATGGAGACAGCATTCTTAAACTGGCCAAGAGAGCGAAGGCGTCGGGTCTTGAGATCATAAAGGGGCGTTTTGACTACCTGGAGGATGGTAGCGGCGCTGTCACCCCCGGCCCCAGGACCTGTATTGTGGAAAACGTGAAGGGCGTTGAGCTGTTTAACCTTGAAAATGCAGAGAACGTCTATGAGCCCATGGTCTGGCAATGCCTGTATAAGCGGGAGTTTCTGTTAAAGCATCATCTTGAAATGACGCCCGGCCTTCTTTTTGAGGACGAGCTGTTTACAACACCGGCTCTGATTCTTGCAGAGCATGTGTCGGGAACCGATGTGTGTCTGCTTAAGTATCGGCAGCGGACGGGAAGCATCATGGGCGGGTTCAAGACATTTGGAAGATGGAACCGGTCATATCTTGAAATCTGCAGGCGCCTGACTGACTTTGGACAAGCGCATCAGGAAGCAGAGCCGGCGCTCTCCATCCGCATTGGGAAGATTGCAATCAGCCTTGCCAAAAACATCGAGGCATATCGGATGGAAGGGGAAAACAGACGGATGTCGATCCGTTTTCTCTATGAAAACAGACAGGAAATCGCCGGCTATGCAAAGCGCGGCAATCTGGCGCTGAAAGCGCAGGCAGCAGTTTTTTTGGCTTCGCCGAGGCTTTACCTGGCTGTATATGGCGGCCTTTTGAAAATTGCAAAATAGACAAAGAGGATCCGCACAGTTATGTGCGCGGATCCTCTTTTTTCTCTAAAAACCAGAAAGGCTCTTCAAGCGGGCGACTTTCTACAGACACCCACGTTTGGTCAAATGGATGGAGGAAGGACAGACGGAAAGCATTGAGCTGGAGCTGAAACAGACAGTTTTCCTCCTGATACGCGGCCTGCTCATCCGAACTGTAGCGGGTATCGCCGAGGATCGGACAGCCTAGATAAGCCATATGGACACGCAGCTGATGCGTCCGTCCGGTAATGGGAGAGAGCAGGACATGGGTAAAGATGCGATGATCATATTCCCGCGTTTCCGTTGTTTCATAGGTGGTCACGGCCGGGCGGCCATCCTCACGAACGATACGGGTATAGCTGTATGGATCCCGGCGTTCAATCGGTGCATCGACGGTTCCGGAGGGAACACTGAGGGGACCATACAGCCAGGCTTCATACTGCTTTTTAAACTGCCTGTTTCGCATCGCTTCCTGAATCAGAAACTGAGCATAGGGGAACTTGGCAAAGACAAGAATGCCCTGGGTTTCGGCGTCAAGACGATGAACGGCATGAATGGGCTTTGAAAGGTAGCTCATCATGCGGTCTTCCATATTGTCTGTTCCCTTTGGTGCACTGTTCGAGGGATGGGACTGAACGCCGGAGGGCTTGAAAACCGCAAGAAAGGCATCATCCTCATAAAGAATTTCGGGGGTATCAAAGGTTCCCCGGGGCTGGAACGGCCGCGGTTCATATTCGGGAAACGAAACCTCAATGGTTTCACCGGCAAAGACCGGCTGGCTGCCGTAAACGAATTCACCATCTACCCGCACGCTGTCCGTGCGCTTTATCCTGCGGGTCTGTTCCGCTGAAATGCCCATTTCGCGGAGAACGCTGTGGAGAGAATGCCTGTTTTGATCCTCTCTGACAATATGAGATAGAACCATGGTGTTTCAGATCCCTTCTCCAAACTGAATGAGTTATACGAGGGAAGGAAGGCGACGCAGGCGCTCAAGAGATTCAAAAAGCGTTTCCTCACTTCTTGCAAAGTGGAACCGAATCAGATGATTGACCGGCTCTCTGAAGAAGCTGGAGCCCGGAACAGCGGCAACACCGACGTTTCGAATCATCCATTCACAGAATTCAAGATCACTGCAGTTACTAAAGCGCATCCCGGGCTTTTGGAATTCACTGATATCGACCATCACGAAGTAGGAACCCTGAGGAGTAGTGTGCGCAAGACCGATGTCATCCAGCCCGGAAAGGAAGACATTGCGCTTTTTCGTATAGAGTGCTTTGAGATCCTCGTAATAGGAATCGGGCATGGTGAGACCAACGACAGCAGCTTCCTGAAGGGGAGCGGCAGCACCGACGGTGAGAAAGTCGTGGACTTTCTTTGCACCCTCAATCACATCCGCGGGACCGATCAGATACCCAAGCCGCCAGCCCGTAATGGAATACGTCTTGGAAAGCGATGAGCAGCAGATGACGTGGTCCGCAATTTCGGGAATGGCCCCTGCATAGACATGCCGATATGGATCAAAGACAATGTGCTCATAGACCTCATCGGTAATCAGGTAGGCATCGTGTTTCACGCAAAGCTCGCCGATATACCGGATTTCCTCCTCACGAAAGACCTTCCCGGAGGGATTGCTGGGATTGCAGAGAATGACGGCTTTTGGATGCTGCCGGAAGGCAGCTTCCAGCACAGCACTGTCAAAGTCGAAAGTGGGCGGGACGAGAGGAACAAAAATGGGCTCGGCACCGGAAAGAATTGCATCGGCACCATAGTTTTCGTAAAACGGGGAAAAGACAATGACTTTATCACCAGGATTGCAGACGGTCATCATGGCACACATCATGGCCTCGGTTCCGCCGCAGGTGACGACGATTTCGCGATCCGGGTCGATGCTACGGCCATAGGCCTTTCCCTGTTTCTTTGCAAGTGCTGCACGGAAGTTTTCGGCACCGAAAGTGACGGAATACTGATGTGGTCCCTCATCCGCAACTTCTCTAAGCCGATCTGTAATGGCTTTTGGAGGCGGAAAATCCGGGAATCCCTGTGAAAGATTTATCGCACCGACTTCGTCGCTGATGCGTGTCATGCGGCGAATGACGGAATCTGTAAAGGTTGTGACACGATGTGATAACTGAGGCATAGACGTTCCTTCCTTTTAGATGGCGTTGTGAGCAGATAGCAGGAAAGCGCTGCTTTCATTCCTGTTTCAGCAAATGACTCAAAGTACTAAAGTATGAAAGCTCTGTTTTCGTTCCTGCCTGTGGACAGGATCCACGTGATCAAGCCTGAAACTTGTGCTCTGATTCTATCATAAGTGGAATTTGCAATCAACCGGATGAGAAAAGATGTTTTGGAGCCCGAAAGACAAAAATCCGTGCCTTCTTCACATGAAGACCGGGTGAATTTGCTTAAAACAGCTTGCAGAACGGACGTAAATCAGGTATTATGAAGTCATAAAAAACGGAAGTGCTCCAGGGATGGTCTGCTTTAAAATGCCGTCATCGAATCGTCTCAGGAAGATGTCCTGAGGTGTATGGCAGATGCCCTGGGAGTGTTTGATTGGAGGAAATGCGTGTGCACATGCGCACAAAAAAATGGGCAAAACCGGAGCTGAGCGTTTGCAGCTATTTTATCAGTGAACCCGAAAAGCAGCGGGGCAGCTGGCGCAGCCTGTTTGAAAAGGATCAGCCGCTATTTCTTGAGCTTGGCTGCGGGAAAGGCGTATCAACAGCAAAAATGGTTTTTGACCAGCAGGATAAGAATTTTATTGCGATTGACATTACATCAAATGTTCTGGGAGATGCAAGACGGAATATACAAAAGACGTACGGAGACCTGCCAATTACCAATGTCATTTTGACGCGATATGATCTTTCGCTCTTTCGGGAAATCTTTTCCGCAGAGGATCGGATTGAATGCATTTACATTAACTTCTGCAATCCCTGGACAAAGCGTCCCAAGTATGCGAAGCGCCGTCTCACGCATACCAGACAGCTGATGCAGTACAGAGATGTGATGGCAGAGGGAGCGGAGATCTGGTTTAAAACGGATGATGATACCCTGTTCAATGAATCCATTCCCTGCTTTGAAGAGAGCGGATTTGAGATTGTGAAACTGGATACTGATTTGCATGCATCCGGATTTGAACCGAACTATATCAGTGAGCATGAACAGATGTATATGGAAAAGGGTGTATCCATAAAGTTCCTGATTGCGAGAATGCTGCCACCCTCGGCAGATGTGATGCAGCGTCATGATGAAGTCATGGAGGAAATCTCAAAATACAAAAAGAGAGAGCTCAGAGAGGTGTAAGCAGGTTTTTTCGGGCGGGATACCTGTACTGCATCCATAGATTTTAGTGAGAACCTGTCTTGCTTTGGGGCAAGTTGTGGGTCTTGACCAAGGGCTAAAGAGGAATAGCGATGTTTGGAATTGTCTATAATCCGGTATCCGGGGACGGAAAAGGAAAACGTCTGGCAGAAAGTGTACGCAGCATCCTTGAAGCCAGAGGAGAAACGGTTCGGATGTATGAAAGTCTCGGAGTGGGACAGCCGGCGGTGCTGGCCGAGCAGGCGGCAAATGAGGGGTGTACCTCCCTGGTTTGCCTTGGAGGTGACGGCACACTCAGCGAGATCGTCGGTGCGGTTGTAGCGCATGCACTCATCCTTTACATTGTTCCCACTGGGACAGGCAATGATTTTGCGCGGTTTCTTGGCCTTCCCAAGGACCCCATGGAGGCGTTTCAGACACAGATCGACGGAACGCTTCAGCTGTATGACTGCGGCAAGATTAATGATAAGGTCTTTATCAATATCTCTGGATCGGGATTTGATGTGGATGTACTTGTAAAAACAGAGGAATTCAAGGCCATATACCCGGGAGAGAAGGCGTATACCAAAGCATTGCTGGCGGTGATACGGAATTATCAGCCGTTTTCCTATTCGCTTTCCCTGGATGGTGCACCTTTTGAGGAGCGCAAGTCGACGATTATTGAGGTAGCAAACGGCCAGTATTTTGGCGGGGGAATGCGCGTTGCACCGGGGGCAGATGCGCAGGATGGATTCTTTGATGTCATCATTGTGAGAAATGTCCCTAAAGTGCTCATGCCCATTCTTCTTCCGCTGTTTGTCTTTGGACTTCATGTGCGAGTCGGGATTGCCAAACGGATTCGGGCAAAGCAGGTGAAAATCCGGGCGAAGAATATGACGGTGAACATTGATGGGCGACTTGAAAAGATGGATGAAGCGGAGTTTGTCATTCTTCCGGGGAAACTGAGGTTGCATTTGCCCTCAAAGTGAGGATGTTTTGGAATAATCCGGGGACGATCATTCGTCATTAGTATAGATGCATGGTATGCAGGAATTGTATTGTAAGGAGGAACCAGGAATGAGAAGAATTGGAGCGGCACTATTTGTTTTGATGCTCCTGTTTGTATCCATGGCGGCAGCGGATACGATGTTTGTTGACAATCAGGAAGCGGATCCGAGTGATCTCATGCGACTCAACATGCGGTCAAAGCCGGCGGCAAACGGCCCGATTATTGCCTCCTTTTATACGGGTGCCGAGGTGCTTATCCTTGAAACCGAAGTTGTTCAGGAAGCACCTGTGACGACGGAGGAGGGTGAGCCGGAGGCTGAGCCCGCTCCGGAGACGGATGATCAGAGGGACCAGTATGCTCATGTTGAGATCGGCGGCATCGAGGGATACATGCTCAAAAAGTATCTGATCTCAGGGGATGAGGCAGTAGCCCGCTATGGCACAGGCAGCGCATTTGGTGAGTGCAGAAGCGCCGAGGTGGACCTTACCGGCATGTGGGTGGATTATGTTAAGCTGCTGGATAAAAATGACACCAAAGGCAATCTTGTCGACACCATTGCAGATGGCGAGGCCGTACATATGGTGGGCATCGTCGGCAACTGGGCGTACATTTATAAGATCGTAGAAAACGGAAAAGAATACGGCTATGTTCCGCTGGATACCGTGACGGAAACCGGCGCGCTCAAAACCGTGATTGTGTCCTCGGGCGAGGCGGACAGCAGGACGATGCTCTATGAAACCCCGAGCGCCAAGGGCAAGACCATCATGTCCATTGGAAACGGAACGGCCTGCTATATGCTGTTCGGACGCGGAGAGGGAGACTGGCGCAGAGTTCGTGTCGGCGGTGTTTCCGGATGGGTGAATCCCGGAAAGAAAAATACCCTGATCTCCCTTGGCGATTCGCCGCGCAGCAGTATTCCGTATTATCCGCTGGTCATGGAGACGAAGGATGACTGTCTCCTTTACAGCGTAATGGGCGACAAGGGCAAACCGTATATGACCCTTGGAAGTCAAATGAAGGTGGAAGTGCTGGCGGAGACGCAGAATTATCTGTATGTCCGTACGCTGATTGGCGGCGCCGGCGCTTATGACACGGGCGATTTTGGCTATATTGCCCTCAGTGATCTTACACTTTCCCAGGCGACAAGCACCATGGGCGTCGTTCAGGCGGATGATGGAGACCTGCCTGTTCTGGTCTATCGGGATCCTGAGATCAGCGGAAATATTCTGGGAGCACTCTGTGGCGGAGCTCAGGTGCGACTGCTTGAGTATACACAGACGGATTATGTGCGCATCGCCATGGATGATATGGTCGGCTATGTTGAAAAGAGCGCCATCCGGATTCTGACACAGGAGGGGGATCCGCTGTCGGATCGTATTTCTCAGAGAGGAACAACCAAACAGAACATTTCACTGATGAGCGAACCAAACGACAAGAGTGCCGTGATGGGGGAGGTTCAGACAGGAAACAAGGTCTATATCCTTGGCAAGTTTGGAGACTGGCTGTTTGTCAACGCGGACTATACACCGAATCTGCCTGTACTTAATGCAGCGGAGCTTACCGGTTTTGTAAGGCTAAGCGAACTGAGTGCTCCGGCCAGTACGTGGCATCTGATTGCGACTGCCAAGACGGACAAGGTGAATTTGAGGAGCGTCGGTGATAAGACAGGGGACATCATCGGACGGGTGCGTCTTGGGGAAATTCTGCGGGTAGCAGATTATGGAACGCAATGGACCTGTGTGGTGACACCGGATGGGAAACGCGGGTACATCATGACGGAATACCTCAATTTTCAATAAATTATGAATAAAAATTTTATAAAACTTTCATAATGAATTGTTTCACATCGGTCGAATATTTGAATTTTGACAAGTTCCGAACCCGACTTTTGAAAAAACATCACAAGATTTTGGCTCGATGCGAATTCATGTGTTGCAAAGGCCGGAAAAGGTGAGTATAATACGCCCTCGGTTGGGGAACCATTGCCGCACAGCGCTCTGTGCGGACAATTATAACGATCCCAAAGGAGAGGGTTTAATTGAAAAAATTTGGTTATGTACTGACCAATCCGGCAGCAGCAAGAGACCAGGCGGTCCTGCGCATGCTGGGCATTGCTTCAGGTTTTAAGAGCAAGGTCAGTTTAAGTAATGAAAGAAAAACATTTGCGCTTTCCGATCTGATGAAACGCATTCCGGCGGATATGCACTGTGGCGATAAGGTTACGGTCACCGTCGAAGGCCAGGATGAGGAAGCAGCAGTTGCAGCACTGCAGAACTATTTCGTTTCCTGCATGTGATGGAAAGAGGGCAGAGAGTGTGTTTTTTCACATTTCTGTCCCTTTTTTCTGCGCTTTTTTCTATTTGACGGTTGATTTCTTTTTTTTATTGTGATAAAGTACCATCGTCAAATCAGTGCGATTCTTTTGAATCAACATATCGGTTTGATAATGGATTACAGAAAGGGTAATTAACATGGCGAACATTAATCTCGAAAAGTATGGTATTACTGGCGTCAAAGAGATCGTCTACAATCCGTCTTATGAGTTCCTCTTTGAAGAAGAGACCAAACCGGAGCTCGAGGGATACGAGAAGGGACAGGTCAGCGAACTGGGTGCTGTCAACGTTATGACGGGTATCTACACCGGACGTTCCCCCAAAGATAAGTTTATCGTTATGGATGAGAATTCCAAGGACACCATCTGGTGGACCTCGGATGAATACAAGAATGACAACCATCCGGCGTCTGAGGAGACCTGGAAAGCGGTTAAGGATCTGGCGATCAAGGAGCTGTCCAACAAGCGTCTGTTTGTTGTTGATGCTTTCTGCGGCGCCAACAAGGATACCCGCATGGCCGTTCGCTTCATCGTTGAGGTGGCATGGCAGGCACATTTCATCAAGAACATGTTCATCAAGCCGACCGCAGAGGAGCTTGAGGCATTTGAGCCGGATTTCGTTGTTTACAATGCATCCAAGGCCAAGGTTGAGAACTACAAAGAGCTGGGCCTCAATTCCGAGACCGCCGTTGTCTTCAACATCACGAGCCGTGAGCAGGTGATTCTGAACACCTGGTACGGCGGAGAGATGAAGAAGGGCATGTTCTCCATGATGAACTATTATCTGCCGCTCAAGGGCATTGCCTCCATGCACTGCTCTGCCAATACCGATATGGACGGCAAGAATACCGCGATCTTCTTCGGCCTTTCCGGAACCGGCAAGACCACGCTTTCCACGGATCCCAAGCGTCTGCTGATCGGCGATGACGAGCACGGCTGGGACGACAATGGCGTCTTCAACTTTGAAGGCGGCTGCTATGCCAAGGTCATCAACCTTGACAAGGAATCTGAGCCGGACATCTACAATGCGATTCGCCGCGATGCACTTCTTGAGAACGTCACTCTGGATGCAGAGGGCAAGATCGACTTCGCAGACAAGAGCGTTACCGAGAACACCCGTGTTTCTTATCCGATCAACCACATCGAGAACATCGTTCGTCCGGTTTCCTCCGCACCTGCTGCCAATAACGTCATCTTCCTGTCTGCGGATGCCTTTGGTGTTCTCCCGCCGGTCTCCATTCTGACTCCGGAGCAGACCCAGTATTACTTCCTCTCCGGCTTCACCGCAAAGCTTGCAGGAACCGAGCGCGGCATCACCGAGCCGACCCCGACCTTCTCTGCGTGCTTTGGACAGGCCTTCCTTGAGCTCCATCCGACCAAGTATGCCGAGGAGCTGGTAAAGAAGATGAAGCTGAGCGGCGCAAAGGCCTATCTGGTCAACACCGGATGGAACGGCACCGGCAAGCGTATCTCCATCAAGGATACCCGTGGCATCATTGATGCGATCCTGAGTGTCGATGTCAACAAGGCACCGACCAAGAAGATTCCGTTCTTTGACTTTGAGGTTCCGACGGAGCTTCCGGGCGTTGATCCGCACATCCTCGATCCTCGCGATACCTATGCGGATGCTTCTCAGTGGGAAGAGAAGGCAAAGGATCTTGCAGGCCGCTTCATCAAGAACTTCAAGAAGTATGAAGGAAATCCTGCTGGCAAGGCCCTGGTACCGGCTGGCCCGCAGCTGTAATGCAAATAAAAAATGTCTGGCATCTGCCAGACATTTTTTATGCTCCGGCATGGTGTGTATCCGGATATCGGCCATTGATAAACGTAAAACCTCCTTGCTGCTGCAGGGAGGTTTAATTAAGCTCATAGCTGTAAAAATCATGAAGAACTTACGGGAATGTCTCTTTTATTGGAGATGATGCTTTGAATATAGTATTTGATCGCTGTATCTGGTGCAACTCATTCAAACGTGATGTAGTCATCAAGTTTGTTTAATCAACCTCGGCATCGGGTGCGATGATGACAGTTTTTTCTCAGGTGTGTTTCCTTTCGAGGTCTGCAAAGACAGCGTTCAAAGGTCTACCCTGGCGTGACATTGCCTGATCATAGCTGTGCTGGAGCTTGGCATCAAGCTCTGTCCGGGATATTCCGTCCAGAGATGTGTTATTTTGTAAAAGCGTCATGGGAAAGGGAATTCCCTTTTGAATGATCTTCTGATGGTACAGCAAATTGGTTACTGCTGAATCGGGTATGCCCGGCTCCCTTAAGATGTCCTCCGCCTGATTTTTCACAGCCTCATCAATATGGATGCTGACCGTAGCATCTTTTGTCATGATCATCACCTCCGATGGAGATGATACTATTTTGTCATGCAGATTGCAAGCAAGCCTATACAGCTTGATCAACGTGAATGAAGAAGGTGAGCATATGGCATCCAGAATATCCGTCATCAAGAACATGTTCATCAAGCCGCCCCTTGACATCTGCCAGAAGACGTATCTGTTGGGCAGTGGTCAGATATGGATTGGGCATGTACAGGAACTTTCCCACAAAATGAAAGGAGGGCCCGTAGGTCCTCCCCAGGTTCCAGGCTTCACAAGTTTCTGGAACTCGATCACTGGTATCATAATAGCCTTGGACAGCATGATTGTCAACAAGCGAAGAGAATAACTAACAATATTTTTGACGTTTTGACAGTTGCCTTTACACAAAGAATACTGTCAAAAGTTTAAGCGTGGTTTGTCTTAATTAAATCGAAAGGGAGCCGCTGATGCAAAAATCTCTGCCTGCCTGATAGGGCAGAGCGAGAGTCCAGCGAGCTCATGAGCTGCTGATTTGGGAAAATTTACTCACGAATCATCCCGATGATCAATGGGATAAAATGATTCTCAAGACAAACCACTTCTTTGGTTTTGGATACTATTGGATATTTGTAGATAATTACTTTGCGAGGGTGCCCATAGGATCCCAGGGCTTTAAGACGATTGGTGTCTGATTGGCAAGTGCTGCCTTATCGCCCAGGTAGGCTTTTTCAACAGCTGCCTGGAACACATACTGATTGAACCAGGAATCAGAGCAGATGTAGTAGCCCTTTTCGCCCTTTTCATCGCCCCAGCTGTTTTCGATGCGCCAGCGAACGGGCTTGCCGTTTTCAAGATGGACTCCGGTCAGGACCATGGCATGATCCATTGCAGAGAGGGAATAGTCAAGGGCATCGGTCTTGCTCATGGAAAGGTCCAGACCGGAGATGAGCTCATAGTTAAATGAGGCATCATCCCAAATGCCGAGTGTGCGCTCACCGTAATGTCCGACATCGCTGCCAAACCAGACGATTTTTCCGTCTTCCAGCTGGCGCAAAATGGCAGCTTTAAAATCATCCAGGGAAAGGTTCAGATGGCAGACCTCTTTTCCGCCAACGACGTTCCCAAGATATTCAATGGTGAAGGTCCTGTCATAGGGCTTGTCCCCGGTCGGAGCATGGATGATGCTGACGGTTTCGTTGAGAAGCTCGGGGACACCATAACGCTCGGCAAAGGTGAGCGGCGTCAGGCCGGCTTCGCAGTGGTAGACTTTATCCTTGTCGACCCACTGGAAATCGAACTGCGTCGGCGGATTTCCATAGCAGCTGCAGAGGAATCCGTAGATGTTTGAAAGGATGGCGTTCTTTTCGCTTTGCACGGCATCCATTCCGCAATTAGCCTCAATCATCCTGCGAAGCTTGACTGCGCCAACTTTTAAGGCACGGTTGATGACATAGTTCATCTGACGGGTATTGTTGCTCTGCTTTGTGTCATCAAAGCAGTCCTTGGGCACAATTCCGTATTTCCGTACGATGTTGGCAAACATATCCCACTGTCCGCCGTCGTGTACACCGGTTTGGAGGATGAACATCACGGTGCGGTCATCCGGCTTCCTGTCTGCGGTCTTGATCATGCTCTCAAGGAAATAATTGCAGCGCTCGAACTTGTCCCAGAAGGCGAGGTAGCTTTGAGAAAGTTCGAACTTCTCAATGTTTCGGGCATTTGCAATGCGCTCACGCAGGACATTTGTGGCCGCGAACAGCCAGCAGCGCCCGGAGGCATGCTGATTGGTCACCTCCATTGTCGGGATCGAAATGGAAAATTTGTGACGAAGCTGATTGGCACTCTGAGGAACAAAAGCGACATCGGCAAGATCACTTTTGCTGAGAGCAAGTGTTGCCATCTGTCTTGCCGGATTGGTTATGTAGGCATCGGAAAACTGCTGCTGCAGTTCAGGGGTAATGGGCTTCATAGAAGGCCTCCTTATTCTTTTTTGCAAAGTGTAATATAATGATGAACAATTGTCAAACGAAACATGCTGACAGATGTCCACCATGTCAAACGCTGGGACCGGTTCAGGTAAATGAGCACGGTCAGCTCAAACATTTTGATTACAGGTTGAAATTCCCTGCGATTTTGATATAATTCGTTAGAAAACGATTGGTAAGGTCGCGGAAGATCCGCGAGAGAACAGGAAAAGGAGGAACTGCAGGGTGATTCAGGATATCATCAAAGAGAATGCAGTGTTTGAACCCGGGGTTCAGGGCATCATCCGTGGTCACGAGAACCGGGTAAGGCGTGTCTCGCTTCGTAAAGGGGATCTGGTTGGAAACTCAAGGAGTGAAAGCAGGGGAATCAGTGCCCGGGTAAAAATCGGAAGCAATACCGGATTTGCCTCAGTGGGCAGCTATACACCGGAGGACGTCCGGAAAGCCATTCGCCTGGCAGGAGAAAATGCACATTTTCTGAATAATCATACGAATGACCGGACGATGATGGAAAGCGCATCTGTTGGGCAGGGATCGGTTCCGCTCAATCGCGTGATTCAGGATACACAGCAGGCAAGAATCATTGAAGCCTGCAAAGAGATTGATCAGTATATTGCCGTGCATTATCCGCAGCTGATTTCCCGTTCCGTTGTCTATACGGAGGATTCACAGGATAAGATCATCTATACCTCGGACGCATTTTGCGGGCATGTGACCACACCCAGGTGTTACATTTACGTCTTTGTCTCAGCGGAAACGCCGGATGGAAGCCCGGTGGAACTGTTCAAGGCCTTTGGCGGAGCCGGGAGCTTTGAGGACTGGTTTAAGGATCTGGATTTCCTTTATCCGCAAATTGATCAGCTGGTTGCTCAGCTGATGGATAAGCGCGAGGGTGTTTTCCCGGAGGCTGGAAAGAAAAAAGTGATTTTGGGTGGCCTGATGAGCGGCATGCTGGCGCATGAAGCCGTGGGGCATACGGTTGAGGCGGATCTGGTTCTTGGCGGCAGTGTTGCAGGACCGAACCTCGGAAAACAGGTTGCCTCTGAACTGGTCACCATGGTGGATTACGGTCATACCGGACCGGATGGCCAGGAGGGCAGCGTGCCCCTGCCGGTTTATCTGGACGACGAGGGTGTTCCGACAAAGGATGCTGTGCTCATCCGGAACGGAATCCTGGTGGGGTACATGAACAATCGGGAAACGGCACAGCATTTTGGCATGCAGGCCTCCGGAAACGCCAGAGCATGGGGATATTCAGATGAACCGCTGATCCGGATGCGCAACACGTGTATTCTTCCTGGAAAAGATACCGTGGAGGAGATGATCTCCTCCCTGGACGATGGGTATTATCTGATTTCATCCGGAAACGGACAGGCGGACCTGACCGGTGAGTTCATGTTTGGTGTTACCCTGGGGTATGAGA